>CBDUJZ010000303.1:0-1536 GCA_965367675.1 uncultured Myxococcales bacterium | reverse complement strand
ACAGCATCACCCACGTCAAACCCTTCCTGAGCGAAGTCGAAGGACGCCCACCGCGGGGACAAGACAAACAGACTCACCCACCCTAAAACCCCTTCCTGAGCGAAGTCGAAGGACGCCCACCGCGGGGACCAGGACAAACAGCATCACCAACGTCAAACCCTTCCTGAGCGAAGTCGAACGACGCAACCGCGAGTCGAAGGACGCCCACAGCGAACACTTGGTGGACGCCACTACGGGGATCAGGACAGGCACGCTCGGGATCACGAAAGGGAGAGTGGATTGATTCCCTAGGCATCTTCAAAGAACCGACGTGCGAGCACCGCGTATGCGGCCACGCAGAGGAGACCGCCGGCCACGCCGAAAATGATCAGCCCATCGTCGGCGCCTCTTGGCCCGCTCACAATGCCGGCGACGGCCCACACCCCAAGCCCCACCACGACGAGCCCGCCAAGAAAACCGACGCGGACGGCCACCTTCGACCAGCGTGTCGGGCGATCATAGGCGAGCGAAAATCCACCCAACAGCAGCAGGCCCGGTGCCGACATGGCGACCGCGAACGCCGTCGGGTCTCCGAGCGTTGGGGCGAGCACATCGTGCAACCGAAGCGGGCCGCCAAATGCGCAGGTCATCACTCCCAGGCGAAGTGCGAGGTCCCATAAGAACCCGGCCCTGTACTCCGATCTGACGCGTGCAGCAAAAGCCGTGCCCGGGCTCGATGGGTGAGGACGTGCGTCAGAGTCCGTAGCCTCGCCGGCGAGCAAGAACTCCACGAAACGGTCGAAGTCTGAGCCGGCCGGGAACAGCACCCGATTGAGTCGTACCTCACCACCGGGCGTCTCGAACACTACGAACGTCTGACCGCTATATTCCAGCAGCTGAACGAGCAGCACGTCTTCGAACGGTACCGACAGGGTCTGCCGTTCCCACACCCGACCACTCGGGACCCGAATCGCACCTCGAAACACGTCGACCCGCTGCGGCCACAGGACTCTGCCAACCACCAGGAGGCCCACAATCCCGAACAAGATGACCAAGCACGCAACGAAGAGCCAGTCGACCGACTCCCGCGTGTCCCAGACCATCCAAGCGCCGAGCCCGCCGAAGAAGGCCATGCCCCAGAGCCATTTGGTTGGGAACTGATACCGAAAGCTCGCGATGAGCTCGCTACCGTTGAGCGTCTCGTCACCGTCTACGCTACCAGCTCTGTCGTCCGTTCGAGTTTTCAAACGCTGCTCCCTGGGTCGCTGCTCCACCGAAACATAAGCTACCCCAACACAAGCGACCCCAACACAAGCGACCCCAACACAAGCTATCGAAGCACGCCCTCGGCCTTCATCCGCGCGAAGTAGTCGTGCATCGCCGCGACCACGCGCGGCGCCAGAATCAGCGTCGCGATCATGTTCGGGAACGCCATCAGCGCGAACGCGGTGTCGAGCAGGTTCACCACCACATCGGCAGCCCACACGGCGCCCGCGAGCAGCGTGATCAGGTACAGCCCGTCGTAAATCCGCGTATACTTCCGGCCGAACAGGTACG
>CBDUJZ010000302.1:0-1644 GCA_965367675.1 uncultured Myxococcales bacterium | reverse complement strand
ACCCGATGAGTTCAAACGACAAACCCCGCCGAATGTGCACGCAAGTGCTCGGCGGTGTTTGTCGTTTTGCACCCAAGTCCGGGTCAAGAGCACCAGGGCGCCGGTGACGTTGCCCCCCGACTTGGCACCCCGGCTACCGCTACCGCTACCGCTGCTGTCCGCCCGCTACCGCTACCGCTCCCGCAGCAGCACCCCGGTCTTGAACACCCGCATGAGCCAGTAGAGCGCCGGCACGAGCACCACCGACCCGCAGGCCAGGATGATGAGCATCATGCGCTGAATGTTGGGCGGCGCCGCAGCAGCCTGGAACGTGAGGTCGGGCGCCAGCAAGTAGGGGTATTGCGCGCCCATACCGCCGCAGACGATGAGCGTGACCTGGGCCGCCGCGAGCATGCGCGCCAAACGAAAGCGGCGCGTGTAGAGCGACGCCAAGGCGCCCACCGCGACCAGCGCCGTGGTCACCTGAAACGGTATCGCGAGGTGGTGGGCCGACAGCCAGTGGAACACCGTCGGCGCGTGCGCGCGCGCCATCAACAAGCTCACGAGCGCGGTCACTCCGAGCAGCGCGCCCCAGATGAGCCCGTGCTTCCGAAAGTCCTCTTGCAACGCCTCCGTGGTCTCGTTTGCCAGGTAGGTCGCCGCCAGGAACGTGACCTGCGCGATCATGAACGCGCCCACCGCGATAGCGTATGGGCTCGTCCAGCCAGCGAAGAACCCCGTGGTCACCAGACCCTCCTCCAGACGAATACTCCCGGAGCCTACCGCCGCGATCGTCAGCCCGATCGCAAACGGCGTCACCAAGCTCCCGCCCGCGAACACCCGCCCCCAACGGCGACGAACACGGGGCGCGTCGGAGTCGTATTGTCGGAACACGAACGCCGAACCCCGGGCGACGATGCCAAACAGCATGATCGTCAGCGGAATGTGTAACGCCGTGGAGATGGCCGCGAAGCCGACCGGGAAGCAAACGAACAGCATCACGATCACGAGGATCAGCCACACGTGGTTGGCCTCCCAGATGGGCGCGATGGCGTCGACGATGGCAGCGCGTTGGTCGTCCTTGCGCGGCCCGAACGCGAACAGGTCGAGCGCGCCACCCCCAAAGTCAGCGCCTCCGGTCAGCATGTAGACGACCAGCACGAGGGCGAGGATCGCTGCGACGACAGACTCAATTCCCATGGGTCACCTCTCTAGCTTCGGCGAGCTCAGCCTCGGTCGGACTCGCGATCACCTGCCTTCGTAGGAGCAGCACAACGGCGACGCCGAGCACGAGGTACAGAATGGTGAACGTAGTGAATGGCACGATGAGGCCGGTCATGGGCGTCACCGCGTCGGCGGTCCGCATGTACCCCTGGATGACCCACGGCTGTCGCCCGACCTCGGTCACTGTCCAGCCCGCTTCGATGGCGAGGAAGCCCAGCGGCGACGTGAACACGAGCAGTTTGAGCAGCGGTCGAATCTCGGGGAGCTCACGCCGACGCCACGCCAGGAACGTAAACCCAGCGCCGAGCGCCATCATCCACATACCGATGCCGACCATGAGGTCGAACGCGATGTGTACGATGTTCACCGGCGGTCGCTCATCGCGTGGGATGTCGCTCAGCCCGGTGACCTCGGCGTTCGGATCCATGTGCGCAAGTATCG
>CBDUJZ010000301.1:0-1680 GCA_965367675.1 uncultured Myxococcales bacterium | reverse complement strand
CGCCGATTTCTCAGCGGTCGGGTCCACTGCGGCCGATTCATCAGCGGTGTCCGCCGCCCGAGAATCCGCGTCGTCACTCGCAAACGCGCGTACGCGAGCCTCCGCACGCGCCGCCATCTCCGGCGCCTCGATCGGCGTCTGCACGGACGTCCGGTCAAAGACATGCGCATCGGTGTCCGCGTCATCTGGGCGCGCTTGCGGGATCAACGCTTCGAGCTCGGCGAGCGCGACACGCATCCGCCATTCCAGCCGCGCATCTCCGCGCAGCGACTCGAGCGCAGACTTCTCCATCACGGCGAGCATACGGTGCAGTTCACCGAACACCGCCCGGCGCACGAGCACCTCTTTGATCTCACGGTGGGCGCTGGTCAGGCCGCTGTGGGTGCCCCGCAACGCCGCGCGCAACACGCCCGCACGACGGCGAAGCGACGACAGTTCGCCTGCCTCACGCAGCGCGACCGCCTCCACCAACTGCACGATCGCAAACGCCGGAAAAGCGCCGTCCTCCAGCATCTCCATCGGCAGCAGGTCCATGCCCACCAACGTGTCGAGCTCAGCCGGCTCCATCGAAATACGCAGCTTCTCCAGCTCGGCGATGAGGGCCTCTCGCGTGAGCATCTGGAATCGCGGCTTAGTCATCGTTCTCCGGCCGAAGCGGATTGGCCCACGACAAGCGCGTGAACTCTCGGGCCACCTGCGTCGCGTAGCTCCCAGAAGGCAGAGTGAAGTCTAGCACGAGCCGGTCCGGGCCCGCCATTTCCACCCTCGCTTCCGTCGGCTTTACCAACAAGTCCCGCCGCGTGCCCGGCGCGTTCCGCGCCACATACGACACCGCGTCCACGTCCATCCCAAGCACCAAAAACGCCTGCGACTCCAGCTCGGCCGCCTCGGCCGCCGGCGCGCGCATCTTCGGCCCAAACATCGGGCCCGTCTGCACAATGTCGCCCGAGGCCACGCGCGGCAGCTCCGCATCAACGTCCTCCACAACGAACACGCTTCGGCTCCCAGAGAGCCGCACGACCTCGCCCGTGATCAGCGGAGCCGGCACCGCCGTCCGCAGCGTCACGTATTGGTTGAACACCTCCGACTGCAGCACGCTCGCGTACAACGACGACTTGAACTTCCGCTCACTGCCCCGCAGCTTGATCTCGCCCTGCGCCCACGCCAGCGCCGACTCCAGGTTGCGTCCGCCGCGCCCAAAACGCTGGCGGCCAAAGTAGTTGGGCAGCCCTTCCGCGCTCAGCTTGGCCATCAGCGCAGTCGCCGGCTCAAACGCCGCCGTCGCGTCGCCTGCGAACGTCAAACGAAAGCGGTTCGCGGACACGTGGCCCGTCTTCAGCTTGTTGGTGTGCTGCGTGAACGCGTCGATCGACACGTCGTGCGGCAAGTCCCAGGTGTCAGGCGACTCCGCGCTCGACGGCACCGACAACCACTGCGTGGTCACCGCCCATTTGTCCTTCTGCCCCGCGCTGCCCACCTCGCGGAGCGGCACATCGGCGGCGCGCGCGATAATGCCCATCGCGTCCCGCGTCGTCATGCCGCGCTTGCGAACCTGCACGTACCAGTGCGGCCCCTCACCGCACGCTGGATAAGAAGGGACCTCGTGAACTTCGAACGCCTCCAGGCCCTCGGCGAGCGCCAGGGGTGGGAGTTCAACAGTGGTCGTGAGCGGCGGGTGGT
>CBDUJZ010000300.1:0-1697 GCA_965367675.1 uncultured Myxococcales bacterium | reverse complement strand
GCGGTAAATGTCGCCACGCGTCGTTGCCGCTCGGGTGCGATTCTCCACCGACGTCGCGTGGTGAGCAGGATCGACTCGTTGACTATCAACGTTCTCGCAAGCGGTGCTCCCAGGAGGTCTGGTTCACACGCCAGTCTCGGACCCGGAACATACGCTCTCGTTCTCGACGTGTTCGCGATTTACGCATCGACGCTGTCGCGAGGGATCAGGGTGTGCGCGTACAACGTTTGGAAGTTGTACGGCGCCGACCGAAGGGAGGGTACCGCTGGTGGGGTGCAGTGTAGCGCCCGTAGGGTGCGGAACGGAAGTCCGCCGGCGGCGTCCGTACGAACGCATTGTTGTGTGCTGGGAAGGGCAACTTGGGTTGGGCACAATCGAGCGTGTTCCTGTCAGGCATCCTTGAGGACGCGTCGCTTGATTAACTCGTACGCAGCGGGGAAGCCGATGAGTGCGCCTCGTTGAAGGCCGGAAGCATCGAATGAGTACCGCTTCCGCACAGTCCAGGTTCCGTGCCACGGTGACGTCCTGGTAACGATCACGGGACCTTGGCCCTCCGGGAACTGATCGGCTGTGACGTCAACCACGAACCCTTTCACTTCGAACCATGCGTGGGAATCGTACGGCGCACGGCGGTTCGCGAGAACGATTTCTCCTCCGTTCATTCCGCATTCGGCGGTAAGCGCGGCCAGAAATTGAGACGCAGCTTCGCAGCACTGCGTCGGGAACTCCCGAAAAAATGGCGCGAGATCTACAAGCTCTTTTGATTCCAGGACCTCGCGGACCCCTTTCGCCAATCTGCGGACTTGGAAGTTGTGATCGCTCATGGCTCTGATTGTGTTGCCCACCGGATTTGTACTCAAACAGGGGTGTGCGTCCGGTTTCGCAGGGTCATTCTAGCCTACTTGGAGCTCGGACTCTCGGGTGAATGAGGGACGACCCTGGTGTCGCCGCGTCCACCACTGCGGCTGGTGGGGAATCACGTCAGCGCGTTCCGCGGCTGCTCAGTCAATGTTCGTTCGACATGCGGCGCTCCAGGTACCGGAGCTCGGCGAGGGTCATTCCGAGTAGCGCGCCTGGCAGCATGACCATCACGGCGAAGTAGCAGCGCGAGGCTGATTCGCCATCCGCAGCGGCGCAAAAGTTCTGACCGGTCAGTTCCATTGGAAAGGTGCTTTGCAGTGAGACGACCACCAGTCCGAGCTTCACGGCGAGCGGACCAACGGCCACCAGCCATTCTCGACGGTCTAGTTGGCGATAGAGCCTGAACGGAACAATCGAGACGATCGACGTAGCAATGAGCAAGGCAACAAGCCATGCCATGTTCCCGAGTGCTATTCCCAACCCAGCGCAGAGGGAGGCTACAAGCGCCATGCGTTGTCCGTCTCGGATAGTATTCCGGACGTTGCGTAGCGAAATCTCGGGGTTTTGGCTCTTCACAACCGCCGACCAGACGCGAAGTAGACGGACTCAGTACGTATCGTGACGTAATCGCTGGTTGGACTCTCAGACTCTGTTTCGGATGAAACGCCGCCTTTGCACGCTGAAGGATGGATGTGGTTTGTTCGCACGGTTCACTCTCGAGAAGTCGGATCTCAGAAGACGTGTTGGGATTCACGCGATGCCGAAGGGCCGGTCTTTGGGGCACACAACGTTTGGAAGTTGTACGGCGCCGAACGAAGTGAGGGCACCGCTGGTGG
>CBDUJZ010000299.1:0-1717 GCA_965367675.1 uncultured Myxococcales bacterium | reverse complement strand
GAAGTCGAAGGACAGGTTTCAACCCACGCGGCGTCCCAATTGACGCCAATCATCGGTCGTTCGCACGCCGATCGCGCCCAAACCCATCAGCCTCTAGTGGCTCTCCACAGGGATTCTGATCGATTGCTTGCATAGGCCGCAACTGCTCAAAGCAAACGATGGAGTTCGTCGGTCGGGGCGGTGACGCGGATGCTCCGGGCGACCTTCGGTGTGCGTTCGATCAGGCCCGACGCTTCGAGTCGAAGCACCATTTGATGGACCGTCGGCGGAGTCACCCCGAAGTGCCGTTGGATATCTGCCTGCGCCGGTGGTTGCCGGTTCACCTTCGTGTAGAAGTGGATGAACGCGAGGTAGCGACCTTGCTTCTCGGTGTACGGAGATTGCGGCTTCAGCGTCACGATCGACCCGGTGTCAGCGACGTGATCTACGGCTCGCTCCAACAACAGGAGGAGACGCTATGCACGTTCGATACATCGTAGAACTGACCGATCTGGAGCGGAAGGAGTTACGCCAGCTCACCAGCAGCGGCGCGCCAGGAGCTCGCGTGATTCGTCGAGCGCAGATCCTGTTCATGGCCGACCAGGGCGCGCTCGATAAAGACATCTGCGCTGCGCTCGGAACTGGCTCATCAACCGTTTACCGGACCCGACAACGTTGGGTTGAGGGTGGGTTGGAACACGCCCTGCACGACCGCAGGCGACCGGGCGGAGAGCGGAAGTTGTCGGGTCGGGAGGAGGCGCTTCTGATCGCTGTCGCCTGCTCCGACCCGCCGGAGGGGCGCGCACGATGGACACTTGAGTTGCTCGCCGGTGAAATCGTCCGGCTCACGGATCACCGCTCGTTGTCGCCAGAAACGGTTCGCCGGCGACTTCAGGAGAACGAAATGAAGCCGTGGCGGAAAGAGATGTGGTGCATTCCGAGCGTCGACAACGAGTACGTCGCTCGAATGGAGAACGTCCTCGAGCTTTACGCGGAAACTCCTGATCTCAACGACCCCATCGTCAGTTTCGACGAGAGCCCGGTGCAACTCACCGGCGAGGCCCGAACCCCGCTGCCGCCCGCGCCGGGCCGACCGCGTCGGTACGACTACGAATACCGCCGAAACGGAACGGCCAACCTCTTCATCTTCCTCGGCGTTGGCCTGCCCTGGAGGCACGTCAAAGTCACCGACCGCCGCACGAACGTCGACTTTGCCGAATGCATGCGTGACCTCGCCGACGTTCACTTTCCCGAGGCTCAGCGGATTCGCGTTGTCCTCGACAACCTGAGTACGCACCACCCCGGCGCCCTCTACGACGCGTACCCACCTGCCGAAGCACGCCGAATCCTACGGCGCCTTGAGTTTCATTTCACGCCGCGACACGCCAGCTGGTTGAACATGGTCGAACTCGAAATCGGAGTCCTCAATCGCCAGTGTCTCAACCGTCGAATAGGCGACAGACCAACGCTCGAATCCGAGATCGCGGCATGGCTGCGCGGGAGGAACGATTCCGGCGCCGTGATCCGCTGGATGTTCTCCGTCAAACAAGCACGCGAGCGTTTGCCCAAGATGTACGATCACCTTCCACCCGCCGTAGCTGCGCGGGACGCTGCCTAACCAACCATACAATCGTTCAAATCCCCTGTGGCGGGCCACTAGGCCTCCTCTCGCTCCAAGTGCAGCTTCGCACCCGCCGCCGTGGACACGAGCGCGTGCAGGCGCCGCACGTCTGGGGCG
>CBDUJZ010000298.1:0-1753 GCA_965367675.1 uncultured Myxococcales bacterium | reverse complement strand
GTCGGTTGTGCTGGTCGCGTCTGGGGAGACCGCTGTGTCGCCGAGTCCGGCCAAGCCGCCGAGGGTTCCCGCGTCGGCGCCAGCGTTCGGAGCGGCGGGTTCGGTGCCGCAGGCGGCGAGGGCTAAACAAGCGGAGAGGGCTGCGGTGCGATGATTCATGTGGACTCCTTCATGTGCAACAGGGTGACGAGACCCAGCGTAGGCAACTAGAGGGTTCAGTGAATCGGTATTATCAGCATGCCAGTGTAAGGCAACTGCGCATAGTCTCTGCGGGGCAAAAACGGCCACGAGCCCAGGCAGCTGGGCTCGTGGTGTATGGTCGTTGAAGTGGCTCGGCCGCGTGGGCGGTCCGGGGATCGCCTAGTGGCGGTGCGGGTTGTGCACGACCACGAGCTGGTCGATCTGCCGTTGCGCGGTTCGAGCGTGCTGGTTCGCGTCGGCGATGGCGGCCTCGAAGTCACGGACGGAGCCGCTTCGGGCGAGCAGTCGTTGTGCCTCGGCGAGGGACTGTTGGGCGAGGGCGATCTGCGTTTGAATGTTGCGCGACCGGATGCGTGCCGCGGCGCTGGCTGCCCGCTCCACCGTGCGCTGTGTTTGCGCGAGGTCTTGGCGGAGGTCCAGGCGGGGCGCCGGTGTGGACACCACGTGGATGGGGCGAGTGGGCTGCACATGTACGGGGTGAACGCTGGGGCCGTTGCGGCGCGATTGGGCGTTGCCGTCGGCGGGCATGGCGAAAGCGATCAAGAGGGCGGCGAGTGCGGCGAAGATGGTGGGTTTGGCGTTCATGTCCAGTTCCTGTCTGAGGTGGTGGGGACTCTCGTTCTGACGGCGCTCAATCGAGTGCATTCACAACGGACCGCACATTTTTGTGAGCGTGGTGTCGTTGTCCGCGCCCGGTGGGACTGGTACCTCCGTGCCATCACAGCACCTGCCGAGAGCACCGCATGATCGAAACAAACATTGAGAACAACATCGCGACAGTCACCCTCACCACGCGCACGATGACGCCTGCGTTCTTCGACGCGATCGGCGCCGAGTTTCGTAAGTTATCGGTCACGCCGGGCCTGCGCGCGGTAGTGTTGCAGTCGGAGCAGAAGGCGTTCTCTTACGGTTTGGACTTGCCGGCTGCGTTTGCCGAGCACGGCGCTATCCTGATGGGCTCGGCGGTTGCCGGTCCGCGTTTCGAGTTGCGCGCGTTGGTGAAGCAGTGGCAGGCGGGATTCAACGCGATCGCGGAGTGCCCGGTGCCGGTCATCGCGGCGGTGCACAGCTGGTGCATCGGCGGTGGTCTCGACTTGATCTCGGCGTGCGACATTCGCTTGGTGTCCGCGGACGCGAAGATCTCGTTACGTGAGGTCAAGGTCGCGATCGTAGCCGACTTGGGCAGCCTGCAGCGTTTGCCGTTCATCATCGGTCTCGCGATGACCAAAGAGCTGGCCTACACGGGCCGGGATGTGGACGCGGAAGAGGCGGTCGCCATGGGCCTGGCCAACGCGGTGTTTGAGGACCGCGACGCGCTGCACGCCGGTGCCGCTGCGATGGCCGCGCAGATCGCCGCCAACGCTCCGCTCGTGGTGCGCGGCATCAAGCACACGCTCGACCGCGTGGTTGCGGCCGAAGTGGCAGACGGGCTGGACCACGCCGCGACCTGGAACTCGGCGTTCTTGGCGTCGGCGGATCTTGGCGAGGCCGTGTCGGCGTTCACGTCGGGGCGTGAGCCGGAGTTCAAGGGCGAGTAGGCGCGACGCTGTAC
>CBDUJZ010000297.1:0-1797 GCA_965367675.1 uncultured Myxococcales bacterium | reverse complement strand
CGCGTCGGCGCCGGCATCGGCTTCCACGGTGTCCTCGGTCGCGTCGGCGCCGGCATCGGCTTCCACGGTGTCCTCGGTCGCGTCGGCGCCGGCATCGGCTTCCACGGTGTCTTCGGTCGCGTCGGTCTCGGTCGCGTCGGTTTCGGTTACGTCGCCATCCACATCCGCCATGTCGGCGTCGGTGCCGGAGACGTCGGTGCTGGAGACATCGGTGCCGGAGACGTCGGTGCCGGAGACGTCGGATGCGCCTGCGCCCGAGTCCTCACCAGCGTCGAGGCCGGCGAGAATGATGACGGCCGGATCATCCACACACGCGACGAGGCTGAGTGTGGCGGCTGCGAAAACGGGGATCGGAAGGCGGATCGTCATGGAGCGACTCAGGTATGGCTGTGGAACACCGCTGCGCGGGCCCATCGGAAGCGACAAAGAGGGCGCGTGTAGCCGCAGCGGGCGTCGAAGTCCCGTATTTGATTCCGATTTTAGGGCAAATGGGCTCGTTTGGGCGGAGATCGGGGGGATACTAGGCCGTCGCGGGTGGCCGCCGGCCGGCTCCCAAGGTTCGTGTTGAGTTCGCGTGGGGTTCGTGGGATCTGCGGTACCCCCGCGGCGCCTACGTCGCTGACCGCAGCCCCTCGCACCATGCACGTTCCGGACTCCAGCCCACCGCTCGCTCAGCAGTCCTTCGAGCTCGCTCGTCGAGGATTTGCGCGGCACATTTCAGCGGGCTCTTTGGTGAGTCGCGACCCGCGTCATTTGAGCGAGCTGCGGGAGTTGGCGGTCGCGTGGCGTCCGTTGTTTCCGGGCGATCCGGAGGTGCACGAGACGGAGCTGGAGCGCATGCAGGCGTTGATTCTGAAGGTGCAGCGTGCGCGCTCGGTTCGGGTGGCGTCAGCTGCAGAGCTGGTGGAACAGGCGCTCCGTCGGGTGGCGCGGGTGCGGCGTTGGGTGCTCGCGCCGCAGGAGGCGGCGACGCGTCGTCCGTCGCTCATTCAGCGCGTGACCGAGACGGTGCTCGACGTGCCTCGGTTTGCGCAAGCGGAGCCTGGTCGGTTCACCCAGGAGGTCGCGGACGCGCAGCGTATTGCGGCGTCGCTGGACACCAGTTTGGCGCAGACCCGGGCGGCCCGTAGCGCGCTCGATGCGGTGGCGTTCACGGACGCGCTCGCCGAGGAGCTACGCGCGGCGATTCACGAGGCGCGCACGCACGAAGAGCCGGGCATGCGGGTGATGGCGCTCGACCGGGTGTTGGAGGCGCAGCGTCAGTTTGCGCTCAGCGCGGCGGAGCCTCGAGCGCTGGCGATGACGCGGGCGGCGCTGCTGGTGACGCGCAATCGGGGGCCCTATGCGGTCGCTCCCCCGACGCCCGAGTAGGCGCTATCGCCAAGGAACAGGCCGCGCGGCGGTCTCTGGCGAAGCACGCGCTGGGGGCGTTAGAAGTACGAGCAGTAGTACTGGAAGTTCACGTACTCGTAGTAGCAGCTGGCGAAGTCGCGATCGATCTCGCCGCTCACGCAGCTGAGCTCGTCGGGCAGGCAGCGGATGTACGCTTCGTAGGCGTCGTTGCAGCCGGGGAGCCATCCGTATTCGTACGTGAAGAGCTCGGCGGCGGCGCGGGAGTCCTCGGCGCAGCCGGTGGTGGTCCCGGGCTCGCAGGCTTCGACGATGTCGCAGATGATGATGGCGGCTTCGGTGATGCGGTCGGCTGCGGTGACCGGGCCGGTGTCGGTGTCGGCGCCTGTGTCGACCGCGGTGTCTGGGGTGTCGGAGACGTCTGTCGCGTCGGGAGCGGCGTCGGCG
>CBDUJZ010000296.1:0-1907 GCA_965367675.1 uncultured Myxococcales bacterium | reverse complement strand
TGCCGATGATCACACCCCATGAGTAGCGGTTGCGTGGCGGATCGGCGCACGCTAAGGCACAGGCCGATTCTCACTCAAGCAGCCCGTTTGTCATGCGCATGATCCTCGTCGGCCCTCCCGGAGCCGGAAAAGGCACCCAAGCCGCCCGCCTCGTCGACCACTACGGTATCCCCCACATCTCGACCGGCGACATGTTCCGTGCCGCGGTCAAAGAGGGCACCGAGATGGGCAAGCAGGCGGACAGCTACATGGCGAAGGGCCTGCTCGTTCCCGACGAAGTCGTCATCGGCATGGTCGTCGAACGCCTCGCCAAGCCGGACGCCGCCAAGGGCTTTATGCTCGACGGATTCCCGCGCACGCAGCCGCAGGCCGAGGCCCTCGACGCCGCGCTCAAGAAGGCCGAGGTGTCGCTCGACGCTGTCGTGCTCATCGAAGTCGATGACTCGCTGATCGTGGACCGTATCACCGGCCGTCGCAGCGACCCCGAGACCGGCATCATCTACCACATGACGTTCAACCCGCCGCCGGCCGACGTGGCCGACCGCGTGGTTCAGCGCGGCGATGATACCGAAGAAGCCTGCGTAGCGCGCCTCGAAAAGTACCACTCCGAGACCGCCCCGATCGTGCCGTTCTACGAAGACAAAGGCATCCTCCTGCGCGTAGATGGCGTCGGCAAGCCGGACGAAGTGACCGAGCGGCTCCGCAAGGTGCTCAAGTAGGCCGGCCGGCCATGCGCGCGCTCTGCCTCGATATCGGATCCAAGCGCATCGGCGTGGCCATGGGCGACCCCAGCGGCCGCATCGCCACGCCTGTCGAGACCGTCGTCGCCCACCCGCGCTCGACGGCCATCGCGCGCATCGTTGCGCTCGTGCAGTCCAACAACGTGGGCACGGTCGTGTACGGCCTCCCGCTCACGCTCGATGGCACCGAAGGCGGCGCCGTCCGCCGCACGCGCTTGTTCATGAACGGCGTGCGCGAGCGGCTCGACGTTGAATTCGTTGAGTGGGACGAGCGGCTCACCAGCGTGGCCGCCGAGCGGTCTTTGATCGAGGCGGACGTACGCCGCAAGCAGCGCAAAGCCGTGATCGACCAGGTGGCGGCGACCATGATTCTGCAAAGCTACCTCGACGCGAACGGATGAGCCGGGAGTCGACCAATGCGCCCGCGGTGGTGGCCGCGCCTGCTCCGCCCCGCCGAGGCGTTTCGTGCGGGGGCGTGCTCCTTGTTGCCATGCTCGGCGCTTTCGCCGCCGTCGCGCTCGGCATCGGCGCCAAGTGGTTCGAGACCTTCGAGTCCACGCCCGCCATCGGCGAAGCCGTCTCGTTCGAGGTTCAGCCGGGAGAGGGCGCCGCGTCAGTGCTTCAGCGACTTATCGCCGATGACGTTGTCGACGAGGTGCCGTGGTGGCCGCTCTACCTGCGCCTCTACAAGCCGGGCCATTGCCTGGTCGCCGGCGCTCACGAGCTTCCCGCGAACGCCACGCCGTCGGAGCTGTTCGACGCGCTGTGCGCACCCACCTTCGAACCCACGATTCGGGTCACGATCCCTGAGGGCACCAACGTGTACCAGCTGGCCGATCGGCTCTCGGAGGCCGGCTTTGGCAGCCGCGACGACTACCTGGCGCTGTGGGACGACGCGGAGTTCTTAGCCGAGCTTGGTGTGGCCGCGCCGACACTGGAGGGCTACCTCGCGCCGGACACGTATGAGCTGTACCGCGACGCGTCCGCCCGCGATGTGTTGGTCAAGCTCGCGCGCCACGGCGCGTCGGTGCGCGCGTCGCTTTGGGACACGCTGGTCGCCCCCGCGGACGCGTTCTCGGAGCTCCAGATTCTGACCGTCGCGAGCATCGTCGAAGAAGAGGCGCAGGTGGCGAGCGAGCGGCCGATCATCGCCCGCGTCATCTACAA
>CBDUJZ010000295.1:0-1946 GCA_965367675.1 uncultured Myxococcales bacterium | reverse complement strand
CTGGCCGACCTCGACACCGACCTCTAGCGGCAACCCAATCCGGGCCCACGCCCCCTTCCTGAGCGAAGTCGAAGGACCGCCCGCAACCCACCTTCCTGAGCGAAGTCGAAGGACCGCCCGCAACCAACGCACCCTGTCCTGAGCGAAGTCGAAGGACCGCCCGCAACCCACCCTCACGCCTAGCCGCTGCCCTCGAACGCCAGCGTCTCCGTGATCTCGTAGTCGCCGCTCGCGGACGCTCCGGGCACCGCGCCCATGGCGCCCGTAATCCGCGTCGGGTCGTACACGGACACAAAGTGCGCCGGGTCGTTCTTGCTCTGATACATCGCCTTGTCGGCGAACTTGATCAGCGTCGCAGCGTCCAAACCGTGCTCCGGATACAGCGCCACGCCGATGCTCACGTCCACGTGGAGCGAGAAGCGGTGCTCGCTCGAACGATTGCGGACCACGATCTCGCGAACCAACTCCTCACGCAGTTTCTCAGCGACCTGAATCGCTGACGCAGCCGACGTCGCGCCCTCCAGCACACACGCAAACTCGTCACCGCCGATACGCGCGACCGTATCCGCAGCACGCAGCCGCCGGCGCAAACGTGCGGCTACCTTGCGCAACACCAGGTCGCCGATCGCGTGACCATACAGGTCGTTCACCGGCTTGAAGCCGTCCAGGTCCATGTACAACACGGCCACGCCGTCGTCGTTTCGCGTCGCGCGGCGCAACGCACTCTGAACGCGGTCGTTGAACAGCGCACGGTTCGGCAGCCCCGTGAGCTCATCGCTCACCGCCGCGACCCGCACCTTCCGCGTGAACCGGTACCGCTCCAGCGCGAACCGAACCACACGCCCGATGGACCCGCTGTCGCTCTTGTCCACGCAATCCTGCGCGCCCTCGCGCACCGCCTGGACGCCCAGCTCTTCGTCGTCCTCGTTGACCAGCACCACCACCGGAACGTCGTGACACCGCAGCACCACCTCGCGCAGCGTGTCCAACCCTCGGCTGTCAGGCAGGTCCAGCGAGACCAGCACGATATCGTAGCCCGCCCGCCAAACACGCGCCAAACGCGCGAGGCTGTTCGCTCGGTCGATGGAGAACTCCACCCCCGGCCACACGCGCAGCCGTCGCGCAACATTGCGCGCGTCGATGTCGTCGCTCTCAACGAGCAACACTCGAACTGGTGTTTGCATGGTGAACTCCTACACGTGGACGCGGTGTCTCAGCAAGAGGAGTTTTACCTCTCGGATTCGACAACCGCCGAACCTTCGCGACTAGCGCGATGGGCCCAAGGTGAACGTAACTCGAGTCCCTCCTTGTTCCCCGACACCTACGTTAATGGTCCCGCCACGCGTAGCGACCGCCCGACAAACGCACGCCAGACCCAAGCCGGCGACCTCCACGTCATCCCGCGCCCGCAGCGTCACAAAAGGCTCAAGCACCCGCGAGCGGTCCGCCTCCGGGACGCCAACACCGTCATCCTCTACAACAAACTCCACGCACCCGTTTGCGTCCCGACTCCACAACTTCACGTGGGTCGCGGACGCCCCTGCGTGCCGGTTTGCGTTGTCGACCAGGGCAGCGAATATCCCGGTCAACGCCATGTGGTCTGTGTGCAACTCCGGCATCGCCGACAGCGCGACCTCCAACCGCAGGCCCTGCACCCGCGACACGCCAGACCGAGCAGACGCGCCCGTGTCCGCCAACGCGTCCGGGCTCGCTGGCCTACCCGCCGCGTCCAGCGCGACCAGCCCCGCCATCATCAGGTCCAAACGCCCGGCACGGCTACGCAACAACTGCAGATGCTCCGAGATGTCACTCTTACCCGTCGCATCGGGACCCGCCGCTAGAGCATCCTCGGCCACCCAGTCCGCCAACGCCGAGATCGCACGCACCGGCGCGCGAAAGTCATGCGAAAGTCGGTAGAGCAACACATCGTGCGCGGCCCTCGCCTC
>CBDUJZ010000294.1:0-1966 GCA_965367675.1 uncultured Myxococcales bacterium | reverse complement strand
TCAGGAAGGGTGGATTGGATGCAGAGACCTCAAATTGGTCAGCTCTTTAGGCGTCACACCAGCGGCTGCTGCTAGCCGCTTCCGCCGGTTACGAGAAACCCACCGAGCGCGATCGAGCGTTCGGTGGGTTTTCTCGCATTCGTTCTTGACCGACCGTTCCACGGTGCCCACACTCTGTTGTACGTGACGCTCACAACGAGCCGAACCCCTCCGCAGGTGCACCCATGGCACGACCCAAATCATTCGACGCAGACGATGTGCTCCAGAAGGCGACCGAGCTATTCTGGTCGCGGGGCTACGATGGCACGTCGATTCGAGACTTGGAGAAGCACTTGGGCGTCGGCCGGCAGAGCCTGTACGACACGTTCGGCGACAAGCACGCGCTGTTTCTCAAGGCCCTCAGCAACTACGCCAGCGACAGCGTGCGACTTCGCGCCGCGCTCGATGGACCCAACGCCGGCCTGGCCGAGCTGGAGGGGTTTCTGGAGACGATGGTGTGCTTCGCGACGCCCGTTGGACCGCGTCCGGCCTGCTTCATCGTGAACACGGTGGCCGAGCTGGGCAACGATGACGCCGAGGTGAGCGGCGTCTGTGAAGCGAGCCGCGAAGGCGTGACGGCGTCCGTCGCGAACGCGATCGGCAACGCGGCGCGCAACGGCGAAATCCCCGCGCCAGAGTCGATTGGCGCGGCGGCGGACTTCTTGGTCGCACAGATCTACGGCTTGCTGCTGCTCGGTAAAAACGGCGCCTCCCGCGAGCGGTTGCGTTCCGCGGCTCGGCAAGCCCTGCGCGGCATCACGTAACCGCTCCGGGGCACCACGCATCCGCCAGCGGGCACCACGCACGCGGCGCGCGGAAGGGCGATGCGTGCCCCCGCTTGTTTCCTTGCTCCATTCTTGACCGATCGTTCCCAAATGGCCCCGCCACCTGCGGCGCCCACCATCTGTTTCAACCGGCGTTCTCATACGTCACCCCACAACGCCGCAATCGCAGCGTTATACCCCCGGACCACAACATGACCGACTTCACCATTCACACCGTCGAGACCGCCCCCGAAGCCAGCAAGAAGTCGCTGGAGCAGTCGCTCAAGGCGTACGGCAGCATCCCCGGCCTGCATGCCACCATGGCCGAGGCGCCGGGCCTGCTCGAAGCGTACAAGTTCGTGCACGGCCAGTTCGCGGCCTCCACGTTCGACGCGGACGAGCTCACGGTGGTCTGGCAGACGATCAACGTGGAGCACGCGTGCCACTATTGCGTGCCCGCCCACACGTACATCGCCCAGTCGATGAAGGTGGACGACGCGATCTCGAACGCGCTGCGCGACGAGACCCCGCTGCCGACCGAACGTCTTGAGGCGCTGCGCACGTTCACGCTGGCCATGGTGCGCGAGCGCGGGCTGGTCGACGACGCCACCATCCAAGCGTTCCTCGACGCCGGCTACACGCGGCGCAACGTGTTCGAGGTCATCCTCGGCCTCTCGCAGAAGGTGATGAGCAACTACACCAACCACGTGGCGCACACGCCGGTCGACGCGGGCTTCACCAAGTTCGCGTGGGAAAAGAAGGCCTAGCGCCCTGAACGCGGGATCGGGACCGTACGAAAACCGCGGGATGTGATAGACGGCGGGCACTGGCCACTCGGCCGGCGCCCGCTCGTCCAGCCACGCATCTTCCCAAGGAACGGCGATGACACCCCTTCAGCACGTCGACCCCGTTTACTTTGAGAGGATGCCCATGCGGCAGCTGTACGGACGGCTGCGCAAGCTGCAGCTGTGCCCGGACGCACCCGAGGGCGTGGACCCGAACGGCGAGATCGTGATCGACGAAGAGGTCTGCACCGACATCGTGTTTGCCGATTCGGAGATCTGGCGCGTGGCGCACGAGCAGCTCACCAAGGCGATCGAGCTGCGCGAAGGCGCGTCGGGCTCCAAGCGCCGGAGCCGCAAGGCGGCCAACCGTAACAAGCG
>CBDUJZ010000293.1:0-2171 GCA_965367675.1 uncultured Myxococcales bacterium | reverse complement strand
TTCACAAGCGTTCCGCTCGGGAGTTCACAAGCGTTCCGCTCGGGAGTTCACAAGCCCGAGCCGACGACGACGCGGCCCGCTGCGGGGGCGACTAGAGGGGCCAGAAGTCGCAGTACGCCGGAAGATCTGCGGGGATGTTTCCTTCGAGCGGGCTCTGCTCCATGCCGTACGTGTGCGTGAGCATGAAGCCGATCCCCCAGTCCAATCCGCCGGCGGGGATGGTGTGGCCGAGCCCGTGATCGCAGGCGATGAGGAAGTGGCTGTCGGCGTCGAGGTTGTCCAAGAAGTCGGTCATGGTCTCCTTGAAGTTCAAGATGCCGTTGCCGAACTCGTCGTTCTCGCCGCCAAACATGCCGAGGATCGGGATGGCGACGTCGGGCGTGCTGTAGTCGTGGACGAAGCCGCCGCCGGTGCCGCCGCTGTAGATGACGGCCGCCGCGAGCACGTCGGAGCGCTCCATGACGAGGGTGCTCGACCACAGCGCGCCGGCGGAGAAGCCCGAGGTGTACAGACGCCGCGGGTCGACGCCGAGCTGATCGACGGCGCAGGCGACGATGTCATCGAAGAACGTGACCTCGGACGTGGTGTTGTTGCCGGTCAGGATCGGCCACTCAAACGCCGACGTACCCACCGCGCGCGGGACGGCGATGACGACGCCGTAGGCGGTCGCGAACGGCTGCAGCCACTCGTACGTTTGGCCGCTACCGCCAGCGCCGTACCAGAAGAACACGAGCGGCGCGCCCTCGGTGTCGGCCGGCAAGTACAGCTCCACGGCGCGTTCCGCGGTGCCCGAGGTCAGCGCGTTGCTGCCGCTTCCGAGCGCCGGACAACTGCCAGCGGAGTAGGCCGCGAGCTCGGGCGTCGGCGCCTCTTCCACTTCGGGCGTCGCGTCTTCGGAGGCGTCGGCGCCGCCGACTTCTTCGGCGCCAACGTCCGCGGTGCCCGTGTCGTTGAACGCCACGTCCACGGGGTCGTCCGAGCAGGCGGAGAGGGCAACGGTCAGAGACAGCGCAAATACAGAGCGAACGTTCATCGACAATCGGGGCGACGGGGGAGTGCGCGGGGCGACGGGACCGCACGCTAGTCCAAACGCCCGAACTTTCACAACACCCCCACCCCGGCTAAGAGACGCGCACTCCCCGATCGCCGCTACGGACCATCGCCACGGACCACCGCCCCATGCTTCGCCGTTCCGCACACCTGCTCCGCATCGCGCGCGGCCCCGCGCTCATCAACTTCGTGGTCAACGCCATCATCGGCCTGGCGCTGTTCGGACACCGCGCCGTGGTGCCCTGGACCGACGAGGGCAGCGTGGGCGCCGACCTGCTGCTCGGCGGCTTCATCGTGTCCGCCATCACCGCCTGGGCGTCCACCGCCCGACTGCAGCGGGACGCCGAAGCGGGCCTCGTCGCCGGACTCTCGCCCAAGAACCCGGTGCGGTTCCTGCTGCCCGGGAACCGCCTGCTGCGCGCAGCGCTGGTCGCCTTCGTGGTCACGATCGCGCTGCTCATCACCCTCATCCCGCCGCTCGACGCCGCCATGCCGGCCGGCGTCTCAGGGCTCGGCGCCGCCGCGTTCAAGGGCGTGAGTTCCGCGATCGCGGCGACCCTCGCGATCGTCATCAGCGGGTGGCGTGCGCTCGTCGGCGCGCCCGACCGGACGGCCGAGCTCCAAGCGCAACAGCAGATCGCCCTGCCCGCCGACGCGGTCCGCATGGAGCCCATCGCCATCGCCTGCTTGGCCGGCACGAGCGAGGACCACGCCTCGTCCGTCGCGCCCACGTGGCGGCTGTCGGTCGAGGGCGATGTTTCGATCGCTCAGGTCGAGGAAGCCTTCGCGCGGGTGGCCCAAGCGGCGCCGATCTGCCGCTCCATCGTGCGGGCGGTCGACGCGCTGCCGGGCTACGCCAAAGAGTACGTCTGGACCCCGGTTCCATGGACCGCCGACAAGCCTGCCATCCCGGTCGACGTGTTCGACGCGCCGTTCGCTGACGTGTGCCACCAGGCGATCAACAACCACCTGGACCTATTCGAGGTAGGCCCCATGCGGGTCAGCGCCGTGCGCTCGGACGGGCGCCTGCACTTGTTTGTGCAGCAGCACCACGGCATCGCCGACGGACGCGCGTTCATTGCCGTGCTGCAAGCGTGGTCGCAAGCGCTCACCGACGTGCG
>CBDUJZ010000292.1:0-2174 GCA_965367675.1 uncultured Myxococcales bacterium | reverse complement strand
TACAGGTCTGAGCGCCCAGGATGATCGGCTTTCCCCGTGCTTGACGGCCTGATCCTACCAGGTGATCCCTCCGTGCTTCTGGAGGACCCGTGGGCCGACCCCTTCCCATCGAGCTGCGCGAGCGAATCGTCGCGGCATATGACAACAACGAGGGCTCGTATCGCGATCTTGCGGCCCGGTTCATGGTTGGCGAAGCGACCGTCAATCGCTTGCTTGCTCGGCATCGCCGCACGGGTCGTCTGGAGCCCGATGCCATGGGTGGCGCTCGGCACGAGTACGTCATCGACGAACGCGGGATGGCCCTCATCAAGTCGCTGCTCGAGGATGACCCTACCTGGACGCGGGAAGAGCTCCGAGCCGAGCTCAAGGAGACGTACGACATCGAGGCGTCCGTGGCGACGATCGGCCGGGCGCGAAGGCGGCTTGGATTCACCCGTAAAAGGGGGTTCTGAGGGCTCCTGCGTCGCGATCCGCTCGGATCCGAAGGCAGCGGGAGGCGTACGAGGAGGAGCGAGCCGTGCTCGACACCGTCGATATGCTGTTCGTCGACGAGACATGGGCGGGACTCGCGATGAGCAGGATGTACGGCTACTCGCCACCCGGCGAGCCTGCGGTCATCCATCGCGCAGTCCGTGGGCCGAAAATCAGCGTGATCGGAGCGATGTCTTGCCGAGGTCCCGAAGCGTTGGGCTTCGTTCACGGGGGAGTGAACGGCGAGGCGTTCCTGGCCTGGGTCCGAACCAAGCTGGCTCGCCGTCTCCGCGCCGGTACCCTCGTCATCATGGACCAGCTGCGAGTGCACAAGAAGGCCGACATCCGCGCGGAGATCGAAAGGCACGGCGCCAGGGTCGTGTTCCTGCCCGCCTACAGCCCCGAGCTCAACCCCATCGAGCACATCTGGGGGATTGTGAAGTCTGTCATCAAGACCGTCGGACCCGAAGAGATCGCAGAGGTCAAACAGGTGTTCGGGAAGGCGTGGGGGGCCATCGACCGAGACGTGTTCTGGAAGACCGTCAGGCACTGTGGCTACGCGCTACCAAGCTGAGCGATCAGGCCTGTATCGGCGCTGTCAACGGTCTCGTACACGCCGGCCATGGGGTCTTCGAAACCGTTTGCAGCGGCTGGGCTGGTCACTGAAATACGTCCGCTGTCCAACAGAGTAGTTGTTCCAGCGACTCCGTCCCAATCGGGGGAGCCCACGACGAGGCGCGGGAACGGTGAGAGCGTGCCGATGTTTTCGGCCACCACTGACGCGCCGAACGCTGCGTCTAGTTGCGCTGGAGCAGGTTGAGCGACTTGGTGCGCGAATGCCTGCCATCGGTTTCCAGGGTTGTTAATGTCGACGTTGGATCCCTCGCCTACGTCAGAGCGGAAGACGGATACCGCACCTCCCCGCACCGAAGACGGCGCGGCAACGTAGTCATGGTCGTGGACCGCGGTCCCACTCACGTAGAATCGGGTTCCGATGGCCTCTGCGCCCAGACCGAAGTGACCCGCCACGATTTCTTCGATGACAGCTTCGCCGGACGCCGTTCTGCCGTAGGTGTCGTGTCGATTGAAGTTGCCCACGGCGACTGCGGTCCCAAGCATGTACCCGTTGGGGTGCGGGCCGAAGTCGGCTTGCCAGAAAGGTGAACCTTCGCATCGGGTGGAGGTGGCACCGCCGAAGCCAGCTGGCCACCAATGTTGGCAGATGCCCCCGGCGCCGAGGTTCATTCCTGGGACACCCGCGACCAGGACGGGTACGTCGTCCACGCCTAGCACTGATCCGGTCGCCAGAGACGCGCCAGTCATGCCTCCGAAGAGTGCATCGTTCCGCGTGATATCGACGTTGTCCGGATCCATGTCCGGGTTCACTCGGAACGCAAGCGTGGTGTCGACCCACGGCGTCGCCGACGGGGCACCACTTGCGCCGGATCCCGGCGTGGATGTTCCGGTTCCGGGCAGAATCCACGTTGCACCATTGCCAACGATTGCGGAGGAGCCCGTGACGCTCGAAGTATTGGGCGCACCGACGATGATGTCTACATTGCCGTCTTGGTCAAGGTCTGCGACGTGTACGGACTCGCCGAAGAGGTCGCCGCTGACGGCCCCGGGGAGAAGCGTTCCGTCGATCTTGGTCACCACCGCCGTTGGCCCGAATGGCGCCGCAGTTGCTGGGAACCCAGGCCCAC
>CBDUJZ010000291.1:0-2270 GCA_965367675.1 uncultured Myxococcales bacterium | reverse complement strand
CGGACCGCCGCCCATCGAGGTGTGCAACGGCGTGGATGACGATTGTGACGGCAACATGGACGAGGGCGTGCTGAGCCCGTGCGGCGGCTGCATCCCGTGCGGCAGCGCGCTCATCTTCCCCTCGGAAGACGGCGGGCAAGACCCGGCGATCGCGCCCGCTCCCGACGGCGGAATCACGCTCGGCACCGGCTTGCTCGAACGACACGACATCTGGGTCCCGCACAGCAACGAAGGCACCGTGTCGCGGTTCGACACGCGGACCGGCGAGGAGCGCGCTCGCTACGTGATCGGCGAAGACCCGTCCCGAACGGCGGTCGATTTGGACGGAAACGTGTGGGTGGGCCATCGCGGCGACGGCCTCGTTACGCACATCTTCGGCAACCAGGACGACTGCATCGACCGCAACGGCGATGGCGTGATTCAGACCTCCCGCGACCTGAACAACGACGGTCGAATCACTGGCCAAGAGGTGCTTCCCGAAGGTTGGGCGGACCCGATGGCCGACGAGTGCGTGCACTGCCAAGTCCGAGTCGGCACCTCGACCGACCTGGCGCGCGGCGTGGGCGTCGACGCTGACAACTTTGCGTGGGTCGGCACGTGGAGTTCTAAGGAGTTGTACAAGATCGACCCCGACACATGCGAAATCGTTGCCCAGTTCCCGACCACGAACCCCGAGACGGGGCGCGGCGCGTTGAGCACTTACGGCCTGGCGATCGACCCCCACGGTGACCTCTGGACGTCCTCCTACAGCTCCAACTGCGTGGCGCGGGTGGACACGCGAGAAGCCCGCGTGATCGAGCACGTGTGCGGCCCCTACCGCCGCTACGGCATCGCGATCGGGCCGAACGGGCACATCTGGTACGGCACGGAAGGGCCCGATCTGCTCCGCTATGACCCTGTGCTCGAGGAGTGGACGGAGTTCCCGGGGGCGACGGGGTTGCGGACCACCACCGGGCTCGTCGTCGACCTGCAAGGGCGGCCGATCGTGGCCGGTTATGGCTCCAACGACCTCGCCCGGTTCGACCCTACGACCGAGACATGGGAGCTGTTCAATACGAACAGCCCGCCGGCCGGCTTTGAGCGCCGAACGGGGCCACGCGGTGTGACCATCGACGCAGAGGGCGACATTTGGGGCATCTGCCGCGGCGGCGGGCTTGTGGAGCTGTCGGAGGAAGGCGAGTGGCTCGGCTCGTTCGACACCGTGAACTCTCAGTCTCCCACACAATCGACCGCGCCTTACAGCTACAGCGACAACACGGGCTTCCAGTTGTTCAACGTGGTGTCGAGCGAGGGCTCGTGGAGCCAGCGGTTGAACATGGGCGTGCCGGTCGCTTTGGTACGCCTGGAGATCGACGCTCACATCCCCGAAGGCACCGCCGTGGTCGCCCGCACCCGCGTTGGCCAGACGGCCGCCGAGGTCGAGCTCGCCAGCTGGTCGGAGTACACGGATGAGTCGCGCATCGACCTGCGCGCGCTGTACGCCGAGCA
Source organism: uncultured Myxococcales bacterium (assembly GCA_965367675.1). Lineage (GTDB taxonomy): Bacteria > Myxococcota_A > Bradymonadia > REDH01 > REDH01 > CBDUJZ01. Next base: position 782 of record CBDUJZ010000291.1, on the reverse strand, counting down.
TCAGACCATCCTCGACATCGAGGTACGGCTGACCACCTCTGACCCGGCGATTCGGCCGGTGCTGCGCGACGTTCGAGTGTTGTACGAGACCGCCGATTGCCGCGAGGCCGGGTTCTCGTGTCCGAGCGGGCAGGCCTGCGATCGCGGAACCGGTGGGTGCTCCTTTGTGCCCCGGACGTGCTTCTCGGACGCGTCTTGTTCCGCAGAAGAATATTGCGACGACTCGGGCGCATGCCGCACCGGGTGTCGCGTGAGTCCCAACACCTGCGCGGGCACGGATACGTGCGATCCCGCCCTCCGCGTGTGCAGCACCCGCACGGCCGAGTGCCGGTCGGACGCTTCTTGTGCGGCGGGTTCGTACTGTGCTGACTCTGGCCGCTGTGAGTCGGGGTGTCGCGTCGGTCCGGACTCCTGTCCGCCACGCTTCACGTGCGATCCGATCGCGCGGGACTGCGCGCCTCTGCCGCCCGAGTGCGCGGTGGACGCGGAGTGTCCGGCGTCGGCCTACTGTGGTGTGGGCGGGCGTTGCTTGCAGGGTTGCCGCCTGGGTGGCGACACGTGTGGGGTGGACGAGCGCTGTGGCGACGCCCACGCTTGCGAGCCTATCGCGCCGGACTGCGTGCCGGCCGATCCCGCCACGGAGATCTGCAACGGCCTCGACGACGACTGCGACGGCGAGGTGGACGAAGAAGTCACCGGGCTGGGCACGTCGTGCGCGGTGGGTGAGTACATGTCCGGCTCGACGGAGTGCCGTGCGGGCGCGGTCATGTGCCGCGCGGATG
>CBDUJZ010000290.1:0-2346 GCA_965367675.1 uncultured Myxococcales bacterium | reverse complement strand
CCACGTCGGTGGTATCCGGCTCGGCGACGTCTGCGTCGAGGGCATCGACAGTGCCGCACGCGGTCATCGCGAGTGCGCTAAGTCCCGCAAGAAAGTGAAGAGTATGACGAGCCATGTGTCGTTCGGGGGGGGGCGATGTGGAGTCCCAGCGGGGAAGCGGAGACAATGGAGTGGGGAAGCGGAACAGCGCGGGCAGAGCCTTTACGGGGAAGCGCACCACGAGGGAAGGCGAAACCGTTGCCGCACGAGCGCTTAGACGGGCCTGCATGCCCCCTGTTCAGCCAAAGCTTGCTGTAGGTTGAGCGTAGGTTGGTCCTCACCTTGAACCCACGTGAGCCTCGGCGGTCGACTGATCGAAGCGCCGACCGTTTGACGAGTGGGGTGTTGGTGGTCAGATTCAAGGGCGGCGTCACTACCTCTGACGGCGTAGAGAGCGATCCACCGCAAACCAGGGGATGATGATGACAACGCAGCGCACGCCTGGAGACCGACACCTACTGATGGCGGCGTGGTTAGCCGGCATCACCCTGCTCGGCGCCGGCGTTGGCACGACGGTGGATGCATCGGCGGCTGTTGCGTTGGATGAGCCGGCGGCTGTTGCGGTGGATGAGTCGATGGCAGCCAGCGAGCGCGAGTCTGAACCGAGCGAAGCCGTAGAGGTGGCGCGCGCGGCTCGCGAGAGTGAACTCAGAGCCATGCGCACGTCAGCGACGTTGGTGTGTTTCGGCCGGTTGGACGCGCGGCCTATCGACGTCAGTTCGTTTTCGCTGAGCACTGACGCGGCAGCGCAGCGCATCTTGCTGCCCGAGTTCGACGACGCCGGGGCGCTCACGTATTTCGCCGACGCGTTTGTGGTGAGCGACACCAACGCCGCGTTCGCGCGGATGCACCGCGAATACGAGGTCGAGCCGCTACCGGACGGCTCGCTCGTGCTGACCCGGATTCAGCCAGCCGACGCGCCCGTCGCACCGGCGATGGTCGCGCGCATCCGTTTGGACGACAACTGCCGGGAGTTGGAATGGGAGGTTGTGGAGCCTGTGATTCCGCAGGATATTGGAGGTCGGGATGACGGGTAGGATCACGGTTTCGGTGCCAGCGTTCGCGCTGGCGCTCAGTCTACTCGCCCCGGCGCTCTGGCCTGCAGAGGCGCACGCTCAGGAGACCGAATCGACGCCATCGGGCTCGGCGGTTGCTGCCACACCAGAGTGGGGTCCCGTCGATCGGCTCGGCACGATTTCGATCCCGGCGTTTGGCGCCACGCTGCTCGGCGACCCTGAACCATCCCTCATGCAATTTCCGTGGTTCGAAACGTCGGACCGACCCGAGCGTATCTCGCTTTGGTCAAGAGTTGACGACCGTCCACCACTGACAGTCGCTTGGCCTTTCGCGGATGGGCTGGCCACCGTGGGCGGAGATGCGCACTGCGCGGTGGAGCGCGACGCTGGCGTGCGGTTGCACGGGCTCGTGGAACGGTGTGCGGAGCGAACGGAGACCGGGACAACGCGCAGCGTGGCAGTGTGGTTTGAACTCGACGGTGAGCCGGTCGCGGAACGGTCGGTGGTGACGGAGCATTGGCAGGGCGGTTGCATGGAGAGCGGGTCGAGCCAATTCGGGGACGAGGTTCAACAGACGGTAGAGGTCGTGTGCGCCGATGGGGTGGCCTCGCGCGCTGAGCTCACCGAGTTCGACGCCAGCGGGCAACCCAGCGCGGGCATGATGACGCGCGGCGTACAGGCGGACGGCTCGTTCGAAGACCAGCACGACGGCCGCCGCTGCCAGTACGCGTTCGAGGCCGGCGCGCTCACCCACGTGTCGTGTGTCGGTGACGGCCAGGATATCGACGTCGTGATCACGCGTACGCCCGGGGAGTGGCGTGCCGAGGTGACGGTTCAGCGCTGTGACTGTGTGGCCGCGGAAAGGGTCGTGACCGCGGAGCTGCATGACGGCCGCGTGCTGTCGCAGACCGTCACGCGGGACGGCGAACGGGTGTTGCGCGCGGAGTTTTCATACGGAGACGACGCGCCTTAGCGCCGAGTGCTGGGATTGACGGCCGCTTAGTTCGGAACCCGACCGTCAGCCGAGCTTAGAACTGCTTTCGATTCTCGGCGGCGAGCTCGGCGGGGCTCAGGTCGTCGATGGAGTCGTGCGTCCGGCGCTGGTGGAATCGCCGGACACCGTCAGAGTCGACGCGAAATCCGTACACGTAATGGAACAAGGAGCCCTTGGCGCCGACCCGGTTCTTGAACGTCCGACCAGCGTTATCGAACGCGGCATCGGTCCAATGAAGCCCCGGCGACGAATACCCGACGTGCCGAGCGACCTTGAGGTCGTGTGCCTTCCTCGCGC
>CBDUJZ010000289.1:0-2373 GCA_965367675.1 uncultured Myxococcales bacterium | reverse complement strand
CGGCCTCCCAGTCGTTGCCGCCGCGCTCTTCGCGCTGCTCGCCCTCACGCTTCTGCCCACAGCGGCCCATGCCACCATCCCCATCGTGGACGGCGACAACGGCGCGTTCTCCCTCGGCGGATATGTGCGGACCGTGAGCGGTGTGCAGTCGTACCGACGGCTGGAATTGTCGCCGCTGCTGCTCCCCGATCCGGTCGTCGGACAGAACGTCGGAATCGGGCGCCTGGAGTGGTCCGCAGACGTGGGTCAACGCGTCACGCTCGACCTCCACCAACGCGTCCTCTTCCGCGTCCAAAACCAAGATCTCCCCTCGTTCGGCGCGACAACCGCAGGCGTGGGCGTGACCGCCGCGCCGAGCCAAAATATTGATATGCGGAGCGTGATATTGGACCGCGATGGGCTTTATGCGGAACACGATATCGACCGCCTGACGGCGCGGATTTTCTTGGACCAGGCCAGCTTGTACGTGGGGCGGCAGGCGATCGCCTGGGGCAACACCATGCTGTTCTCGGTGTCTGATATCTGGACAAAGTTCTCACCCTTCGAGATCGACACCGAGCGCCGCGGAATCGACGCCATCCGCGCGATCATCGCGCCTTCGCTGTCGTGGGAGCTCGACGTGGTGGTCGCCGATCGCGGTCCGCTCGAAGACCTCGGCGCGGGCGCCCGGTTCACGTTCTACCGCCCCCGCGGCGATGTGTTCGTTGGCGTGGCCAAGAGCTGGCAGGAGGTGTTGTTCATGGGGGGCTTCGCCCGCGACCTGGACACCGTAACGCTCCGGCTCGACGCGATGTTACCCGTCGAGTGGGACGTACCTGGACAGGACGCCGGTTTCGCTGCGCCTCGCGCCACCGTCGGCGTGGACCACTTTCGCGACGATTGGACCCTCAGCGCCGAGTATCACTTCAACGGCGCGGGCGAGAACGACGCGGCGGATTACGCGGACAACGTCGTCAACACACCGGCGTTTGGTCGCGGTGAGGTGTACCTCATGGGCACGCACTACGTGGGGGCGCTGGCGAGCTACAAGCTGACCGAGCTCGCCACGCTATCGCTGGCCGCCACCATGAACCTGCTCGACCCCAGCGCGCTCATCGCGCCGAGCTTCGGCTGGCAGCTCGCCCAGGACGTAGACCTGTCGTTCGGCGCGTATGTGCCGGTCGGTGCGGTGCCCGATTCGAGCGGGTTGGTGCCCAGCATCCAGAGCGAGTTTGGCAGCGCGCCGCTGTTCGTGTTCGGACAGCTGGCAGCGTACTACTAAACGCGGCCGACTGAGCGCGGCTGGTCGCGGCCCAGCGGCCCCTACGGCAGGCCGGGGCGACTGCTGAAGTAGCGGGACTCGAACTCGAACCACATGCCGCCAACGGTGTCGGGGCTGGTCAACTCGTTGATCGCGCGGCCGACGAGGTCGACAAAGGCGGCGTCTGCCGTCTTGCTCAACGTCAGCGGTCCCCCGAGTTCGACATCGAGCAGTGCAGCGACCGCGGCGAGCTGTTGCGCCGTCGCCGCTTCCGGCGCGAGCGAACTGGCGAGGCCGGGCAAGAGGGCGGGTGCCGCTGCTGTGTGCTTCGGCCGGCAGCCAAGACTCGAGACGTAGGCGAACTGGTGATGGCCAGCCGACAGGACGTGGACGACGACTCCTGCACCGGCTTCGCTGTGCACCAAGTAGCACGCTCCAACTGTCTCTTGATTCGTCACGTCTTGCTCTCTTGAATCGTCACGCCTTGCTCCTCGCCATACCGGCGACCGGGCGCGTCGGAACTGGACGCGCGCTGGCGGAGCGTAGCGTCGCGTCGTTCTGTTGTCATGAGCGGCCGCAATCGAGTTGCGTGTGGGACATTCGAGAAACGGCCAATTGGGGAGTTGGTCAGCCACCAGACCCATCCGCTGCCTCCGCTTGCAGCCGTCACGCTCCACCGTTACGGTCGGGTCTCAATTCACGCTGTCGGGACCCTATGCAAGCGATTCAACGCCGAGTTTCTATCGTCGCCTTCTGTTTGGCTTCTGCCGCTTGTGGGGACAGCGAGCCGACCAACCCCTCGGCCGACGGCGGGCAAGACGCGGCGCAAGACGTGACGTCGGACGCGGCTTTCGATGCAGAGGTAGGTGATTCCGATGGCAGCGACGCCGGGGTTGATGCCGAAGGCGATACCGACGTGATCGGTGGCGACACCGGCGACCTAGATGTCCCCGGCGACGCCTCGCTGGATGCCGTCGCCGACGCCGACGCTGGACCGGTAGGGGAGTCTATTGAAGGCACGGTGAGCACCACAGCGATTGGGGGGCCCGACGAGACCTGGGATACCTCGGACGGCGGGAACAGCCCCGGGGACGACACGATTTCGCGCGTCGACTGGCAGGAACTCGACGATG
>CBDUJZ010000288.1:0-2479 GCA_965367675.1 uncultured Myxococcales bacterium | reverse complement strand
GCGCTCCGAGACGAGCTCGGCGATGCGCTCCGCGTCTGCCGTGCGCAGGTCGACGGGGCCGAACCCGAGGTCGTCGAACGGTGTGCTCAGGTGCGGCGCAACGTCGGCCCACGGCTTGGCGAGGCGCTCCGCGCGCAGGGCTTTGGTCGCGTCGCGGAACTCGAACGCGCGCGCTGGCGCATGGCCGCTGAGCGGCATGGGCACGATGCAGGACGCGTCGACGGTGCACGCGGGGTAGGCGGCGAGCAGCTCGGTGGCGGCCGCGCGATGCGGCTGGACGGGCATCTCGTCGGTGACCACCGCGGCAGCCCGCTGGAACACTGGGCGCGTGGACAGGTCGCCGCCGCGGGCGCGCAGCTCGAGCGCAAAGTGGATACTCCGGTCGGCGAGCTCGCGTTGGGCATCGCGCAGCGACTCCAGCGCGAAGGTGTGCAGGCGATCGCTGGCGAACGCGTGGTCATCGTCCAGCGTTTGCAGCACCAGCAGGGGCAGGCCGAGCGCGTTGGCGAGGTGCGCAGCGACATCGAGCGCGGGGTTGTCGTGGGCGCGCATGGCGACGCGCATCCAGTACAGCACGTACGCGCCATCCGCGTTCAGCTCCCGCGACGAAACATGACACAGCCGCTCGGCCAGGTGTTCCGGCAGGCGGTGTTTGGGGTCCTCGCGGAGGAGCTGGTTCATCATATCGTGTCGTGACCGGTGGAGTCTGGGAGCCGCTGCGACGGAGGCCCCAACACTGTATGTCGGGCGCCAGGTGGTGCCAAACGCACCTTGCGGTTGGCGCCCGCCGCACCCACCAAAACAGCGCGGGCGCGGTCGCTGTGATTCGCGTATGCTCGCGGCGCTCTCTCGCTAACGAGCCCTAGGAGATTCCGATGTTTGCAGCCCTTCGCAGCGCTGAATGGTCGCACATGCGTGACTATGTCTCAGGTGCGTTTTTCGATGTGCTCCCCGGCCCGGACTTGGCGAAAGAGGTCGCGAAGCTGTCGCGCAATATGACGCGTCGCCGAGCGTTCGATACGCGGCGTGACGTCCTCGCCGCGGCGTGGGTCGGTCGGACGCCGACGGTGTCGCCGGTGGGTGCGTTGCGCGGAGCGTCCGTCGCGTCGCTGCAGACGTTTGACGACGAGACGCGGACGGCGATCGGAGACGCCACGCTGGCGGCGTTCTTCCGGGTGGTGCTGGATGGCGGCGATGTGTTGCTCGACCTGCGTCCGAGCCGGCTCGCCTGGTCGAACGGTGCGCTGGAGTCGAACGGTGCGCTGGAGTGGTCGCCGAGCCGGCTGTGGACCACCTGGGACCCGGAGTTCGCGCAGCACGTCGCAGGGCTGTATCGCGGGTTCTATGGCGATGACGACGCGGTGTTCGACCAGGCGTTGGCCGGGCTGGGCATCTCGTCGGCGCGGGACGTATTGCGAGCGCATTTTGGAGCGGAGAATCAGCACGCGGTGGCGTTCGAACTCGAGAAGTTTCATGCGACGTTCCACGAGGTGTTTGTGAGCTGTCGAGACTCGGGCGCCAGCCTGCACCCGGGCTTCGTGACGCTGGGTCTGCTGCTCGCGTGCTTGTACGAGACGCTGGAGCTGTTGGGCGGCACGTTCGATGTGCGCGCGGCGTACGAAGGCTGCGTAGCGCGGGGACCTTCATGACGCGCTTGACCATCGCTGTCGCCGGCGCCTCCGGGTTCGTCGGGCGGCACTTGGTAGACCGGCTGTGCGCGGAGCACGACGTGATCGCGCTCGGGCGCTCTGCGGACTCGGGCAAGCCGTGGCGGGGAACGCTGGCGACGGCGCGCCGCTGCGACCTGTTCTCGCTCACGGACGCCGAGACCGCGCTCGCGGGCGTGGATGTGGCGTACTACCTGGTGCACTCGATGATGCCGACGGCGCGGCTGACGCAGGCGCGTTTCGAAGACATGGACGCCATCATCGCGGACAACTTCGGGCGGGCTGCGGCACAGGCGGGCGTGAAACAGATCATCTACCTGGGCGGGCTCATTCCTCAGGTGGGGGAGCTGTCCAAGCACCTGGAGAGTCGCGAAGAAGTGGAGACCTTGCTCGGCGCTCACGGCGTGCCGGTGACCGTGCTTCGGGCCGGCTTGGTGGTCGGCAAAGGGGGCTCGAGTTTGGAGATCATGACCAAGCTGGTGGAGCGCCTGCCGGCTATGATTTGCCCGAGCTGGACGGAGTCCAAGACGCAACCGGTGGCCCTCGCGGATGTGGTCGAGCTGCTGGCCCGCTCGGCGGGGCACGAGCAGGTGGTGGGTCGCGTGTTCGACATCGGCGGGCCGGACGTGCTGTCGTATCGGGAGATGATTCGGAGGACGGCCAAGGTGATGGGGCTCAAGCGCCGGCTGTTCTCGATCGGGGTGCTGACGCCGGGGCTCTCGACGCTGTGGGTGAGCCTGGTCACCGGCTCGTCGCGCGCGCTGGTGGGCCCGCTGGTGCAAAGTCTCAAGCACCCGATGGTGGCGCGGGAC
>CBDUJZ010000287.1:0-2501 GCA_965367675.1 uncultured Myxococcales bacterium | reverse complement strand
GACGGCATGTCCGGCATCGAAAACGTGATGCTAGACAACCCCGAAACCGGCGTCCGATACACCGTCGGCGTGCACTACTACGACGACCACGACATGGGTGATGCCTACGCCACCGTCCAAGTCTTCATGTTCGGGGAGCTGGTCTATGAGGTCACCGACCGGTTGATGCAGAGCCTCGGCGCGCGAGACGGACAGTGGTGGGAGGTGGCAAGCATCGACTGGCCGAGCGCGACCGTAACCGCCATCGATTCCATCACGAGCGCGCCGCCGGAGTGCGAAGTCCCGGCCCCGTAGCGCGATTCTGGCTTTCGGCCAGTTGCGATCCTACCGCCGCCTAGCGCATAAATTTGCGCCCGTTGACCATCCGAAGTTCGCTTCAAGATCCCCGTATCCATGCACCACGCCACTCGCTCGCTCGCGTTCTCCCTCCTCGCAACCGCCCTACTCGGGGCCACTGGCTGCGGCTCCACCCCATCCGAGAATGACGCGGTGGACGCGGGAGACACCGCGCTCGCGGACGGTTCGGACACCAGCACGGCAGCGGACACGACACCCGACGTTGCCGCCGACACGGCCGAGCCCGACGCCATCGCCGAAGATGTTGCCGATCCCGACGTCAGCGGTCCCGACGCAGGCCTCGATGTCATCGAGGATACCGCCCCGGACGTGCAACCGGACGCGGGCCCCGCGCCCACCGGGCTCTGCACCGTCGAGGGCTCCGGCCTCCCGCCCTCTTCCGACCTCACGGCGGAACCTGGAGAGACGATCCGGTGCAGCGGCGCCGTCGACGACCCGGACCAATTCGTCGAGTACCTGTGGTCTGTGGTGGAGCGCCCCTCGGGGTCTACCACAGCCTTTACGCCAAACAACGCGGCCGAAACCAGTTTCCACTTGGACACGGTCGGCACCTACACGTTCGAGTTGGTTGTAGTCGACGACCGCGGCAACCTCTCCGCGCCTACGCAAGTCGTCGTCACCGTCCGTCCGTCAGAAGCGCTGTACGTGCAGCTCGTCTGGACCACGACCGACGCTCCGGCCGACACAAAAGGGGCAGAGCTTGGCCTGCACTTGAGGCACCCCAACGGGTGTTGGAACGATCCCGTGTGGGACTGCACGTCATCCAACGAGAACCCCGAGTGGGGCGACGTGGGCACAATCGACGACAACCCCACGCTGACGAGCTCCCTGCGCACCAGCGTCTCAACGATCGCGATTCCAGACCCCCAAGCCGTCAGCTACACCATCGCCGTGGGCCTCGATGACGCGCGTGGGTACACGGAAGCATACGCGACCGTGCGCGTGTATTTGTACGGAGAACTCCTGTTCGAGATGGGGGACAAGCGCATGAGCTTCGAGAGCGGCTCCGACAGCGTTTGGTGGGCCGTCGCGAGCGTCGACCCGACGACCGCTTCTGTCACTCCGCTCGACACGACGAGCGCAACTGCCCCGGCATGCGACTAGCCCGCGTTCGATCGTGCGTCGAAGGGACGAACAGGTTCAATGCGCCCTACGTCCTGATCGACACGAACTGGACGAAACCGGCGATCAAGTCGGCGCGGATCGCGTCCAGTTGCTCAGCCCTCTACGACGGAGCGAGCGAGGCGTCCTTAAGCGGCCCCTGCGCCAGCACAAAGGGCTGCACGATGACGAACTCATAGAGCTCGTTCATCGTGCGCTCTTCGTCGATCGGCACGCGCACCAGCTGGTTGGCGGCGAGCCACTTCTGCACGGACGCGGCGTCATCGTCTCGGAGCGCCTCCGCGGCCGCAACGAGCGGCACGGCGGTGTCGACCAGGATCAACGCGTCGCGTTTGGCGTGGGGAACGAGCATCGCCCATTCCACCACCTGGACCTCATCCTTCACGCCTTCTTGCCCTTGCGGTGCGGCTTACGCGGAGCGCGGGGCTTGGGGCCACGCGACGCGCCAGCGTTGTGCTTGAAGCTACGCGGCTTGCTCTTGCCACGCGGTGCATCCGGGGCGCGCGACAGGCGCAGCGGACGGCCGCACACCTCTACGTCGCGCAGGTCCTGGAACACACCGTCCGGCATGCCCACGGGCAGCTCGATGAACGCGTGCGTGTCGCGGATATCGATGTTGCCGATACGACGGCCCTCGATGCCGGTCTCGCCAGCGATGGCACCGACCAGGTTGCCGGGACGGACGCCGTCTCGCTCGCCGACCTCGACGCGGAAGACCTCAGTCTGGCCACCGCGGTCGTCGTTGCGGGGGGCATCCGTGCGGGGATCGTGCCGGTTGGGACGGTTGTCGTAGCGGTCATTGCCGCCGCGGCTGTCGTAGCGGTCGTTACCGCGATCATTGCCGCGGTCCTGATAACGCTGCGCCTCGACTTCCCAGCGCGGCGGGCGCTCGAGCAGCAGGGGCTCGTTGCCTTGCGCGAGCAGCGACAGCGCCGCGGCCACGTCCAGCAGGCCCACGTCGTGGTCGCGGCTGATGTCCACGATCAGGTCGCGGTGGAACGCGATGGCGTCGTCCTCGATGG
>CBDUJZ010000286.1:0-2580 GCA_965367675.1 uncultured Myxococcales bacterium | reverse complement strand
CAGGGGCTCGAACAGGGGCTCGAACAAGGTCTGCAGGCAGGCGCGCTTCAGGCCAGACGCGAAGTCGCGCAGCGTGCACTCGCGACCGGCCTCACGGTGCAACAGGTCTCCCAACTCGTCGGCATACCTGAGGAAGAGGTCGCGGTTCTGATGAACGCATAGCGCGCGAACAACGGCGCGGACATCGAGTCAAACGCGCCGCTTTCGCTTGCGCTCTGCGCGCGCGGCGCTACATGAGCGAGGTGCTGAACGGGACACTCCCGGCCCCCAGCACGCCACCTCGCCCCTGCGATTCGATGTCTAATCCTGAGTCCGACGCCGCACCTGAATCCGTCTCTGACCCCGCGTACGAAACGAGCGGTCGACGGCTGATCGTCCGCCCGCTTGAGGCGGACGACTTTGACGCCATCGTCGCGCTTCAGCGCGCGTGCTTCCCGGACATTCCGCCGTGGAAGAAGTCTGAGTTCCTCGCCCAGATTCGCGTGTTCTCGGACGGACAACTGTGTGTCGAGATTGACGGTGAGATCGCGGCGACTTCGTCCAGCATGATCGTCGACGCGACCGACTACGAGGACGACCACACGTTTCACGACGTGTGCCCGGACGGGAAGCTGCGGAACCACGACGCGGAAGGCGACGCGCTTTACGGGCTGGACATCGCTGTGAGCCCGGAGCACCGCGGAAAACGCCTGTCGCGGCGCATCTACGCGGCACGCAAGGAGCTCGCGCAGCGGCTGAACCTGAAGAGCATCATCTTCGGCGGTCGCATGCCTGGCTACGCCGCCCATGCGGCCGAGATGTCGCCCAAAGAGTATGTCGCGCGCGTGGTTTCCAAGGAGTTGCAAGACCCCGTAATCACGGCACAACTTTCCAACGGGTTCTTGATCGAGCGCGTGCTCAATAAGTACATCCCAGCCGACCTAGAGTCCGGCGGAAACGCGGTGCTGATGGAGTGGCGCAACCCGTACTTCCGGCCAGTGGGACGGCAGCGCAAAGCGCAGATGCGGGTCGCCTCGGTGCAGTACCAAATGCGTACGGTGGAGAGCTTCGAGGCGTTCGCCAAGCAGGTCGAGTTCTTCGTCGACACCGCCAGCGAGTACCGCGCGGACTTCGTGCTCTTTCCGGAGCTACTGACCAACCAGCTCCTCGCGCTCGTTCCAGCGTCGCGCCCCGCCCTGTCCGCTCGTCGGTTGCACGAGTTCACGGAGGCGTACGAGAAGCTCTTCGGCGAGATGGCGCTGCGCTACGCGATCAACATCTTCGCCGGTACCCACTTGGTTCTTGAGGGCGACACCCTCTACAACATCGCGTACCTGTTCCACCGGGACGGACGCGTAGACAAACGCTACAAAACACACATTACACCGTCCGAAGTCCGCTGGTGGGGCGTGTCACCCGGCGACCGAATCGAGGCGATCGACACCGACTGCGGAAAGGTCGGCGTCGCGATTTGTTACGACATCGAATTCCCGGAAGTGGGACGCCTTTTACGTGAACAAGGTGTGCACACAATCTTCGTTCCGTACAACACCGACTTGCGGTCCGGACACATTCGAGTCCGAAGCTGCGCCCAAGCCCGCTGCATCGAAAACCACGTCTATGTGGTGACCAGCGGCGCCTGCGGAAACCTGCCGATGGTCGAGGGCGCGGACATTCACTACGCGCACTCCGCGATCCTCACGCCGTCCGACGTGCACTTCGCCCGCGACGCGGTAGCGCAGGAAACAACACCGAACGTGGAGATGATGCTGGTCCACGACCTCGACCTGGCGCTGCTCAGACGCACCGAACGAACCGGAACCGTGCGCCCTTGGGTGGATCGCCGCCTGGACATGTACGCGGTCTCGGCGCGGGCCAAAGACGAGGCGCCCGGAGAGTAGCCGCAGCCGCAATGCCCTGTTGCTTCGGCGGCACCCTGGACGTATACAGCGCCCACCAAGGTGCCGAGAGGCATTTAGGGAATCCGGTGTGAATCCGGAGCTGCCCCGCAGCGGTATTCGGGAACGAAATCCTCCAGCGATCACTGGGCTCCGGCCTGGGAAGAATGAGGAAAGTAGGTCGCCCGAGAGTCCGAAGACCTGCCTTGGTTCCCATCCGTCGGGTGGGAGCGGCCAGTTCGTGCGGCGAGGGATGCACGGGTCGTCATACGTGCGTCGCCCGCGCTGACGGGCTCTCTGGTTGCTACATGAACTCCAATACCCTCCGTACTCTGAACGGCGCGCCCAACAGCGCGCCCAACGGCACCCTCTACCGTTCCCTCTTCTGTGCAACGCTCGCGCTCGGTGCCTGCGGCGACTCCGACACCACGGCCGACGCGGACGCGACCGACACCGCGTCGGACGTCGGCGTCGATACCCAATCCGACGTCGCGATCGGCGCGGATGCTGGCACCGACACCGCCGGCGCGGACGCGATGGGCGACACCCAAGTGACCGACGCAGCACCTGACGTTGACGCGGCAGCGGACACCGCTGTCGACGCGCCCTCGGACACAACCAGCGACGGCGCCGCGGACGACGTGGCCAACGACGCTGGCGTGGACACCGGCGACGACGCTGGCGCGGACACCGGCGACGACGC
>CBDUJZ010000285.1:0-2596 GCA_965367675.1 uncultured Myxococcales bacterium | reverse complement strand
GACGGACTCAGGCTCCTGGCTTACGGTCTGTTCGGCCGCCTCAAACTCTCCGAGCTGTAACCAAAGCTGCGCGAGCTCTGCAGACCCGAACTGCAGTGGCTTTGTTGGACGGGCGTTGGCCCGTGCGCGAGCTGCTGCTCGTAGGAAACGCGCCGCGCACTCGCGCGCGTTCGCGGTCTCGGGGGCCTGCGTGCGCGCGGCTTCCTGGTAGCGCGCAACCGCAAGTGAAGCCGCCGAGAATAGCGCGTTGGCGGGCGCCGAGTCGGTGTTGAGACGCGCCTCTGTGTGCGCGAGGGCCAGGTCCAGGCGAGCGGCGGCGGCGGCGGTGGCGGCAGCGCGGGCGTGGTCTTGCGGTTCGAGCGTGCCCGTTGGGCCGTTGTCAGCGAACGGGGCGTACGCGTCGTTGTACCAACCGAGGCGCCTCGACAGCGTTGACGCAAGCTGGACCGCCGCCGGGTGTGGAGCCGCGTCATCGGGCGAGACCTTGGCGTCGCGTAGGATCGACAGGCCTTGCTGATGGCGCCGGCAAACAAACAGCACGCGCGCCGCGATGAGTCGCAACGGGACGCTGTTTGTTGCGCGTCCGACCGCGCGCGCGACCCGAGCGGCTTTGCCCAGGCGTCGCAGCCGCACGAGCGCGATGGCTCCGGCGAGGGCGACGATCGGTTCATCGCTGTCGGCGGCGGCGCGCGCATCCGCGAGTTCAGGCGCGTCGGTGTCGAGCTTTGTCAGCACGTGGACCGCGGCGAGGCCGAGTGGGAGCGTCATGGAGCAACGAGGGGGAGGGGGCGGGTAGTATGCGGTGGGTATGGAACTGGGTCAACGGGCTCGGGAGGCCGAAAAGGGCTCGAAAAGGCCCAAATGGGCGGTGGTTGTGGGTATAGATCGGGAAAAGTGCGAAGAACGGCTGCCGATGCGTTGACGACCACAATACACCCGTCTACAGTCGCCTGGACTCTCTCCCCCCCACTGGGCGTCCCCATGAAACGTCGTGAATTTGTAGCTACAGGTCTTGTTGGACTGGGTGCCGTCGCTGTTGGCGCGGGCTCAGCTCAAGCGTCGGCACTCCCGACGGCAGCCTCTTCTAACGTAACGGCGTCCTCCGAGGGTGCACCCGTGGACGCGGTCGAGGCTCAGCGTGAAGCGCTGTCCGGCCAGTTCGCTCGTCTGCTCCACCCGGTGACGGTTGGTTCGACGGTCGCGGGCGCCACGGTGATGTCGCTTCGCGTCGACGAGTGGGGCACGGGCGAGGTTCGCTTGAGCTCGGCAGCCGGCGCCTTCCGCGTGGATGTTTGCACGAAGGAAGACGACGCGGCGCACACCCCGATGTCGGCCACGCGTGACTACGCGTTGTTCGTCCGCAACGGCGGCACGGGCTCGAAGAAGACCGACGAAGTGATCGCTTCGGCCGTCTCGTCGCTGGCTTCGACGCTGGCCTCGAACGAGCAAACGTCGGAGCGCGTGTCGCTCGTGACGAAGTCGCAATACTGGACCGCTGACTTCTGGCAGCGCTCCTAATCGCCGTTCCGGCACTCCTCTTGTTCCGTAGAACCGCTGCATGACGCAATCCCTGCCATCTAAGACCGTTGTTCACGTCGATGTGACGACGAACTCCGTATCGATTACCGCGGAGACGTCGGTATACGACCAAGCCGCTGTGCTCGGTGCGGCGTACGTGTTCATCGACCGATGCTTCGTCCTTCTGGACGCGCCCAACGACGAGAGCCTCCGTGTGTCGCTACGCGGTCGCTCCCCTCTGGACGATACGAAGCTCGAAGAGCTGGCCGGTGAGTTCGGAAACGAACTCTTGGGGCAAACGCTCCGGCGCATGCTGGCCAAGCAGAACGCAGGGTTGCTCGAGGCCATCGCTGGCCGCGCGATCGCCGGCGCCGTAGGCCCGGCCGCGGAACCCGAGTTCGACCTCTCTGAACTCGAAGCGCTCGATCTCGACGATGAGCACTTCGAAGACCCCCTCGGCATCGCCATGTCCTGGGAAGAGAAGTACGGTAACAAGCGCGCGTCCAAGAAGGACGCCTCCGAGCAAAAGGCCGCACTCGCTGCAGCCACGAACTCGGCGGAGGGAGAGTGACTCTCCTTCGCTTCAATAGCGCTCTCTACGCTGCAGATGCGATTCGCGATGCAGTTGAGATGTTCGAAGACTTCGCTGCCATCACCTGGCAACCGGAGCCCGAGAACGGCTACTTCGAAGTCAGCCTCGATGCTGCCGACGACGTAGACCCGCAGGACCTCGCAGGCGAATTCGGCAATGCCGTTCTCGTCGGAACCATCGACTCTCAGGCGAACGCCTAATCCACTTCCCCACCGCCGACTCCAAACGCCTCAGGCGATTCGGATGACGCACCCTAGAACGAACGGAGCACGACCATGGCTCGTAAGCTGCCCACCGCCCGAAAAAGTGCCGACGGAATGCTTTCCGATTCTGAGCAACGCGCCGCCGACGCTGTCGGTGCGCCCTCCGTCGTCGGGGATGCCAAGAACGGTTCAATGAAGCAGTCCCACGCGTCCCACGGATCGCACGGTTCCCACGGATCGCACGGTTCCCACGGATCGCACGGTTCCCACGGATCGCACGGTT
>CBDUJZ010000284.1:0-2616 GCA_965367675.1 uncultured Myxococcales bacterium | reverse complement strand
GGGTGGTGGCGCTCAGGATGTCCTTCGACTGCGCTCAGGATGGGGTGGTGGCGCTCAGGATGTCCTTCGACTTCGCTCAGGATGGGGTGGCGCTGGATGTCCTTCGACTTCGCTCAGGATGGGGTTTGCGGCTCAACACAAACGACTGCGGCTCAGGATGACTGGGCGTTTACTCGTCGCGCGGGAGGATGATGTCGGCGGCGCCGCGGGCGGTGGTGTCGAGCAGCATGAGGCCTTCCTCGGTGGTGAGGATCCAGAACGTGTGTTGGCTGCGGTCGACGAGCGGGATGTCGAAGATGGCCTCCATCACGGTGTCGTCGTCCACGTCGACGCCGAGCGCGAACACGCCGGCTTCGCGGACGGCGGGCGATTCCATGGTGCCCAGCGTCATGTCGTCGTACATCCAGCCGCGCTCGGCGGGCATCTCGTTCCACACGTCGATGCTCGCGGTGGCCTCGGAGTCGGCGGCGTGGAACACGCGGTAGCGGGCGCCGCTCTCGGGCGCTTGATTGGACTCGCGGGCGAAGTGGCCGGCGAGCGTGCCGTTGGCCACGGTTCCGTAGATCGCGACGGTGACCACCTCGTCGGGGCCCGTCGGGCGATCGCCCTCGACCGCGATCGGCGTCTCATCGACACTCGCGCCGCTGGTGCGAATCTCGAACGCCGTGGTCGACGACGACGGGATCGGGCCGCGGACCAACTGTAGGAATTCCACGGTGGGCAGCAGCGACGACAGGAAGCCGGGATGCCAGAAGGCGGCGTCTCCAAAGTCGGGCGAAATGTTCACCGCGTTCACCGACGCTGCGCGCGAAGAGACCACGCTCTCCACGTCGCCCACGCAGCGCTCGCGAAGCACGCGGCAGCTCGTGCGCAGGCACGCCGTGCACGACGAACCTTGGCGCTCGCAATCGTCCGCGCAGGTGGTCGAGGCGCAGTCCACCGAGGTGGCGAAGCACCCGGAGCAGGTGTCGCTGAGCCCCGTCTCGGCGGCCACGCAAGCGCTCGCGCAGGCGATGGGCTCGTCGCTCTCGGCGCAGTCCAGCAAGCACACATACGAGGCGAGCAGCGGCTCCGACGGCAGGACCTGCACCAGGCGAAACGCGTCCTCATCCCCCAAACAAGCGTCCTCAACCTCGACGGGCTCCGTCGTGTCAGACTCAGCGTCCTCTTGCACGTCGTCGGACCCGTCGATGGCCGCGTCCACGTCGGCATCGGCCTCAGCGTCGATCGTGGTGTCCGAGCCCGCGTCGCCGGGATCCGTGGTGTCGGACTCGGCGTCGCTCGAATCAACGTCCGCTCCAATGTCGCCGCCCGCGTCGGCGCTCACGTCGTTAGACGCGTCCGGCGTTTCGTTCTCGGAGTCGTCGGCGCACGCGACCAAACACGCGCAGCTCAGCGCGATCACAACAGGCAACACTCTCATACTGTTCAGCTCGAAGAGGGGGGATTCGACCTGGCCGGATCATGACACGTTCACCGTGCAGATCCACCCATTTCGCGAAATTCGAGGGGTCACGCGCGGTCCGTCCTACTCGGCCGTCCGGAGCGCTGCGGCGGCCATGCAGGACTCGGCCGCGCCGGCTCCACAGGCCACGGTGAAGTACGTGAGCGCGCGACGGGTGTCGGCCTCCACGTGCTCGCCGTCACGGTACAGGGTCCCGATCATGAAGCACGCGTCCACGAGCTCGTGGCGGCACGCGGCGTCGAGCAGTTGGCGCGCCGATGCCGGGTCCGCCGGCCCGCCCTCGCCTTCCAACATATACTCCGCGACCGCCACGCAGCCGTCGAGATCGCCCAAGTTGCAGCCACGCGCAAAGAGCCGCCGAGCGGCCTCGGGGCTGGCCTCGGATGCCCGGTGCCACGTGCCGAAGGCGGTGCAGGCTTCTCCGGCTCCAGCCTCGCAGCCCTCGGCGAGGCCACCGCGGGCGAGTTCCAGCACTTCGAGCGATGCCTCGGCGTCGGCGACAAGCGCCGCGCATCCCACCCAGCCGCCGCGGGCACAGCCTTCGCGGAACAACGTATTCGCCACGCTGGCCTCGACGCCGATGGCGCCTTCGCGCACCAGGATCGCCGCGTGATTGCACCCATCGGCGGAGCCCAGCTCGCACGCTTCTCGGTACCGAACGTAGGCTTGCGCAGCGTCGGCCGCCCCGCCCTGTCCGTGACGGTGCATGTCGCCGAGCAGCGCGCAGCCGTCGGCAGAGCCGGCGTCGCAGGCGCGCGTGAGCAGGACGGCGGCGCGGTCGCGGTCGCGCTCCACGCCCGTGCCGATGCGATACAGGTCGCCCAAGGCCGCGCATCCGGCGGGTGAGCCATCGCCGCAGAGCCCTTCGAGCACGGACACCGCCTCGACGCGATCGGAGACGGTCGGCGTGCCCACCAGCAGGCGCCGCGCCCGCGCGATCTCGTCGACTGTACCGGGCGCGGCCGCGTCGACCGAGAGCTCCGGCGGCGGCCCCGGCGAGACCTCGCCTGCGAAGATGTCCGCGGCGGCGGTGGCCTCTGAGCCGGGCTCCGCGTCGTCATCACCGCACGCGGCGCAGCCGGACAAGCTCAGGCAAGTGAGCACGAGCACGGCGAGCGAGCGAGCAGCGTGGGCGAGTGGTCGAGCAGCGT
>CBDUJZ010000283.1:0-2656 GCA_965367675.1 uncultured Myxococcales bacterium | reverse complement strand
GCCGCCGAGCGCAACGTTCGTTTGTCGCCCACCCGCCTAACGTCCGCGCCGACCTCGAGCGATGACGACCGCTCCACCCACCCCGGCCATGCACGCGAGCGCGACGGCCACCAACAGGAGCGCGGCCGCGCGTGCGGCGGCGATGCTCACGTCGAGGCCGGCGTAGATGGCGAGCGGCAGCGTCTGAGTGACCCCCGACAGGTTGCCGGCGAACAGCAGCGTGGCCCCGAACTCGCCGACCGCGCGCGCCCATGCCAGCATCGCGCCGACGGCGAGCCCAGGGGCGGCGGCGGGCAGCACCACGCGCCGAAACGCCTGCCAAGGCGAGCAGCCCAGCGCGCGCGCGACCCACACCTGCTGGGCATCCACGGTCGCGAACGCCCGCAACGCCGCCAGCACATAGAACGGCGACGACACAAAAGCCTGCGCGAGCACCACCGCGAAAGGCGTGTAGGCCACCCGAACGCCCAGCGTCGACAGCGAACGACCGAAGATCCCCTGGGAGCCGAACGCCATCAGCAGCGCCAGCCCCGCCACGGCCGGAGGCAAGATGATCGGCACCAGCGTCAGCACCGTGAACACCCGAGACAAACGGCCCGTCGCGCGGCTCAGCGCCCACGCCAACGGCGTGCCGAACGCCAAGACCAGCGCCAGCGCACATGCAGACGTGGTGAGGCTCACCCGTAGCGCCGCGACCGTCACGGGCGCCAGCAGGCCGTCGAGCCCGCGCTCGCCCGGAGCCCCCAGCACGAGCGCCAAGAGCGGCGCGCCGAGCAGAAAAACCAGCGGCGACGCGGCGAGCATCAGCGCGCGTGAGCTCGTCAGTCGCACGGGACGAACCCCTGCGCCGTCAACACTTCGCGCCACTCCGACGAACGCAGGGCGCGCACCGCCTGCACCGTCGTAGCTGCGTCCTGAGCGGCCTCCGCCACAACGATCGCGTACGCGACGCGCGAGGGCTGCTCGTGAGGGAGCGGCAGCGCGCGCAGGCGGCCACCCGAGGCTACGATATCGCTCGCGTACACGAATCCAGCGTCCGCTTCGCCGAGCGTGAGTCGCGCGACCGTGGCGCGAGCGGAGCGTTCGCGCGACACGATGGCGGCGTCGAAACCGGCGTGCCACGCGGGCCCCAACGACGCGGTCAGCGCCTCGACCACCTGCGCCGTGTGAAACCCGAGCGGGACTTCGTCCGCGCCGACGACGACCCGGCGATGCGGGCCAAGCTCAGCGACCGAGCTCGGGGCGTCTGCTGCGGATGCCCGGACGGCGAGCACGACCGCGTTGCAGATAAACGCGTCGGCGACGACCACGAGGTTGGCGGCGCGCAGACGGTCTGCGTCGAGCGGTCCGGCGAGCACCATCGCGGTCATTGGGGCGCCATGCGTGACTTGCAGGAGCAGCTGCTGACTGCCGCCGATGCCCACGCGAAGCCGCTCGGCGGCGGTGGGGTCCGCGTCGGCACTGGTCTCGCCCCCGGCGCTGGCCCCCGCGCTGAACAATGCGCTGAACCGATCCAGCGCCGGGGCCAGCGAAGAAGCGAACAGGACCGTCACCGGCTCGGCCGTCGACGCATCGCTCACCGTCGCACCATGTTGTGAATCGCGCTGTGGCTCGCGAAAACCATCGCAAGACACCAGGCTTGGCGACACCGCGAGGACGCCCGCGAGGAGCGCCTGCGCACGGGGACCGCGGCGACGCATGCGCGACCGCCCGACCCCGTTCATCCGCCCGCGGCGGGGAGCGACGCGCGCCCCTTGAGCATCCACGTGAGCCCCCCGCGGAGCGCTTCTTTGCCGCCCGTCTCCACGATGTCGCCGTGCGCCATGATCAGCCGGTCAAAGTCGCACGCCAGGATCGCGTCGCAGCTCGCGCCGGCCGCCGCGCGGTCCTTGGTCGCCACCCGCAACAACGGCGACTGATTCACCTTGTTGTGCACGCCCGTCATCCGGAAATACAGCGACGACATCCACGTCTCGTAGCGGCTCAGGTTGAACACCAGGTCGGTGACCACGAGCGTCTTGCTCGCCACGTGGAGCAGCGCGACCTCATGGATGCTCGTCCCGCCAACGTGGTGCGCCTCTACCGCTCCGGCCCACTCGGCAGGGTCCTCGCCCGCGCGCAGCGTACCGTCGAACGCCAAGTCTGGACGCTTCTTCTTGAAGCCGGACACGCCCAGCAGCTGCGCGTTGGGCCAGCGCTCGGCGGCGGGGCCCGCGAACAGGTGGTGGAACAGGTTGGGCGCCACGATAAATCGAACCTCACCGAGCGATTCGATCGATGCGGCGAGCGCGTCGTCGATGGCCAGCGGCGACACCATGATCAGGCCGCCGTCCGGGAGCGCGAGCAGCGTGGTCCGAGCCGGGAACACAATGCCCAGCCCAATGGCAACGCGCCCTTCGAAACACCACACACCGTCAGCGACGGTTCGCAACCTGGAATCCATGAGACCTCTTTCGTCGGGACGGGATTGCGGGCGTGGTACCACCGGCCCGCAACCGCCGCCAGCGCCTATTCGTCGCGCAGGACCGCGCGTTTGGCCAGCTCAAACTCGTCGGCATCCAGCGCGCCGGACTCGTGCAGCGCCAGCAGCCGCTCCAAGGCGCTGACCACCCGCTCCGCTGCAATCTCGGCCACCGGACGCTGCGCCGACGCCTGC
>CBDUJZ010000282.1:0-2738 GCA_965367675.1 uncultured Myxococcales bacterium | reverse complement strand
GCGACGTCGGCTCGCCGGGCTCCGCGGCGCCTACCGCCGGCAATGAATCCGTCTCCGCGTCGCCCGCGGCGTCGGCAGCGCCTCCGGCACTACCGCCACCATCCCCCGATCCACCCTCGGGCGCGCCGCCGCCAGCGGCACCGCCGCCCGCCTCGATCTCAGCCAACAGCGCCGAAATGTCCTCGCCAGCCTCCCCCACGATCGCCATCGCCGCGCCGATCGGAACCGCGTCGCCCGCGGACACCAAAATCTTCAGCACCACCCCGTCAAAAAACGACTCCATGTCCATCGTCGCCTTGTCGGTCTCCACCTCTGCGATCACATCGCCGGCAGACACCGTGTCGCCTTCCTTCGCGTTCCACTGTGCGAGCACACCCTCTTCCATCGTGGGGCTCAGCTGGATCATCTCTACGACTTCGGCCATGGATTCCTCAAACGGTCTCGGTGCTGAATGCACCGTGATTTCAATTGGTTACGGGGGCGATGGCGCGCACGCCGTGCACCGTCTACTTGTACGTCACCCGGCGGATCGCCTCGTGAATGCGCTCCGGGCTCGGCAACACCAGCTTCTCCAGCGGCGGCGAGTACGGCATCGGAACGTCCACGTTGTGAACACGAATCACCGGCGCATCCAGGTAGTCGAAACACTCCCGCTGAATCCGATCCGCGATCTCCGCGCCCACGCCGTTGTAGCCCCAGCCTTCCTCCACGATCACCACGCGGTTCGTCTTGCGCACCGACTCGAAAATCAGCTCCTCGTCCAGCGGACGCAGCGTCCGCGGATCGATCAACTCGATGTCCACGCCCCAGTCCTTCGCGTACGTCTCCACGTTGTCCATCAGGTCACGCATCTGACGCGACCACGCGATCACCGTCACGTCCGAGCCCGCGCGTTTCACCTCGCCCTTGCCGATCGGGATAATGTACTCGCCCTCCGGCACCTCGCCCTTGGTCGAGTACAGCGCCTCGTGCTCAAAAAACACCACCGGGTCGCCGTCGCGAATGGCCGCCTTCAGCATGCCCTTCGCGTCGTACGGCGTCGCCGGCGCCATCACCTTGAGCCCCGGAATGTGCGTGTACTGCGACTCCAGGCTCTGCGAATGCTGCGCCGCCAGCGCGCCGCCCGCACCACCGGCCCCGCGAAGCACCATCGGGCAGGTCATCTTGCCCGCCGTCATATAGTGCACCTTCGCCGCCGTATTGATCATCGCGTCCAGCGCCAAAATCGCGAAGTTGAACGTCATCACCTCCACGATCGGTTTGCAGCCCGCCATCGCAGCGCCAATCCCCAGGTTCACAAACCCGAGCTCCGCGATCGGCGCGTCGATCACCCGCTTGGCGCCAAACCGATCCAGCATGCCGGCCGACACCTTATAAGCGCCGTTATACTCGGCCACCTCTTCGCCGATCAGGAACACGAGCTCGTCGCGGTCCATCTCCTCGATCATCGCCTGGTTCAGCGCGTCTCTGTACAGTGTTTCAGTCATGCGTCTAACCGATCGGGTTGGAGTATACGTAACGGTCGATCAGCGACGCGTCGGGCCAGTCCGCGGCTTCTGCATCCTTCAGAAGCTGCTTCATGTTTGCTTTGATCTCTTTGTCCATCGCCGCCAGCGCGTCCTCTTGGGCGTGCCCTTGCTCTTGCAGCCAAGATGCAAACTTCGGCAGCGGGTCTGTTTGTTTCTCTTGCTCCAGCTGGTCCTTCGTCCGGTACTTCCCCGGATCCGACATCGAGTGGCCGCGGAAACGCGAACAACGCGCCTCCAAGAACATCGGACGCTGCGTCTCACGCACCTTCTCCACCGCACCGGCCAGGGTGTCGTAAGCCACTTCCAAGTCCATGCCGTCGAACGACGCGTTCTCAAAGTGGTACGCGTCCGCCATGCTCGCCGCCGCAGGAGCCAACGCCGAAACACGTTCCAGCGCCGTGCCCATGCCGTACTTGTTGTTCTCCAAAACAAACACGACCGGGATGTTCCAGATGCTGGCCATATTAAAGGCCTCGTGGATCGCGCCCTGCTGCAGCGCGCCGTCGCCAAAGAACACCATCGAGACCGCCTCGGTGTTCGTGTACTTGCGACCGAACGCCAGCCCAACGCCGAGCGGCACCTGCTGGCCGACCAGGCCCCAGCCACCGTAAAAACCCTTGTCCGTGTCGAACATGTGCATCGACCCGCCGAGCCCCTGCACGTTGCCCGTCGCACGCCCAAACAACTCGTGCATCGCCTCTTCCGGCGAAATACCCATCGCCAGCGCCATCGCGTGAATCCGGTAACCCGAGATCATCAGGTCGCCCTTGTCACGCTGCAGCGCCTTCGCCGCCGCCGTACTGATCGCCTCCTGGCCGATATACAGATGGCAGAATCCGTGAATCTTACCCATGCCATACGCCCGCGCCGCGTGCTCTTCGAAGCGGCGTTGCGTCAGCATAGAGCGGTACATCTCGACCAGCTCAGCTTGGGGGAGGGCGGCTAAGGAGGGAGGGGCCATGGCGGTGAGTCCGGGTGGGGGGCACGTAGGCCTTCACACTCGCCATCCGGACGGCGAATATCAAGCCTAATGCGCCCCGCGCCCACGCTCAGGCCGGGGACCCAGCAACCACGCTCCCCACAGCCCCAAGCGACCACACGCAGCAAAGCCCCCTTCCTGAGCGCAGTCGAAGGACAGCCCGGTACCCGCGACCACACCCAGCAAAGCCCCCAGCGACCACACTCCTCAAGACCCCTTCCTGAGCGCAG
>CBDUJZ010000281.1:0-2780 GCA_965367675.1 uncultured Myxococcales bacterium | reverse complement strand
GCGTCCGGGTCCACGTCGCCATCAACGTCCGAGTCCGCCACATCGCCGCCAGCATCACCTGCACCGGTGTCGATCACCGCAATGTCCGGCACCACGTCCATTCCCACGTCGGACGGGTTGGTCCCGGGCACACTCGATTCACAGCCCGCCAACGCAAGCAGCAGACAAAGCAAAGTGAGGCGGCAAAACAGCGTACGGGCATTCATGGCGTTCCTGACGTGGGAGTGCGGCCAGCGGTAGCCAGAATCGCCGCCCCGTTCAATGCGCGATCCGCCCAAAGCGATCCGCGCGCGCATATAAGACGCCTACATCTCCCACCCGCAAAATCGTCTTTCCGGCGTTGCCGAGCACAACTTCTGGTGTTACCCGGTGGCCACCGTCAAGTCGCAAACACACGAGTATATATGTCTAAGCGTCCTCTTATCGCGTGGACCGTCACGCTTCTCCTCGCCCTCGTCATCCTCCCCTCCGCAGCCGAAGCGCAGCGACGTGGTGGACGCGGTGGTGGCCTCGGCGGCGCCCTTCGTAACGCCGTCGGCGCGCCGTCTGTGACGGAGACCCAGCTGGTCCCCTCGCAGCTCAACGCCAGCTTCGCCGCGTACGACGAAGAGAACCCGCTCGTTGACGCCGGCGTCACCGCCACGGCGTTCGGCATCAGCAACTACGACAGCTTCTTCTCCGACGTCGCGACGGTCGAAGGCACCCTCGCGGTCGCCCAGCACACCGTCGAGCGCGCCAACAACCTCCTGGACGGCGGCCTCGTCGACCAGGTCTTCTCCGGCTCGCTCTTCACCGACGCCCTCGGCACCGCCGTCGATATCCCGGCCGAGTCGCGCCAGGGCCTCGTCATGTCGCTCATCACGGGCAACTTCTCCGGCGCCACGGCGTCCGGCGCGGGCATGACCCAAGAGCAGTTCAACACCGTCCAGACGAGCTTCTACGACGCGTACCCGGACACCGTCATCCTCCGCGAGACGCTCCCGGCGTCCGTCGAGGCCATCGCTGCCCTGCCCGCTACGGTCGCGAACCTGTCCAGCACCGCCCCCACGCTGGTCACCGAAGCCCCGAACGCGTTCGCCGGCGCGCAGGCCATGAACCTGCCCCGCGTCACCACCGAGCTCGCCGACGCCGGCCGCTCCATCGCCAACATGCCTGGCGACATCGTCAACATTGGCGAGGCGCTGACCAACCTCCTGCGCAGCAACCAGTAGCGCACCGCGGAACGCTCGCCCCGCGCGAGCAACCGCCCCAACAGCCGGACCAGAACCGCTGGTACCACCGGCAGAACCGATCGCTAGGAGCCCATGCGCAACGCACTCTTCCTCGCCCTCGCCTGCTCGGTCGCCGCCTGCGATTCCGACCCCGGCTTCCCCGCTGACTCCACCACCGACGTCGATCCCGACGTCGGTGGTGGCAGTTTTGACGTCTCCAACGACGCCGAACCCACGGACACCACCGCGGACGTCATCGCCGACACCTGCGCCGCACGCACGCCGCTCGACGCCCCGTTCGCGCTCGCAGCCGACGGCCCAACCACCCAGATCAACCTGTCGGCGGCACGCCAAGATGACGCCATCTGGCTCACGTACAACAC
Organism: uncultured Myxococcales bacterium; assembly: GCA_965367675.1. Taxonomy (GTDB): domain Bacteria; phylum Myxococcota_A; class Bradymonadia; order REDH01; family REDH01; genus CBDUJZ01. The sequence continues at coordinate 1,186 of CBDUJZ010000281.1, read as the reverse complement.
CCGCGGTGAGACCGACGCGTTCGACGTCTGGCTAACCCGCATCGACTGCACCGGCGCCAACACCTTGCCCCCCATCCGCGCAAACGCCGTCGCCGGACCCACCGCCATCGAACCGCAGATCGCCGTCAGCGACGAATCCGTGCTCCTGGTGTGGCAGACCGACACCTCGGGCCTGGAGCACAACCTCGATATCGTCGCGCGCGCCTTCGACCTCAACGGCGTACCGCTCGAGGACAGCGAGCACACGATCGAGATGCAGCGCAACGGCGCACCCAACTCGGGTAACACCTGGATGCCCGCGCTTCGGGCCGACAACGACGGCGGGTTCGTACTGGCCGGCTCCTGGGGGCATGACGACGCACCGGCGTTCCAAGTGTTCTCGCAGCAGCTCAGCGCTGCCGGAGAGCCCATCGGAGACGCCGCAGACGCCCGCGTCGACGCCGCCTCCGGACAGCACTACCCCGCGCTCGCCACCGGCCCACAGGGCAGCCTGATCGCGTGGGCCAACTCCCCGCTCGAGGGCGACGAGTTCACTTGGGCAACCCGCCTCGGCGGCGACGCCCCGTTCGAGCCCGTCCAGCTCCCCTTCAACATGACCGGGACACCCGGCGCAGCACAGACCCCCGAGCTCGCACTCGTCGGCGCCAGCAGCGCCGGAGCACGCGGCAACGTAGACATCGCGATCGTCGCCGTCGGAGCAGACGGCCCAGACGCAACCCGCACCGCGCTCACCGGAGACGCCTCCCGGGCCGACCACACGCCGAGCCTCGCGATCCAAGATCCGACGACCGCGGCCGTGGTCTACTACCGAACGATCTCGGGCTTCCAAAGCGACGTGATCGCCGCCCGCATCGATGTATCAGACACCGGCCTCACCGCCGGCGAAGACGTCCCCCTGCTCACCGACGGCCCCGCGGCCCCCTACACGCCCGTGCTCATCTCGCTCGGCGACGGTGTCTGGTTCGCCGCTTGGTCGGACGGCCCGAGCCCCGAGTTCGCGATCCGCGGCCAGTTCTTCTCGCTCTAGTCTCCGCAAACGCGCTCCCGCCAACGCGGGCGGGCAAATCGGCGGCAAAACGAAATCAGCCGCCCTGGCAAAGCCGGGGCGGCTGATTTGTGCTGTGAAAGCAATTAGAGGTGACCCGTACGGGATTCGAACCCGTGTAACCACCTTGAAAGGGTGGCG
>CBDUJZ010000280.1:0-2828 GCA_965367675.1 uncultured Myxococcales bacterium | reverse complement strand
TAGACCTTGCCTTCGAAGTCCGCCGCGCTGTGGCGCTCGAGCACCTGGCCGGACTCCTCGCCCCACGCGCGGTTGACCATCTGTCCGCGGATGACGGCGGGTCGCTCCGCGATGGCGTTGGCCCAGCGCAGCACGTTCTTGTACTCGTGCACGGCCAAGAACTCCGCGGCGCCGTAGAGCGTGCCGAGCGCGAGGGCGCCGTACCAGGGCCAGATGGCGATGTCGGCGATGGAGTACGAGTCTCCGGCCATGTATGTGTTCTTGGCCAGGTGACGATCCAACACATCGAGTTGTCGTTTGGCTTCCATCGTGAAGCGGTCGATCGCGTACTCGATTTTGATCGGCGCGTAGGCGTAGAAGTGGCCGAAACCGCCGCCCAGATAGGGCGCGCTGCCCATCTGCCAGAACAGCCACGACAGCGCCGCGGTGCGCTCGCGCGGGTCTTTGGGCAGGAAGGCGTCGAACTTCTCGGCCAGGTACAACAGGATGGACCCGGACTCGAACACGTTTTGCGGTGTGTCGCCGTTGTGGTCTACGAGCGCGGGGATCTTGGAGTTGGGGTTTACGTCGACGAATCCGCTGCCGAATTGGTCCCCCTCCATGATGTTGATCGGCCACGCGTCATACTCGGCTTCCTTGACCCCGGCCTCGACGAGTTCTTCAAGTAAAATCGTGACCTTAACGCCGTTGGGGGTGGCCAGGGAGTACAGCTGCAGCGCGTGCTCTCCGACCGGCAGCTCCTTCTCGCTGGTCGCGCCGGCGATGGGGCGGTTGATGTTCGCGAACTTGCCGCCGCTCTCGGCGTTCCAGGTCCAAACTGCGGGCGGGGTGTAGTCGTTGCTATCGGTCATGCGGCGGCGGGTGTTGAAGGAAGAGATGCGGGCGCCTCGCACCCCTAAAGCGGCCCATTACGGTGCGCAATCCGTGGAGCCTGGATCGCCGCAGATTACGCACGCGCTCGCGCTGAGGGAGCGCTGGAGCCGGTGCGGGTAGCGCGCCGACGGCGACTCTGTCATCGTGCCGCCATGACGACAGCACGCATCAGCCCGACCGCACATTATACCGGCTACGTTTGGGTCCGCGCGGGGCTGTCGCCGCCCGCGCTGGGGACCTTGCACGGGCGTATCGCATACCGCGCGCTGGCGCCGGTCGACGCGATGGCGGCGCGCTTCTTTGCCGGCGTTGGATTGGAGCGCATGTTGTTGTCGCGACACGCGGCGATCGACGCGGCGGTGGAGCAGGCGATCGCGGAGGGAGCGGAGCAAGTGTTGGAGATCGCTGGCGGGCTGTCGGGGCGGAGTTTGCGGCTTGGCGCCAAGTATCCGCACGTGCGATTCTTGGAGGGCGATTTGCCGGGCATGGTGGCCGAGAAGACGCGGCGGCTGCAGGCGCTCGGTGATGCTGGTGACCAAGTCGGCCTCCGGCATTTGGACTTCTTGGCGGTGGACGGCCCGACGTCGCTGTCGGCCGCGTTTGCAGCGCCTGGCGAGGTGGCCGAGGCGCTGGCCGAGACGATGCTGGACCCGAGCCGCAAGACCGTCGTGGTGACCGAGGGGCTGCTCAACTACCTGGACCGGCGCTCGGTCGAGGCGGCGTGGGCCCGAATCGCCGCCGAGCTGGCGCCCGCGGGTGGGTGGTACGTGAGCGACCTGCATTTGCGTTCCGAGGTGCTGCGCTACCGTGTCGCCCGGGTGTTCTTGCGGTCGCTGGGCGTGGTCGCGCGCGGTGCGATGGAGCTGCATCACGAGGACGTCGCCGAGGTGGTGCGCGTGGCCACGGACGCGGGGTTCGATACGGTCGATACGCGAGACGCGGCGGCGTGGTGTGGCGAGGTGTCCGCGGCGCCCTTGGTGCGGGTCTTGTTTGGGACGGTTGCACAGGCGGGCTAGAGCGCTGAACGTTCATACGCACCAGCGCCGACTCCAATGTTTGCACACCGGCGCGCGGTTGACCGGTTCGTAACAACGCCCGTCTGCGCTTTCGTAACAAGCGTCCGGCGTGCTCAGCGTTTGCTTCGACCTCAAGCGCTTTGAGCACCGCGGCTTGCAGATGCACCGCCGCGACCGCGGGGTCGCTGCCACGTCCGAGCTCATAGGCGGGCTCGGCGACGGTGGCTTCGCGCGCGGGCATCGCGCCTGCGTCGGCCGTCGCGGTGTCGTCCCGATCGCGGACAGTCGGTCGTAGGCCAGGGTGGCCAGTTCATCGGTGGAGCGACCCACCACCGTGTTCTCGCGCGTAGCCATGCGCCCGTGGGGATGGGGTTTTCGGCCTTGCGGGCCGCGCTTTGGGAGTGCACAACGCATGCGCTGGGCACGCTGCGGCGTTAACCGCGGCGCGGCGTTGGCCCGCGTGTTTCTGGAGCGCTCATGACTCACACTTTCGCAGATTCTCTGGCCGCGGAGCCGTTCACGCTCGCGCTGTCGTCGGGGTTCTTCGGGTTCTTCGCCCACGCCGGGATGCTGTCGGCGCTGGAGTCGGAGGGGCTGTCGCCGAGCGGGTTCTCTGGGTCGAGCGCGGGGGCGTTGGTGGGCGCTGCGGCGGCGTCCGGCGTGTCGGCGGATGCGCTGTTCGAGGTGCTGGCCGGCGTGCAGCGCGCGGATTTTTGGGACGTCGCGCCCGGCCTGGGATTGCTGCGCGGCGAGCGGTTTCGGGCGCTGCTCGCGGACACCTTCGCGGCGCAAACTTTTGAGGCATGCCCGCGCCCGGTGGCGGTGTCGGCGTGGCGTGTGCGGGCGCGCGAGACGCGGGTCTTGAACGCCGGAGGTTTGGCGGTGGCCGTGCATGCGTCGTGCTGTTTTCCCGGACTGCTCCAGCCGGTCGTGCTGGAC
>CBDUJZ010000279.1:0-2911 GCA_965367675.1 uncultured Myxococcales bacterium | reverse complement strand
TTCGCTCTGTCCTTCGACTTCGCTCTGTCCTTCGACTTCGCTCAGGAAGGGTTTGTTGCGTCGGCTTTGGGTCCCGGCCTTCGACTTCGCTCTGTCCTTCGACTTCGCTCTGTCCTTCGACTTCGCTCAGGAAGGGTTTGTTGCGTCGGCTTTGGGTCCCGGCCTTCGACTTCGCTCTGTCCTTCGACTTCGCTCTGTCCTTCGACTTCGCTCAGGAAGGGTTTGGTGCGCGTCTCGGATGGGTGGTTTGGTCCGCGCCCAGGTCGGGGCCCGCTGCGTTAGTCTTCGAAGACGACGGCGCGGTTGCCGTCGATGATCGTGCGTTCGAGGGCGTGGGAGCGGACGCCGCGGGCGAGGGCGCTGCGTTCGCAGTCGCGGCCTAGGCGCATGAGGTCGTGGGGCGAGTGCGAGTGCAGCACGCGCTGGACCTCTTGTTGGATGATCGGGCCGGAGTCGAGGTCAGCGGTGACGTAGTGGCAGGTGGCGCCGATGAGTTTGACGCCGCGCTCGTAGGCCTGGCGGTACGGGTTGGCGCCGATGAACGCGGGCAGGAACGAGTGGTGGATATTGATGAGTCTTCCCGTGTACTTGTCGCAGAACCAGTCGGGGAGGATCTGCATGTAGCGGGCGAGGATGCCGAGCTCGACGCCCTCGTCTTGGAAGATCTCGGCGACGCGTTCGAAGCCGGCTTGTTTGTTCTCGGCGTCGATGGGCACGTGGTGGAACGGCAGGCCGGCTTTGGCCACGTCTTCGGCGCAGTCGGTGCGGTTGCCGATCACGGAGGTGATGCGCAGCGGGATGTCGCCTTCGGCCACGCGCCAGAGCAGCTCGTTGAGGCAGTGGGTGGTCTTGGTGACCAGGATGGCGGTGGGCAGCAGCGCGGGGAACTGGCGGCTGTTCCAGTTGGCCTGCAGGCTCTCGGCGAGCACCTCGAAGCCCCGGACGAAGGACTCTGGTGGGACGTCGAGCGCGTCGGTGTCGACCTCGATGCGCGCGAAGAACTTGGCGTCGACGGCGTTCGTAAACTGGTTGAATTCCAGTAGGTTACCGCCGTGGGATGCCACGTAGTTCGCGATCTTGGCGACGATGCCTGGGCGGTCGGGGCAGGAGAGCTTGAGGACGAGCATGGAGCTAGGGGCGTGGACGCGCATGGCGCTGGGGGCGTGGACGCGCATGGCGTTGTGTGGATGCCTGCATTGTAGCGTCTGGCCCCCACCGTGTCGCGGTGTTCGCGGTCTGCGATTGACCGACGTGGCCACCTTCCCTAACTACCGCGACATGCGAGAACGAGACCCATTCATCCCGACCGCCACGCCCAAAGACCAACGCCGCTCCGGAATGGCGCGCCCCACGCTGGAGCCGTCTCCCGCCGGGAAGCGCCCGCGTTGGCTCAAGGTGCGCCTTTCGTTGAACCAAGACTTCTTCGAGCTGCGCGATTTGGTGCGTGCCGAAGGGCTCAACACGGTCTGCGAGAGCGCGTCGTGCCCGAACATTGGCGAGTGCTGGTCCAACCGCGCGCTCACGTTCATGATTTTGGGCAATGTGTGCACGCGCTCGTGCGGCTTCTGCGACGTGGAGACCGGCCGCCCGGGCACCGTGGACGCGGATGAGCCGCGGCGGATCGCGGAGTCGCTGCAGCGCATCGGCCTCAACTACGCGGTCATTACGAGCGTGGACCGCGACGACTTGAAGGACGGCGGCGCGTCGATCTGGGCGGAGACGATTCAGCGCTCCAAGGCGCTGTGCCCGGACATGGAGATCGAGGTGCTGACGCCCGACTTTAAGGGCGATCACGGCTGCATTGAGACGGTGGTTTCGGCCGGTCCAGACGTGTTCGCGCACAACGTGGAGACGGTGGAGCGGCTGCATCGCGTGGTGCGTCCGCAGGCCGCCTACGCGCGTTCGCTCGATGTGCTGCAGCACGCGCGTTCGCTGGGTGTGGTCACCAAAACGGGACTGATGCTCGGGCTCGGCGAGACCAACGAAGAGGTCATCGAGACGCTGCGCGACCTGGCTGAGATCGACGTCGATATCGTGTCGCTTGGGCAGTACCTGCGGCCGAGCGAGAAGCACCTGCCGGTGATGCGGTGGGTCACGCCGGATGACTTCGCGCTGCTCAAGGGCGCGGGCGAGTCGTTCGGCATCTCGCACATCGAAGCGGGCCCGCTGGTGCGGTCTTCGTACCGGGCGGACAAGCAGGCGAAGGCGGCACGAGACGGCCGGTGAGCGCCCGATTGCCCGCCGCGCTGAGGCTCTACGCCATCACGCCCGATGGGCTGTCGGATGCGGCGGCGTACGCGGCGGCGGTCACTGAGGCCATCGCTGGCGGCGCGACCGCGGTGCAGTTTCGCGACAAGAGCGCGCGCACGCCGGAGGAGCGCCGAGCGATCGCGCAGGCCATTGGCGATGTGTGTTCGCAGGCCGGTGTGCTGTTCGTTGTGAACGACGACGCCGCGCTCGCGCTGGCCGTCGCGGCAGACGCTGTGCACGTGGGGCCCGAGGACGCGTCGGTGCGTGAGGTGCGCGCGCTGGTCGGCCCGGACGTGCTGATCGGCGGCAGCGCGGGCTCGGTCGAGGCCGGTCGCGCGTTGGTCGCCGCCGGCGCGGACTACTTGGGCGTGGGCGCGATCTTCGACGCGCGCGCGACCAAGCCCAACGCCTCGGCGCCCAAGGGCGTGGCGCTGTTGCAGGCCATGCGGGCCGACGCGGCGCTGGCCGGGGTGCCCATCGTGGCGATCGGCGGCATCGACGCCAGCAACGCCGCCTCGTGCTTGCGCGCGGGTGCGGACGGTGTGGCGACGGTGCGCGCGGTGTTTGGTGGCGGCGATGTGCGCGCGGCGACGGCGCGGTTGGCGGTCGCGCTGCGTGGCTGGGTGGGTTGAAACCTGTCCCTCGACGAGCTCGGGATGAT
>CBDUJZ010000278.1:0-3013 GCA_965367675.1 uncultured Myxococcales bacterium | reverse complement strand
GGTCGCGAACGTTGGGCTGGTGCGGGTCGCGAACGTTGGGCTGGTGCGGGTCGCGGGCGCTCGGCCTTGGGCGCCGCTTCGGAGGCCTCCACCTTGGTCGGCGCGCCGTCGGGCAGCTCGGTGGGGCGTTCCGTGTAGAGCGCCTTTAGCTTGTCTCGAATCGAAGCCATGGCCGGTCAGCGGTCGAACAAAATGGTCGGGGATTCGAATCCTTTGCTCATCCACAGTATCACATGCGCACCCGCCAGATCGTTGAACCGTCATGTCGCCTTCTCGCGTGGTTGCTTTGAACCCAAGAGAGAGGCCCCGTGAGAATCGTCATTGTCGGCAACGGCGTCGCCGGAATCACCTGTGCGCTGCAGGCGCGCGAGCGTGACGCAGAGGCGCAAATCACCGTGATCAGCGGGGAGACGGACTACTTCTTTAGCCGCACCGCGCTCATGTATTCGTACATGGACCTGATGCCGCGGAAGTCGCTCGAGCCCTACGAGCGCGGTGTGTACGACACCAAGCGTATCGAGCGCGTGCGCGATTGGGTGGTCGACCTGGACGCGACGGCGCAGACGGTCACGCTCAAGGGCGGCCGGTCGCTGCCGTACGACAAGCTCGTGCTCGCCGTGGGCGCCACCGCCAACATGTTCCCGTGGGACGGCGCCGACGCGGTCAAGGACGGCCTGGTGCACTTCGTGTCCATGCAGGACCTCGACAACTGCGAGCGGCTCACGCCCAGCACCCGCGAGGCCGTGGTGGTCGGCGGCGGCCTCATCGGCATCGAGCTGGTGGAGTGCCTGCTGCACCACGGCGTGAAGGTCACGTTCCTGATCCGCGAGCCGCACTACTGGCCCGTGGCGCTCGGCGCAGAGGAGTCCGAGTTCGTGAGCGAGCACATGCGCGAGCACGGCGTAGACGTGGCGCTCGAAGAGGAGATGACCCGCATCCACACCGACTCCGCGGGCCGCGTCTCACAGGTCGAGACCAGCAAGGGGCGCACGATTCCCTGCCAAATGCTCGGCATCGCCGCCGGCGTGAAGGCCAACATCGGGCGGTTTAAGGCCTTTAAGGACGCGCCCAAAACCGACCGCGGCATCGTGGTCAACGAGCGGTTCGAGACCTCGCTGCCCAACGTGTACGCCATCGGCGACTGCGCCTCGATTCACCCGTCGGATGGCAGCGCGCCGTACGGTGAGCTGATCTGGTATTCCGCCAAGCGTCACGGCGCGGCCTGCGCCCAGCTGCTGTTTGGCGACGACGCGCCGTACAGCCCGCCGCTGTTCTTCAACAGCTCCAAGTTCTTCGAGGTCGAGTACACCACCGTCGGCGACGTGGTCCGGGTGCCCGATGGCGCCATGAGCCTGTACCGACGCCTGCCGGGGAAACCCGTGTCCCAGCGCATCGTGTACGTGGACGACAAGGTCATCGGCTTCAACATGCTCGGCTCGCGCTGGGACCACGAAATTCTGGAGCAGTGGATTCACGAACGGCGCTCGCCGGCGTGGGTGAACAAGCGGCTCAACAAGGCGCAATACGACGTCGAGTTCGGCCGCCAGACGCTGTCGAAGATGACCGAAACCACCCTGCCTTTTAGCGGAGAGAACGCATGATTCGCCAAACGGCAGCCGGTCGTATTCTGCACGACATCAAGAACCGCGGGGTGAGCGCTTGGCTGCTCTCCGGCGCGCTGATTTTCTTCTATCTGGTGCTCTATTTTGGGTACGACATCTACGAGCCGAGCAATGCGTTTGAGCGCATGCAGTCGTGGTTGTTCCTGAACTTTACGCACCACTTGGACACGCTCGGCGGCACCATGTACGGGCCGATCGCGAGCGGGCTGACGGCCACGATGGCCAAGGTGTTCATCTTCGCGACGGTGTGGGGCGCGGGCGGCTGGCTGGCGTACAACTTCCGCGACGACATGCCCAAGCTGCGCAACGTGGGCATCGCGACGGCCGCTGTGACGGCGTTCATGTTCCTGTTCGTTCGCGCGTTCCTCGACACCGAGGGGTGGACCCAGCTTGAGGCGTCGGACTTCAACCGCTGGCACGTGTACGGCACGCTCTACACGCTCGCGATCACGATTGGTGGCGCGTACGTTTCGTATAAATACCGGCACAATCGGTACCAGGTGGTGCGGACCACGATCGTGATGTTCATCCAGGTGAGCTTCGCCTTTAGCATCCCGATTTTGCTCAAGTTTTTCAGCCACCCGGAGTTTTACTTTAGCTACCTGTGGCCGCTCAAATACGACTACTTGGACCCCAACAATTTCGCCTACTACGGCGAGGTGTTCGTGCTGTGGGGCTTCTTCGGCTCGCTGCTGCTCACGCCGGTCATGTCGATGCTGTACGGCAAGCGCTGGTACTGCTCGTGGGTGTGCGGCTGTGGCGGATTGGCGAACACGTTTGGCGAGCCGTGGCGGCACCTGAGCTCCAAGACCGCCGCCGCGTGGCGCTTCGAGAAGATCGCGATTCACACGGTGCTCATCCTCGCGGTGCTCACCACGGCGTACTACTTCGCCAGCTTCGTGATGCCCGAGAACACGGCCATGCAGCAGATGGCGGCCAAGTTCCGCACGTACTACGGCTGGATCGTGATCGCGTCACTGTCGGGCGCGCTCGGCACGGGCCTGTACCCCATCGGCGGCACGCGCCTGTGGTGCCGGAACTTCTGCCCCATGGCGGCCGTGCTCGGCCTGTTCCAGAAGCTCGGCCGGTACCGGATCAAGGTGAAGAAGGACATGTGCATCAGCTGCGGCATGTGCTCGACCTACTGCGAGATGGGCATCGACGTGCGGGCCTACGCGCAGTCGAATGAGTCGTTCACGCGGGCGAGCTGCGTGGGCTGCGGCCTGTGCGCCGAGGTGTGCCCCCGCGGCGTGCTGCGGCTGGAGAACGCGGTCAAGCGCGACCCCCAAGAGCTGAACTGGAAGACGCTGATCGACGAGACCTGGCGCACCGCAGCGTAACGGCTAGCGGCCTGCACGGGAGCGTAACGGCTAGCGGCCTGCACGGGAGCG
>CBDUJZ010000277.1:0-3022 GCA_965367675.1 uncultured Myxococcales bacterium | reverse complement strand
GCGCTTCGAGTTCCACAAGTGGCTGCAGGCCGTCGTTGTACACGTCGATGTTGCGATCACGCGCCGAGGCGGCAGCACCGCCCAGCGCGCGAACACGGGTGCGCAGGTCGTTTGCGCCGTAGCTGTAGGCCGCCAGCGGCGTGACCTGGGCGAGCGCGGAGGCGTCATCAACGACCTCGGTGGCCCCCTGCGGAGAATCCCAACGCTCCAGGCCGATCATGCGGCCGGCGCCGTCGAACGTGAATGGGTCTGCGGAACGGACGATCCGCGTCAGCGGTGCACCGGGCTCGGCTTCCATTATTGAGCGCACCCGCGAGTGCACATTCCCGCCATCGCCGAAGAGTGCAAACAAACCGGACGCACCGTACTCGGCACTTACTCAGCGCACTTACTCAGCGCACTTACTCAGCGCACTTACTCAGCGCACTTACTCAGCACACTTACTCAGCGCACTTACGCAGCACCGTGCGGTGCAAACAGGTCAAACTCGGCGATGTGTCACGCTCCTACGAGCAGTGGTTCCAGCTTCGCCCAGTCATCGCCGCCAAGATGAAGGCCGACTGCATCGCCGCGATTCGGGCGCTGCAGGCGTTCCGGCAACAGTGTTACGAAGCGCTGGCAGCCTGGAGGGACGGCAACCGCGAGGTGTTGTTCCCAACCGGCACGTGGTGGATGTGCAAGTTCGCCGGGGCCGCCGTGAGCTGACGGCGCGCTGGACATGGACGCGGTCCCAATCGTGCGCCGCGCGGCCGCGCTCAGACCTTACCCCCGGGCGGGGCCGCGAAGCGGCGTTCCGCGAATTCACTTCCCGATTCTTTCGGTTCGAGTTCAATCGGCGGCTACGACTTCGAACAGTCGCACCCAAGACGGAACTCCCGGCTCAAGCTCCGGGCCGCCGCAGAGCAATCGATTTCCAGGCGTCGTCCACGTGGACTGGGATAAATCCCCGTACGGCGGAGAGACGCTTCCGCTCCAGTTCCAAAGGCCACGCAGCGATCCGCGCTCTTCCTGTCCCAACAATCGAAAACTCTCCGCGTCGGCGCAAGCAACCATCACGGTACTCGAAGTTAGGTCAATAACGCTTTCTGTCGGCACGCTGGTCGCGTTTGCTGAGCAATCACAACGACGCGAATCGTCGACTACGCAGTTGCAAACCTCACCTTCCCCCAAACCGGACACGCCGAATAGCGCCACGGAGTCTCCGGAGTCGTATTGGCCGCACCCCACGAACCCATGGAAAGGCGAAAGTTCGCGACCAATTGCCAACCGTCCGGTGAGTGGAGAACTCCGACCATGCGTTATATCAATCGCAAGTGACCAGTTCATAGGGAAGGCGCAGTATGACAATTCGGGAGAGACGGGACGATGCCCGCACTGAAAAGCGGAGATAAGAACGCTATTCACGAGTAGGAACAGCACGAACGAAACGTTGGATTTCACTTCGAATATCTTCAAGCGACTCAGTTTTGGTATTCCCGTCCCATGGGTTGACAAATTTGATCTCTCCCGCCGAAACATCGACTCCGATGACAGCGTAAGCATGTCTTCCCGATAATGGATGTAGTCCGCTTATGTCTCCAGTCTGGAACACTACCGGGGATCCGGCGCGAAGCCAACCGTCAAGAGTTTCGAGAATGTGAGAATCGTCCCTAAACCAGAACCAGTGCGAGGAGGTTTCCCAGCCGGTGAGCATTCTCAGCGCAGCCGCTGGATAGCCCCACGCCAACTCCTCGTATCCTCCTGCTAGCCCAGCAGCCGCGTTCTCCAACAAGATCACCCAGCCTTCGTCCAAGCCGTCGTCGTCCGATTGAGACGACCTTGCGTAGAGGCGCGTTCTCTCTCGATTCTCAGGCGTTCCCCCAACGAGCCCCGGGCTTCGATCACGGACACGGACACGGACCGGACGACCCGATCGAAATAAAGTGACCTCGTATTCCATGCCCTCTGGGCTGACGCCCATCCATTCGATCGCATCGTGGATGATTTGTGGCTGTGCGGCAGCCACGGCAGCCATTGATGCGATGAGGTAACAATCTGCAAGATGCCCTTGGAGTGGGTCTTGTGGCCCTACTGCATTGGCATCACCTGGCGCTGCAACGAAGATACTTCCAACAGGGCTCGGAGTACCTCTTCCATCCAAATTCGTCGCGTCCACCACTTGATTTTCGCGCCGCCGGGACTCTAATCCGAACGCAGCCAATCGACCGTCCGGGTCCACCCCGCCCAACGGATTTCCCAACCCATACAAATACCGGTCCATCGACGCCGGCGCGCCAATCTCCCCCAGATACGAATCCTGGCTCAAGAACCGCCCGGCCAGCGGGTCGTAGTACCGGGCCTTCATGTACACGTAGCCGCTCAGGTCGGTCTGGTGTCCGGTGAAGACGCTCGCGTTCAGGTCGCTCTCGTCCAGCCCGCTGGTGAGTGCGCCCCAGGGGTCCGTTCGGTAGCTGTGGAGGCCGGGGGCGCTATCCGCGGCGCTGGTCGCCAGCGTGGTGCCGAGCGCGCCCAGGTGTACGTAGCGTGTGCTCAGCGACGCGCTGAGTTCGGGCGGGCCGACGGACTGTGGCGTGGGGTGCGGGCCTGTGATGGCCATCAAGCCGCGCACGTCGTAGTGGTAGCGCGCGAGGGTGCTCGGGCTTGCGCCGGACGAGGCGAGCGCTTCGAGTTCCACAAGTGGCTGCAGGCCGTCGTTGTACACGTCGATGTTGCGCTCACGCGCCGAGGCGACAGCACCGCCCAGCGCGCGAACACGGGTACGCAGGTCGTCTGCGCCGTAACTGTAGGCCGCCAGCGGCGTGACCTGGGCGAGCGCGGAGGCGTCATCAACGACCGCGCTGGACCCCTGCGGAGATTCCCAACGCGCCAGGCCGATCATACGGCCGGCGCCGTCGAACGTGAACGCCAGCTGTGCCGTGACCGTCTCCGGCACGCATCCCGAGCTGGTCAACACATCGAGGGCAGAGCGGGTTGAGGCTGTCCCTCGACGGGCTCCGGATGACTTCGTGGGGGAACAATCCGG
>CBDUJZ010000276.1:0-3070 GCA_965367675.1 uncultured Myxococcales bacterium | reverse complement strand
CCAAGGAGGACGCATGAACGCCCTCGCCATCGTCAACCCGGCCGCCGGCGGTGGACGCTGCGGCAAGCGCGCGCCTGCGGCCATCGCCGCGCTGCGGGACGCCGGCATCGGCCTCGACGTGATCGAGACCACCCGCGCCGGCGACGCCACCGACATCGCCCGCCGCGAGTGGGCCGGCGGACGGCGCACGTTCTTGAGCGCCGGCGGCGACGGCACCACGTTCGAGGTCATCAACGGGCTCTTCCCAGAGGCCGCAGACAGCGCCGACACCCCGCGGGTCGGCTTCCTCCCGCTCGGCACCGGAAACTCGTTCCTGCGCGACTTCACGACCGCCTCCGGTCAGTCGGGCGCCGAGTACGCCATCGAGGCCATCCGCGCCGCGCGCACGCGCTCCTGCGACGTGATCCGCGCCACACATGCCGACGGCGTGTTCCACTACACCAACCTGCTGAGCATCGGCTTTACAGCCGAGGTTGGCGCCATGGCGAACAACAAGCTCAAGGCGCTCGGCGAGGCCGGTTATGGGTTGGGTGTGCTGTACAAAGTGGTACGCTTGAACACCTACCCGCTCCCGTTTGCGCTCGACGGCGGCCCTATCGACTCCACCCCTCAAGTGTTCTTGTCGTTCAACAACTCCAAGTTCACCGGCGGCAAAATGATGATGGCGCCGCACGCCGACTGCGCCGACGGCCTGATCGAGTGCGTCGTCGTGGGCAAGATGGACCGCGTCACGCTGCTGCGCACCTTCCCGCGCATCTTCGCCGGCACACACATCGAGCACCCCGTGGTCCACGAGCGCCGCGCGCGCGAGGTCCGCTTCGACCTCCCTGGCCCCGTCGACGTGATGGTGGACGGCGAGATCCTGCAGGCCCACCTGCAGAGCCTAGACGTGCTCGAGCACGCCATCGAGGTGATCGCATGAACCTGGCAGGCGCTGCGCGATACGAACGCTGGAAGGCCGCCCGAGGTGGCGCGTCCAACCCCACCGCTACGGCCGAATCGAACACCGCGTCCGAGCCCGCGTCCGCTCCTGCGGCGGCGCGCCTGGAGGGCTCCGGCCTGCTCGGCCTGCCCAAGCACCCGGCGTGGCCGGTGGTGCAGCCGGTGTTCTCGGCCGGCGTGTGGGCCAGCGCGCTGGGCGTGATGAGTGCCACCGCCGTGGCCGCGTTCGGCCTCACGCCGGTGATCCCGTTCCGGGAGTCGCACAACTGGGTCGGCGCCGCCGGGATGGCGCGCTGCCTCAAGCTCACGGGCTCCGAGCTGTACGTCACGTACGACCCCGGATTCGACCCCGAGCGGCGGTCCGTGTTTGCGCAAAACCACATCTCTGTGCTCGACGCGCACGTGGCCTGCTCGGTGATCCCGCACGCGTTCTGCGGGCTCATGAACCACTGGCATTTCAACATCCCCGGCTACGGCTGGATCATGCGCCTCGCCAACGGCATCCCGGTGTTCCCGCGCGACGCTGGACGCACGGCGGAGATCACCGAGGCGGCGCGGGCGCGCGTGGCGCAAGGCATCTCGATTCTGGTGTTCCCCGAGGGACACCGCACGCGCGATGGCCAGGTGCAGGACTACAAACGCGGCGTGTTCTTCATGGCCCGCGACGCCGGCATCCCCGTGGTGCCCATCGCCGTGCGCGGGCTGCGCGACGTGAACAAACGCAAGTCGCTGCGCTTTGAGCCCGGACGCGTCGAAGTGTACGTGGGCCCCCAACTCGAGACCGCCGACCTGGACGACGCCGGCGTGACCGCCCTGACCGCCCGCGCCAAGCAGTTCGCCGACACCTGGGTGCGCACCGGCGTGGCAGACACCGCGGCGCTGATCGGCCAGGGGACCTCATGAGCGACAGCGCCGACGTACCAGCAGACGCTGTGGATGGCCGTACTGCCCGCGCGGCCAAGCGGCGACGTGAGCGGCGCAAACAGATCGTGACGCATGCGACGCGGCTGATCGCCAAGAACGGCTACGCCAATACGAGCGTGGCGGACGTGATCAAGGCGGCCGACGTGTCGCGCGGCACCTTCTACCTGTACTTTGAGAGCCGCGATCAGCTGTTCGACGACATCCTGCAGGCGTTCATCGACGCGCTGGAGGAGACGGTCGAGATCATCTCGCTGGAGCACGAGGACCCGGCGGGCGCGCTGTACGGAAACTTCCGCCGGCTGATCGACCTGCTGGCCTCGAACCGCGACCTGACCAAGGTGCTGTTCCGCGAGGCCGTGGGCCACAGCCCGTCGGTGGATGAGCGCGTAAACGCGTTCTACACGCACATCCGCGCCATGGTGTCCGGCGCGCTGCGCAAGGGCGTGACCCGCAAGCTGCTGCGCCCGGTCGACGAGTCCATCATCTCGACGGCCATCGTGGGCTGCGTCAAAGAGGTGATCTACACGTACTTGGTGGTCGGCGACGGGGCGATCGACCCGGACACCATCACCACCGCGATCTTCGACTTCGGCTTCAACGGGCTCGCCGCGCGATAGGGTCGGAGGGGGTGCAAAACGAGGAACGGCCGCGCAGATGCGCGGCCGTTTCTCGTTTGGTCAGGCGAGGGGCTTAGGGCGCCCTAATGGGCCGTGACTGTCACATTATCGAAGCGCGAGTAGTCGCTTCCTCCGCCGTTGTACGTGACGACCCGAATCTGGATTCCAGTGGTCACTGTAATGTTTGTCGCTGACCAGGTCGTCTCCGAGAACGTCCCGTACCGCTCACCAAACTCAACCCAACTGCCAGTGCCATCCACGAGGTACTCAGCACGAATGTAGTCGCCTCCGCCATTCTGCTGATGAGAGGCGTCCAGCGAAACATCCACGGCCCCCGCGTGCGAGAGCTCTGGCGAGTACCAGTAGGTGGTTCCGTCTACGTCACGCGCTTCCATGCGCTCATTCTTCACGTAGAACCAGTCACTGGTGGCGGTTAGAGCGGACGACGAGATGTCGATCGTCCACGTGACGCCCGCCAAGTTGATCGTCGGCGAAGGCCCGATGGCGCCCTTGCCGTTCTGCCCGGTGAAGTCCTCCAGGTACGGCAGGTCGCTCGGTCCGGCCACCGGCGTGGTGGTCGTCAGCGT
>CBDUJZ010000275.1:0-3199 GCA_965367675.1 uncultured Myxococcales bacterium | reverse complement strand
GGGCGGCATTCGTCTGGCCATAGTTCAGCGTGGTTCACGGAAGTTTGATCCGCTTGTTGTATGCGGCGCCCTGAATCGGCGGCCGAGCTTCGATCTGCACAACGTTTCAAGCTGTACGGCGCCGAGCGAAGCGAGGGCACCGCTGGGCGGATGGAGCGACCGAAGCGTAGCGAAGGAAGCGGAAGTCGGCCAGCGGCGTCCGTACGAGCGGATTGTTGTGGCTCTGGTTGAATCAAGCGTGCTCGTGCTCCTTTCGCCGTGCGTCGTCACGGCCGTGATTATACGCACCGACCCCTATCGTCGCGAAACCGAAGCTGTGCGTGTGGGCATCTCATTCCTGTCTGCTTACTCGAAGCGCTCGTGCTCATTCCGGCGCCGCGGAGGCGTGCGAAGTGCGCCGGGGCATCAACGTACGTTGTGGAAGTTCCCTCCTGGATGAGCGGCGTCGCTCGAGTCATGGCAGTCGTTCGACCGGGCTCCGACCCCGGACTCCGACTCATCGCCTCGAGGCACCTTGTCGCACCCGCGTCCCTGAGCCGTGAAGGGGCCCGCGGGGGCTATGCGCGGTTCGTCACGCATCGCTTGCTCAGTCGCCCACACCGAACGTGTATTCCGGTGGGACACAGATTGTGCGAGCGCTCGGTGGACCCTTTTGGGTGTTCGTACTACGCTACACAAACACCCAAAAACAGGGAGCAGGATGCTCACATACTCAAACATGAACTTTCTGCGAACTCCGGTGCGAACACGTGCGTGGCTGGTCGCCAGTGCAATGATTCTGACTACCGTACTCACGTTTCCGCGCGCACTTCATGCGGATTGTTCTAGCTCGCTCGAGCCGTTGTTGTGGATGTGGCCCAGCGATGGTGGTTCAGCGCCGGAAGACGGGGTGCTTTGGTTTGTGTCCGGGCTCGCAGTCGGACCGATTGAGATACGCATAGACGGCGAAGTGGTCGCCATGCCGGCGTCGTATGGGGAGCCTGTTTCGCTAAGTCACCTTGGGGTGGGCGAACACAGCTGGGTAGTCGAGGGCACGGGCCACGACGGGGTGTTGGTGGACTCGGGAACGCTTGAAATCGTGGCTGGAACGGGTGGCCTGCGCGGGACTGCCTCGGCGCCGGTGTTGACGGCGGAAGAGGCTTTTTCGGCGGCTTGGTGCGGTGGTGTACTCAACGGCTTCGATTGTTACGATACTGGCCAAGACACCTACGCCGTGCTGACGGCGACTGCTCCGGGCGACGTCGTGGGATGGTTGATTCACGAGCGTTATATGACGCAGGGTGAAGAACCGGAACAGCGGACGCGAACAGAACTCGCCCCTGCTGATTGTGGGTCGCCACGCGTATTTCGACATGCTTCCGGCCAGTTTGGCGGTTCAGACTTGGACCAGCGTTGTTACGCGCTGACGCCGTTATACCCGAACGGTGCGGGAGAGCGTGGGCCCGAGACTTGTTTCGATGAACACGCGGAGCCGGGCGGTACGGGAGACGGAGAACCAGATGGAGCCGAGGATACAGGGCGAGACGCTGCGGTGGATGCAGGAAGTGATGTCGAGCCGGATGCCGAGACGAGCGCGGCCGACGTTGGTGCCGCGCTTGTAGACGAGGGTTCGGGATGTGTGATCGCGGACAACAGGCGTTTCCCGCTGGGGTCGGTTGGTGCGGTCCTGGCGTTGCTGGGACTCGTACGAGCGGGTCGGGCACCGCGGAAACCGTAAATTGGGGAACCGCGCGAATCTCGCGCCCCGTGTGAGATTCTCTTGCGGCTTCCCGGCTGAGGCCGTTGCGGGGACGCCGACCACCTTCGTGGCGCCGCCTTGGTAGCCACAACGTTTGGAAGTTGTGCGGCGCCGGAGCGCCGTAGGCGCGGAGGGCACCGTTGGTGGGGTGCAGTGTAGCGCCCGCAGGGTGCGAAACGGAAGTCCGCCAGCGGCGTCCGTACGAACGCATTGTTGTCTGCCAGCGGCCTCCGGCAATGTGCTCAGCGTCGGGGGAGGTTCGCGTTTCCACTGGCGTCGAACGTGGCGGTGCGTTCGGAGTAAGCGTGTACGGGGGGGGGGGCCTAAGTCGGCGCCGCTTCGGCGACGTGGCATCGGGTTCGAGTCGACGATTGCGTAAACGGGAATGGCCGGTGCTCTGCTTGCGGCGTTTATCGCACGTCGCCGTGGGTGCATGGCCGCTGCACTGGCCTACGGTTCCTGCAGATCCTCCCATATCCCAGTGAGCTTCGAGGTCGTTTGCCCCGGTGCCGATTCCTTGTTGCTCTCGATGTGTAAGCGGCCAATAGCTTTGCCGCTATCGTCGAGCACCCAGAACGGTTCGTCGCTATCGTCGACGAGGTACGAGACTGTCGCCTCAAAACGAATAGGTTCCCGGAATCCGCGAGAAGTGACGCGCTGAACCTTTAGTGTGCTTGTACTGCCGCGTTGGCGTTCTTTCTGTTGGAGATGAAGGTCCAGAAGTTCTCCGAGAACGGTCGGTTTCGGTGCTCCTTGAGCGAGGTATTGTGCCACTAGATACTCCAGGTATTCAATTTGTGAAGGGATGAGTGTTGGTGGTCAGATTGCGAACAAGCCCGTCAACAACTCAGTGGAAGAGCTACGGCTGCTTCATCCACTTCGCGACTGCTGAAATCTGAGACTGGCGTACGAAACCCGGCGGCATGTTTGGTTCAAAAATGAACTGGTTGGCTGCGAGATCAAGGTTTAGGCGAACGTACTCGTAGCCAGGGATGTGAAGCCGCTTGATCAGTTCAATGACTTGATCACTCGGGAGCTTTCCTTCTGCCAACATTCTCAGAAGCAACATCAGGCCATCCGGTCCCAAGAACGAAAGAAGTGGCAGATCTTTGAGAGTTGCGTTTTTCTCACGGAACATACGATTTTGGTTGTACTGACACGGAGGCTTCGAGTCGCCGATGTCTCTGTGTACCAAGCGGAGACCTTCCTCCCGCGCAGTTCCGGTGCTCGTGTCTTCGATGTCGAGCCATTCTACCCACCCATCGTCGGACGTCAGAATCGCATTGCGACAAGTGTCACAAGTCCAGCTAGTTGTAGTCATCTCCCCTCGTGGATTGGGTGGCATTGGGAATGCTCTCATATCGAACGTACTTGGTCTAGCCTCCGACGTTTGCGTGGCGTCGGCGCGGACAACGTTTGGAAGTTGTACGGCGCCGGAGCGCCGCAGGCGCGGAGGGCACC
>CBDUJZ010000274.1:0-3238 GCA_965367675.1 uncultured Myxococcales bacterium | reverse complement strand
CCGTAGTCGACTCGCATCTCCGAAACGCCTTCGCCCACCGGCTTCACGTCGCCGGGATTCCCGCCAGCCAGACGCTCGATTCTCACCTGAATCCGAGCACGTGCTCTGACGTCCTTGAGCCCGTCGATCCAAAGCGAGAACACCTGGGTTTTCCGAATCGTAACCATGGGCGCAACTGTATCCACGTGGATACATGACGTCAACGGATGGATGCCTCAACTAAGTCCGACACCCTCCCACCGCCTCAAAAACCCGCTTGGCAGGATCGCCGAGCAGCGTTGGCGCGTCAGTGTGCAACAATGCGTTCGTACGGACGCCGCTGGCGGACTTCCGTTGCGCACCCTACGGGCGCTACACTGCACCCCACCAGCGGTGCCCTCCGCGCCTGCGGCGCTCCGGCGCCGTACAACTTCCAAACGTTGCACACTCTCCCCAATCGTCGCCGCTAACAGCAGCTCTAGCGACGAAGGGCGAAGCCCGACGCAAAAATCGCGAACTCGAAAAAGGCATCAGCTCGCCGAGGAGATCGCAGTGAATCGGACCTCCTGCTGCGCGTGTCGAACAACGCAATCGAGCGCCGAGTTCAAACCAATGAAGGACTCAACGAGACGTTCGACGGGCACCTCGTTGGCTAGCGGCTCAAGCGCGTCGAACCACGCAATGAAGCGCAGACATTGAGCCGGGAAAAGCGGACTACGACGAGCACTACGCGGTTAGCTGCCGGGCCTCATCGGGTCGCTCGGTGCGACACCTGCTCCGAGAGTTAATCCCAGGGCCTTAACCACCTTCAGAATCGTCGAGAACTCCGGGTTTCGTTCGCCTGAGAGCGACTTGTAGAGGCTCTCTCGGGATAGGCCCGTTTCGCGAGCGATCTGGGTCATACCCTTGGCTCGAGCGATGTCTCCAAGCGCCTTCGCGACGAATGCTGCATCTCCATCCGCCTCTTCAATCGAAGCCTCAAGATATGCGGCCATCTCCTCGGGCGTTCGAAGGTGTTCGGCCACGTCGTAGCGGCTTGTTGTCGTCCGTTCCATGTTGTTCCTCACAACGTGCGCGCTAGTTCGAGCGCGCGTTTGATATCTGCGGACTGTCGCTTCTTCTGACCACCAACGAGCAGAACGACAATCTCACTTCCGACCTTCGTGAAGTACACTCTGTAGCCAGGGCCGTAGTCGACTCGCATCTCCGACACGCCTTCGCCCACTGGCTTCACGTCGCCGGGATTCCCGCCAGCCAGCCGCTCGATTCTCACCTGGATCCGAGCACGTGCTCTGACGTCCTTGAGCCCGTCAATCCAATGCGAGAATACCTGGGTTTTCCGAATCGTGACCATGGACGAAACTGTAGCCACCTGGATACACAGCGTCAACAGACGGATGCTTCAACTACGTCCGGCGCCGTCCCTCCGTCTCAGATTCTCGCTCGCTGGGGACGCAGACGGGCGTTAGCGCGTCAGTGTGCAACAATGCGTTCGTACGGACGCCGCTGGCGGACTTCCGTTTCGCACCCTTCGGGCGCTACACTGCACCCCACCAGCGGTGCCCTCCGCGCCTACGGCGCTCCGGCGCCGTACAACTTCCAAACGTTGCATGCACTTACAGCATCGCGCCGCGACGACGGCCGCTTCGTGAATCTCTCCGAGACCTCGCCGCATCGACCGATGCCGATCGTTTTCGATGCAGCCCTCAGCAATACGACGATTCCATACACCTACGACCGACCGTGAAACGACCTGACCGACCGTTCACGAGTGCATCGCGAGATTTCCTGGCGCAAAGAGCGCGCTGCGTTCATTCCTTCTGCTGGCTAGCGCTGTGCATCGCAACGCTGCCGAACTACCGCGGACGACACACGGTATTGGACACCGCCGCGCCGAACATTTGGCAAGTTGCAGGAAGCGAGGGCCCGCCTGGGTCGGTCCGGTCTTCCAGCCAGCCGTCCTACCGCGTCGAGCGTGTCCCTGGCCCAGTTCCGTCGCAGGGAAACATCGAATGGTACTCGTGCAGCGCAGGACCAGACCAGCTGACTGACATCGCCTGCGTCACCCACGCCTCGGGAATACCTCCGCTCTGGACGTTCTTTCGCGTGGAGTATTCTGGCGATGGTCAAAGCTGTCTATCCGAACTCAGCGACGGAGCAGAATGGGAGTCCGTCCACGATTCGACTTTCTTCATCACCGGATCGGACTGCGGCTGGTGGGAGCCGACCGGGGGCAGCTGGCGAATCCCCCGCAGCGTGAACCAGGGCGGAGTTCGCGGAACAACAGGCGGACGAAGATTCGAGTTGACCCTCATCGGCTCAGACGGCGGAACGACAGTCGGGTACGGGCGAATTCGAGGACGGCGCCCTTAACCGCGCTACATCGGACCCCTAACGTGCAGCCTGTCGCGAGCAACCGAGGTCGAAGGTGATCTGACGACCTCGTCGTACCGGTTCCACCGTGCTGTTGGCGGCGTTTACGGAACCACGGCAGACCAACATCGAACGCACCGTCGTACGCTCAGCTGCGGAGACGACGAAAGTGTACCGCTGAGCTCGAGGACGACGCCCCGGACCGCGCCAAGCCGACCCCACGTGTCGCTGGCACCTGCAGTCGAGGTCGAATGGGATTCTGACAACCTCGGCATGCTGGACCCCGACGTGCTGCCGGTAGAGAAGAGCTCAGGCCCTCCGAACCGGGCATGCAACAATGCGTTCGTACGGACGCCGCTGGCCGACTTCCACTCCCTCCGCTACGCTACGGTCGCTCCACCCGACCAGCGGTGCCCTCCCTTCGGTCGGCGCCGCACAACTTCCAAACGTTGTGGCTACCAGGCGGCGGCGCTGAAATGACGCCAAAGCCAGAGACACGAGCAGATCAAAGCGGGGAATCATGACGTTACGACAGAAACTCTCCAGGACGTCCTTCACCCAGTCGACCCTATCCGTGCTGTTCTTCGCAACTACAGCCTGCGGCGAACCCGTAAACGCGCCGAGCGACGCGAGCTTGACCGATGCAACGGACGGCGGCGCTGATGTCGAACGGACGAAGCCCCATCCGACTGTTGGGCTTGGATTACACCGGACACGCCAACTTGTGCCCTGGGATGCCAGACGATGTACGGCGACGCGAACATCGAAGTCTGCGAGTTCACGATCGGGGGCTTTGCTCCCGACGAGCCTATCTTCTGTTTCCCGGGGCATGGTGTCTCTGAGGCGGTCGAGTGTATGCAACACAACGGTACGACGTTCTACACGA
>CBDUJZ010000273.1:0-3260 GCA_965367675.1 uncultured Myxococcales bacterium | reverse complement strand
AGCAGCGCGTCCGCTGAGACTCTCCGAGCGAGCTTGGGGAGTCTTGAGCTACCGCAGCAAGGAGCGGGCTGAGGGGAGGGCAGGTGGATTCACCCGTCCCTCCCCCGAACCAGCATCTAGCGCGCTTCTGCGCGAGCAAATCCGGTGGCCACTTGGTCCATCGAGCGCAGCGTTACGCCGCCAGCGCCGATGACCTCGGCGTAGTCCGCGCCGTCCATGTGCACGCCGTCGACTCGGACGATCGAATCCACCGACCAGTCGTCGAGGGCGTTCGGCGGGGAGGGCAGCGTGAAGCCGAGGTCGGCGTCGCCCGCTTGGTACACGCTCCAGGAGCCGCTCGGGCCCACGAGGGTGATCCGCGCCAGGGCGCTGTCGGGGGCGCC
Organism: uncultured Myxococcales bacterium; assembly: GCA_965367675.1. Lineage (GTDB taxonomy): Bacteria > Myxococcota_A > Bradymonadia > REDH01 > REDH01 > CBDUJZ01. The sequence goes on along the minus strand of CBDUJZ010000273.1, from coordinate 2,877 downwards.
GCCGGTGAAGGCGCGCGTCTCGGCGCTCCAGTTGAACTCGCCGACGGTCGGGAACGGCGTGGTCGCGAAGTTGATGGCTTCCGGCAAACGGTCGCCGGCGAACATGCGGACCGAGATGTCGGACGGCAGCTCGAGGCCTTCGGCGCCGAAGCCCGCGCCCTCGCTACCGAACGCGATGGCGACCACCGCGAACTCGCCCACGCCCAAGCCGCTGTGCGACGGCGCCATGCGGAGGATCACCGCCGGAGGGGCCTCGCCAGCGCTCGCTTGCGCTGCGCTGATACCGGTCGGGACGAAGCCGACGCCGTCCACGATCACGCCGCCGACGAGCACGGCGACCTCGGTGGGTTCGCCGTTGATGGTCGGGAGCGCCGGGAGCAGGACTTCCGTGCGGTAGCGCTGCGCCACGCCGGGCGCGAGGTCGATCTCGGGGAACGCGCTGTAGTCGGGGACCAGCTCGGAGGCGTTGCCGTCGCCGTCGAAGTCATCGGCGTCGACGATCAGCGCGCGGGAGTCGGAGTCGAACACCTGCAGGCCGTGGTCGAACGACTCGAACAGCGGGAGGATGGCGCCGAGGATGGCCGGGAGGTCCGTGCCGCCGCCGCCAGTGAACAGGCTGATGAGCGACTGCACGTTCACCTTGCCCGCGAGGCCCCATGCGAAGTTCAAGCCGTCGGGCGAGCGCGCGAAGTACGTGCCCTTCACGTCGCCGATTCCGAAGAAGTCGACGCGGATGACCAAGCCGCCGGGGAGCGGGAACTCTTGGCCGCCGAGGCCCGGCACGCTGATGGCGGTGTTGACCGGGTCGCCGAGCAGGTTCGCCAGGTTGAGGTCCACCAAGTTGCCCGGAAGCGCGGAGCCGGCCAGGCCGATGCTCGCGTCGCCGCTGGAGCTCACCGCGCTGTAGTCCATCTCGCCCGTGAAGCCGCCCACCGCTGCGAACCCGGTCGCCTCGGAGATCGGCGCCAGTACGGTCATGCCCGCGGCCACGTCGATGAAGCTCGCGTAGTCGAAGCCCTCGGCGAACACGTGTACGTCGCCGGCGAACTCGCCGAGCGTCGCGACGCCGTCCGCGTTGGTCTCAAACTCGCCTTCCGAGGTGAGCACGGTCGCGCCCGCGATCGGAACGCCGGTCTCGCCGTCGACCACCGCCACGCGGGTGTCGGTGCTCTCTCCCACGTTCACGACCACCACGGCGACGGAGTCGATGCCGCCCGCGCTGGCGACGATTTCGCTCGTGCCGGCCGTCGCGCCGGCGGTGAAGGTCGCGCCCGAGAAGGTGCCCACGCCCGTGTCGCTCGAGGTCCAGGTGAACACCACGCCGGGTACGGCGCTGCCGTCGGCGTCGAGCGCGATGGCCGTGAACGAGAGGGTGTTTCCGGGGCTCAGCACGTCCGGGCGAGTCAGGATGATGACGCTGCCGATGGTCACGTCCGGTGCGTCGATGCAGGCGCCCGACTCACACACTTGCGGCGCGCAGTCGGCGTTGCCGCGGCACAGGAACGGCACGCAGAGGCCGCCGACGCAGTCCTCGCTGTCCAAGCAGTTGCTGTCGTCGTCGCAGGTGGCGGCGGTCCGGCAGAACCCGCTCTCGCAGATCTGGCCGACGCTGCAGTTCAGGTCGCTGAGGCAGCTCACCGACGGCTCGCAGATGCCAGCGTCGCAGAACTCGCTCTCCAGGCAATCCACGTCTTCGCCGCAGGCCGTGTAGGCCTCGCACTGGCCGGAGCCGTCGCAGCGCTCGCCGTCCGGGCAGCCTTCGATGCCGGTGCCGGAGCACTCGTTCTGCAGGCAGAAGCCGCCGGTGCAGGTCTCGTCGTCGTCGCACTGCGCGTTGGAGCTGCAGGCGTACACGCACACGTTGTCGGTGCAGGCGGTGGTTCGGCGGCCGCCGCACTCGGCGTTGGTCTGGCAGCCGGGCACGCAGGTTCCGTCGTCACCGCACACGCCCAGCGTATCGGCGCACTGTGCGTCGGAGCTGCAGTCGGGCGCGAAGCGGCAGATGGTGCCCACGCAGATCGCGTCGGCGGGGCACAGCGTGTCGCTGGCGGCGAGCGAGCACTCGACCAGCTCGCACAGGCCTTCGACGCAGACCTCGTCGAGCGCGCACTCCGAGGAGTCCGCGCAGTCGCCGGGCGCCACGATGTCTTCGCAGGCGTCGCCGGTGCCGTCTTCGTCGGTGTCGACTTGGTCGGGGTTGCTCACCGCGGGGCAGTTGTCCGCGTCGTCGGCGACGCCGTCTCCGTCCTGGTCATTTTCCACAGACACACAGGTGCCGCCGGCGCCGCAGATCTCGCCCTCGCCACAAGCCGCGTTGTCGGTGCAGTCGACGCCCTCAACGCACGTGCCGGCTTCGCAGACCAAGCCGACCGAGCACGTGGTGTCGTCGGTGCATTCGTCGCCGGCCGTCTGGTTGCAAGCGCTGGCCAGCAGCGCGAACATCGCGACGAGTACGAGTGGAAATTGGAGGACGGATGTGGGGGCACGCATGCGGTTTCCGGATTGCGGGGATTGGGTGCGCGACTCCTACCAGAACCTACAAACCCGCTCAAGAAGCTGTGGCCCACGAGAACTGCGGGTCTAACGGGGTTCGGCCGCCCAATCAGAACGCGCCGCAGCGGACTTTTTTTCGCAGTTACGGTACCGCGGTGAATCGCTTGGGCGCTTCGTGCGTCTGACCGAGTCCCACGTTCACAAAAGGAATTGTCATGAAACGCGCCTCCATCGCCATCGTCCTCGCCTTCTGTTTCGTCAGCACCGCCGCCTTCGCGCAGGACCGTGCCGCGCGCACCGTTCAGGCCGAAGCGACTTCGCAGCCCACCTCCCGCCCGACGACGCAGCCCACCGAAGAGCGCGCCGACGAGGAAGAGGAAGCGG
>CBDUJZ010000272.1:0-3321 GCA_965367675.1 uncultured Myxococcales bacterium | reverse complement strand
GGCACTGTCGATGCCCTCGACGCAGACGTCGCCGAGCCGGATACCACCGACGTGGCGCAAGATGCCCCGCTGGAGCCCGACGTCCAGGAACCGGATGTGGATGCGGCCGACGACGCGAGTCCAGACGCGGCGGGGGACGACACCAGTCCAGACGCAGCGGCCATTGACGCAGCGGCCATTGACGCAGCGGCCAGTGACATCGGCGATGTCGCGGAGGAGGACACGACAGAGCGTGATGCAGCCGATGCAACCGCCGATGCGGCCGACGCCGATGATGGTGCGGACGTCCCGACGCCCCCCGCAGTGTCCGAGACGGTGGTGGTCTTCGGCAACGTCGCCGGGCTGACCCCGGCGGGCGTTCGCATCGCGTATCCCGACGTGGCCATCGACCTGGTCGACACCGACGGCGAGGTGCACTCGGTCACCACGGACCTGCACGGGGGCTGGCAGGCCGTCGTGCCGCCCGGCGCATACGAGGTATGCTGGACCAAGCAGGAGCAAGGCGAGTGCGGCGAGGCAGAAGAGTTCAATCGCGACAACGTGTCGGCCCGTCCGTTTGAGATCCCTTTGGATGACTCGAACGTGTGGGGTCGAGTGACCCTGGCGGACGGGTCACCGTGCGTGGGCACGATCGCTGGTACCGGCCATGAGCTGGAGACCCTCGTGACGTCGGGAGACGTGCAAGTTCGGGTCAACCACGAGGGCACGTTCGTGTTGCTCGACCACGCGGGCTCGGCCACTTTCACGTGTGAGGACGCTGCGCTCGAGGTGCTGCTGACCGCCGGCGACACCGGCACGCACGTGTTCGAGAACAGCCCCCCAACGCTCGAAGTGTTCGCCGGTCCCGAGGGGACGTTCACCCGACACATCGCCACCGGGGAGTCTTTGGCGCTGCGTATCGCCGCCACCGACGTCGATGGGCACGAGCTGACGACGCAGATTCTCGCCCCCGATACGGTCCTCTCGGAGCGCGACGGCACGCACTACGTGACGGTGCCAGAAGGGTACGAAGAGGATGGCGTCGCGGTGACGGTCGTGGTGGCCGATGGCTTCGGCGGCTACGCTGTGCAGACGCTCGCTTTGGTGGCGGACAAGGAGTTCTACACTGTGAGCGGGCAGATCACCGACGCGCACAGGCTGCCCATCGAAGGGATCACCGTTCGGGGCGAAGGCGAGGTGTGGACCGCGAGCTCGAGCGGCTACTTTGACGCCCAGGTGACCGCCGGCGGGCGGGGCGCGTTGACGGTGGAAGCGCCCGGCTATGTGCCCCGCGTGTTGGAGATTTCCGGCGACGTGGCAAGGTTGGATGGGTACCTCGTGCCGTGCACCACGGTGACGTTCAACGCCGACGAAGACGTCACGCTGGTGCACCCGAGCGACGAGCGACTTCGGGTGTCGGTGAAGGCCGGAAGCCTGACGACGCCGGAGGGCGCGCCGGTGAGCGGATCGGTCGAGGCGTGCTTGGCCATGCTCGACGCGTCGACGGCGATGGAGATGTTTGGAACCATGCGCATCGCGGGTTCGGGAGACGAGCCGGGTGAAGCGGATGTCGCGCCGGGTACCGTGGGCTATGTGGAGCCGATTACGGCTGGCTATATGGCGTTCACGCAGCCCGGCGCGCCCGGCACCCTGCTCACGTGGCCGGAGGACAACCCGGAAAAGCAACCCACGATGATGATCCAGCGCACCGAGACGCGGCCCCACGGGGACGACGAAAGCGTCGCCGCGGTGTCGTTCGATTTTGCGCGGAGCTCTTGGCGTGTCGAGGGCCCCAGCGAGGGCGATATACAAGCGCTCGTCACGGGCTCCGGGACAGGCGGGGGATACGTCGGAGGCGTAAGCTTCGTGCCGCGGCTCCCAGAGAAGGACTTCCCGTACATAAGCAGCTGTGTGCTCGTCACCACGCGCGGCTACGGCAACCAAACCGTGACCCTGCATCTGCAGGACGCGCTCGGAGCAACGGTTCACACGCAGCACGTACTGGTGTCGCCGGGCACCACGCGAATCCCAGGCCTGCCGGTCCACAGTCGCGTCCGCGTCGATGGTCGGGGCGGCGCGCATACGTTTCTGGACACCGGTAGCACCACGACGCGCCACTATTCGTCCGGCACCGTATTCCCGACGGACTGCGGTGGTCACGCCATATTCCCAGTCAATGGGAACTGGGGTGACGACTTGTTGTACGCGTATGAGGATACGAGCGGATACACCCCGACCACCAACGTGCCCAACGGTGGCGCGATGTATACGGTCGAAAGTTGGATGGTGGACAACGGTTGGGCGCACACCGGCGGAGTGCCGCACGTTTCACCGCGATCCGGGGAGGACGCGGACGTGATCTTCGACAACACGCAGTCGGTCTTCGGGGCGCGGCGGGTGTACGCCAACATGACCGGTACGCCTGGGGATGCCGACGTGGCGATGCTCCTGGCCAACGGCCCTTCGCACGGCGCGGGGATCTTCGGTCACAATTGGCTTGGCATCGCGTTCCGCCGTGCGATTCCGACGGGACCACGCGCCGTTCAGTTCTTCTGGTTTGATAGCGGCGGTAACCAACGGCCGCACGGCGGTATCGACTGGTGGTCGGCCCCCGAGCGCTCGCCGCACAGCTGTCAAAACTGCCACGGCGGGGTCATCACGGACACCTTCCCTGCCGACGCGAACCTCGGCGCGACCATGATCCCGTTCGATATCAGCAACATGGAGTTCAGCGGACTCAACTACCCGGGGTCTGCCAGGGTCGTCGAACGGTCGTCGCAAGAGGCCGCGATTCGCATGTTGAACGAGATGCTGCTGAGCACGGACCTGGCGCCCGATCACCGCGAGCGCATCTTGGGGCTTTACGGCGTCACCGACCCTGCCGCTCTGACCCTGCCGTCGGGCGCCACCCAGAACACGGCCTGGCGCCCGATGGACTGGGCAAGCGAGCCGGAACTTTACGAGCTCATCCAGCCCACCTGCATGACATGTCACGGGTCGCGGGGCACCATCACCCAGTCGGCTGCGAGCTTCATCGGCAGCGCTTCGTTGGTTCAGGACTTTGTGTGTCGGACCGCGCGCATGCCGGTCGGCTCGGCCGCGAGCATCCCGTGGTGGAACAGCGTGGATCCCCACCGGCCGAACGCGCTGGTCGAGGCCATGCACGGCGTCCCCGGCTGGACCGACTCGTTCTGTAACTACTAGAACTCTGAGCAGATTTCTGACTGCGATCCGGACGAGGAGCAACGAGGAGCAACTCAGACGACACGGCCCAGCGGCTTGCGGCCCTTCCGCGAAGCCGCTTGCAATGAGGCCAACGGTTTCAACGGAGCGTACGACGGC
>CBDUJZ010000271.1:0-3343 GCA_965367675.1 uncultured Myxococcales bacterium | reverse complement strand
GAGTGGCTGCCCGGGCCGGTGCTGGTCGTCAGTACGAACTGCAACGCCGGCGTCAAAGAGATCCTGTGCCTCGCCGACGTGCCCGAGCGGTACGCCCTCTGGAACGCTCGGTGCCCAGACAACCCGGAGTTCTCGGGGGACATCGAGGTGCTCGAGCGGACGCGGACCGACCACTGGTTTGACCCGTGCGAGGTGCTCGCGCCCGACGCGAGGAGCGAGCTTAAACCGGAGTTCCGTCGACGGCAGGTCGGCGGTGGGTGGCGCGCCGTGTACCACGATCCCGCGCTCGATTGACTGACCGCGGGCGCAGTAGAGGGCGCTGGAGGAGCGATTCACGCTCGGATGGCCGTATCAGGCCGGGCGGTGCTTCAAGCGCGTTACGTCGCGCCCGCGGAGGCGACAGCTTGCATCGTCGCGAGCTCCATCTCGGGAACGCCGAGCGTCAGCGCTACGTGACGCACGCGCTCGTTCTCGTCCGCTGTGAGTTGGCCGTCGCTGAAGGCACCTTCCAACAGGTGCTCGACGAACTGGGTGCGCAGGTCCTTTCGCTCACTCAGCGCGACCTTGATTTTGTGGAGCTGTTTGTCCGGCGAGAATCCGGTCCTGGAGCCGCGCTCGAACAGGCTGAGCGCCACCGCGACCTCTGCGTTCGCGAGCCCGAGTCGGCGCGCCGTCCGGTCGGCGTATTGCCGTTCGTCTTCGGTGGTTCGGGAGTCGGCCGCTGCGATCCAGCCGAGAATCGACAACAGCGTGGTCGGAAACACCGACTGGGTGAGGTCCGTTCTAGCGCCCGACTCACTGCGGACGACCGCGACCTTTGCTCGATTCGCCTCCTGCGCGAGCTTCACGCGCCGCCACCAGCCGCTGACGCGCGCGATGAGGCGGTCGAGCCAGTTGGGGCCGGTGTCGACTTTAGGCCGTCGGTCTAGCTCGGCGGCATAGCGAGCGTAGCCGCCGTAGTAGCCGCCGCCGCCGCCCATCGCGCTGATTGCGGGCATGAGCAGAACGACGAGGCTCGCCAGAAGAACCGCCGCCGCGATGGCCAAGACAACCGCGCTCACCTTCACCTTGAGTGGGGCACCCTTCCATGTATCGTCCCTGGTCATCTTCCCCAGATTGCGCACGCCGAGGGCAAAGCCCAACCCCGGGGTGCCCATCTCTGGAGGGTAGGCCCCGAGCGCTGCGCGGCAAGGCGATTCGGCGCTGTCGGCTCCTCCGGGTTCGCCGTTCGGCTCTCCGCATGGTGTTGCCTACAATCATATATTCGTATGAATGTTTTAGAATATGAGCGTCGTATCGTTGACGGCCATATCAGCCGCCGCTCAGCGCGAATTCGGAGCCAACGCCGATAGCCGTGATTTGGTGACTCGTCACTCCTCGTCATCGTCCTCGAGCCGCGGCGCAACGGGGGCACGGAGGAGTTCAACGAGCTCGGCGTCCATGTGCTTGTACTCCATATGCACGACTTGGGGCCCCGAGACTGGATCATGCACAGAATGTGAGATAGCGCCGTGGGCATCGTAGACTTGAGGGAGCCGGGACATTTCGCGGCGGGGGAGTGGCAATGATCAAATTCGGACTGTTGGGGCTCGTTATCAGCGCCATCTATGTGTGGGTTCGCACCGAACGTGGGCTGGTGACTGCACGGAGCGCGGAGGCGCGAGGTGGTTGCGTGGCCTGCGGGTCGCTGAAGCTCGACCGCCATGCCGACCGCGTCACGTGTGCGGGATGCGGGTACGAAGGACGTGCGGATGGCGGCGGGGCGTTGCGTCCTGGCGAGGTCGGCTCGGTGTTCTCGAAGCGCACCGAGTAAGCGCACCGAGTAAGCGCACCGAGTAAGCGCACCGAGTAAGCGCTCCGAGTAAGCGCTCCGCGTCCCGTGGGAGCACCGTGTTGCGATGGCCGCGTCAGGCGCCAGAATCGTGCGCGCACCCGACTGCGTTGGGCCCACTCTTGGAGGCGCTCGCGAGCTCGCGGAGCGCGACCAGCGCCGGCTCGGCTTGCGCGCACGGGAGGAAGATATGGTCGTGGTAGTAGCCGGCGACCACGTTTGCGCTCAGCCCGAGCGCTGCCAGTTTGCCCGCGACGGCCGCGGTCAGTCCGACCGCCTCCAGGCTGGAGTGCACGTTGAGCGTGATACGTTTGAACACCGCGCCGCACGCGATGCCGTGTTCCTCCGCTATGGTCTTGGGGACCACGAGCGTCAGGCCTTCCTGTTCGGCGACAGCGGCGACGGGATTCAGGTCGGCGTGGTCTCCGTACCGAGCACCTTCGAAGGAGACGAAGACGAACTCCTCAGGGTCCAGCTCCGGAGCCATGGATGACAACAGTTTGTCGAGGTTCGCCTCACCGCCTGCGTCCGCCCCGCTCACGGGAGTCGTGGGGTCGACGCCGTCTCGACTCGGCATGTGCGTGTTTCGTTCGTCGGGTTGTGTGGCACTTCGTCTCGCACGGCTGGGGAATGGGTCTTCGCTGGGGGCGCGCAGTGGTGAGGCGCCGAGTGTACCACGCCTGGCGTCGAGGTCCGCCGAGCAGCGCGGTTGGCGGATGGAACACAGCAGCGCGTGTCTTGCGGCGCCCGGTCAGCCGTCGAGGCGACGCTTCAGCCCCGTAGCGGTTCCGTGGTATCACCATGCTGCAGCTCGGGTATTGCTTCCACGTGTTTGGCGCAGCGGTGCCCGAGCGCGACACGCCTCATTCTTCGGAGTCTCATGCGCGCAACGAACGTTCTCACCTTTGCCGCCGCGCCACTAGCGGCGGTCTCTCTTTTGTCGCTCATGGGCTGCGGAAACGAAGACGCCACCCCAGCGGTCGATGCCGGCGTAGACACGAACGTTGCGGCCGACGCGTCGGACACCGGCAGTGCCTCCGACGTCCCCGCTAGTCTACCGACGCTCGGCGTGTACGTGCTCGAAGAGGGAGCGTCGGGCGGTGGAGTCTCTGGCATGGACGCGCGCTGTAACACGGCGGAGAGTCGCCCCGATGCGGCCACGACCTACCAGGCGCTTGTGGCGAGCCCGTCGCGGTACCCGTGCACGTCGGCGCTCTGTGTGGATGGTCCGGACGCGCTCGATTGGCCGCTGGCCGCCTCCACGCACTACGCGTTTGACGGCGCGGTGGTGTTCACGACCGATGCGAACGCCATCGTGACCGACACGCCATCCGGCCTGCTTCAGCCTTCCGGGGTTAACACATGGTCCGGCGGCACCAGCGACTGGATGATGAACGAGAACCACTGCGACGACTGGACCGCGACGGACGCCGCCGCCAGTGGAAGCTTGGGCTGGACCGGAGGTCCCCCGATCGCGAACTTCTTCGGAGGGCACGGCGTCTGGCCCTGCGA
>CBDUJZ010000270.1:0-3359 GCA_965367675.1 uncultured Myxococcales bacterium | reverse complement strand
TCGCTCAGGAAGGGTGTTTTGTCGGGTGTCGTTCGACTACGCTGAGGCCGGGTGTCGTTCGACTACGCTGAGGCCCGGGTGTGTCCTTCGACTTCGCTCAGGCCGGGTGTTTTTCCGGATGTCGTTCGACTTCGCTCAGGAAGGGTGTTTGGGGTGCTTGGCCCCAATTGGGCGTCTCTGGGACCGGGCTAGGGGTGCAGCAGCCAGGTCGCGGCGACGCCTTCGCTGGGGCTCACGACGGTGACGGTGTCCCGGTGAATCAGTATGCGGCCCGGGCGTCCTTCGGCGGTGACGGAGCCGCGTGACTCAAGGGTCTCGGGGTCAACGATCGAGACCGTGGGTTTGGGTCCGGCGTCGGTGGCGATGAGCAGACCGTTGGAGAGGCGCTCCATGTCGGTGACGAGCTGGAGGTGGTCGCTGACGGCGGCGACGGTCATGTCGAAGTTCAGACGAAACAGCTGACCGTTTTCGGCGGAGAACGCGACGACGCCGTCTTCGACGATTCTGGCGTACGACATGGGGGCGGTGGTCGCGTGGACGCTGGCGACGTCGCGGGTGACGGTCACGATCTGCGGTGTGTTGGCGGCCAGAGCGATGGTCATGGGGCCCCGCGGTCCATCGCCTTGAGTGGCGAAAATGGGCCGGATGTCGACGGGGATGATGGTCGGCTGGACGGGCTCGTTGGCGTTGAACACGGCGAGGTGACGGCCCATGAACGACGGTGCGATGACGGTGTTGCCCTGCCCTGGGAAGAAGCCGACGGGGGCGGCGCCGATGGGCGTTCGCATGTGCTCGGAGGCGAATTCGGGTGCGTCGCCGACCTGGGTGGTGCCGAGTTGGATGGTGAGGATAGCGTCCGTCTCTTGGTCGCGGACGAGGATCCAGGCGAGCGAACCGTCGGGGCTGATCCAGAGGTCCTTCGGGTCGCCCGCGAACGCCCAATTCGCCGCTTGTGGTGCGGCCGCTTCTGGCTCGGCCGCGTCTTGGTTGAACTGCCAGCGGCTGAGCGTCGGCGTGAGGCCACCGGAGACGGCGTACAGCGTGGTCCCGTGCCAGGCGACCGCGCGGGCGTAGGCGTCGGAGATGCGCAGGTCCGGGTTGCGCGAGCTGGGGTTGAACACATGCAGAGTGCCGTCTTCGCGGAACAGCGCGAGCACGCCGCTGTCGGAGATGGCCGACGCCGAGATCGCCGCGCCGCGCTCCACGCGAACCGGCACGAATGTGGGCGACGCGCCCAACGGTATCGTCTCAAGCAACTCGGTGAGGGGGGCCGTGTGTGCGGTCACGGCCTGCTCGGGCTCGTTTGGGCTGAGGGTGAAATACACCACCATGCCCGCGCTAAAGAGCACGCAGACGAGTCCGAAGATGATCGGGGATAGGCCGGAGCGGTTCATGAGCTAGTCGCGACTGTTGAGGGACCAATCGTAGTCAAAGTACGTGATCGCGGTGGTTTCTGCCGCAACAAAGGCGCGGTCGGCCTCGGCCACATGGTTGGCGAGGAAGGCGCGAACGCCGCCGGAGGCAGCGAAGTCGTCGGCGAACCACTCGAAAATCTGGCTCACGGCGATGGTGTTCGCGCTGCGGTCGATTTGTGAGGTTCGGGTCACGTACGAGGTGGCCTGACGCTCGAGCAGCGCTTCTAGGTTGGCGGCGGTCACGGGCTCGTCGATGAGCCACGGGCAACCGGTGCTGGCGCAGTTGACGAGGAAGTGGATGCGCGGCTCGTTGAATTGGGCGCGGATGCTCTCGTTCTCTAACGTGTTGAGCGTCATCTGCGTGCCGCTGACGTTGTGGGTTCGGGCGTCGAAGAAGCCGTCTTCCTCGAGCACTCCCGTGACGGGCCATAGCTGGACGACCGAGCGGACGGTGTAGGCGTTGTACGCGTTGATCAGGAAAGTGAGCTGTTCGTCCCGCTCGCGTGGGGTCGTCGTGGGTTCGGCGATCGTGGCGACGAAAGTCTCTAGCGCCGCGCGGGCCTCGGCGTCGTCGATGAGCGCTTGATAACGGAACCCACCGTCGTCGGTGACGTACTGGAGGACGCTGGCCCAGGCGGCGTACTCGGCGTCGGCAGCGGGCTGGGTTGCGGGTTCGGTGGCCGCTTCGGGTGCCGGTTCGGCGGTCGGCTGCGTGGCGGGGTCGGCCTGCGCTTGCTCGCCGTTGTTCGCCGCGGCGGTTGATTCCTCGGTGGCGGCGGTCGGCGGCTGCGTGTCTGCGCTGGCGCGCGGATTGGCGCAGGCGGTGAGCAGCAGCGCCGAGGCGAGGGAGAGGCGAATGGGGACGTTGCGGAGGTTCATATTGGTTGGGCCTGGAGAGAAATGGTCTACGTCGCGCCCCCGCGAACGAGAACGGGTTCACCGTCACCTGGGAGGTGTTCTGATGACAAGTGTAGCGTGGATGCGGTGGGTTCGATTCCGCGGGGTTCGATTCCGCTGGCTGGGTTTCGTTTCGACGATGTTGGCTGGGGCTGTTTGGGCGACTGGTTGCAGTGCGCCCGAGCCGCTGGTGCTCTCGCCGGTGCCTCCGGGGGCGGCGTATTACGCGCAAGCCTCTGAGTTCACAGGGTTATACGGCGTTTCGCAGGCGATGACGCGCTCGGAGGCGGTGGTGTTGGACGCGGCGCGGCGTGCGCGAATCGCGCAGGTGCGTGCGGCGACTCAGCGGCGTGCGCTCGAGGTGACAGCGCCGGAGCCCGCTGTTGTGCTGTCGCATGATCACGCGTCGGCAGCAGCGCATGTTCATGCGGAGCCCGGTGCTGGCGGCGCGGCCGACTCCGAGCCTGACTCCGCTGGTGCCGCTGGTCCTGACTCCGCTGGTGCCGCTGGTCCTGACTCCGCTGGTCTTGGCGCTGCCGGTCCTGTTCAGGTCGCGGTCGCGCCGTCCGGTTGCGTGAATCCGAACACGGCGACGCCGGAGCAGCTGGAGTCGTTGCCACGCATTGGACCCGCGTTGGCGGGCCGGATGGTCTCGGCGCGGCCGTTCAGGCGGGTGGATGACCTGACGCGGGTGCAGGGCATTGGGCCGTCAACGCTGGCGCGGCTTCGTCCGCTGGTCTGTTTGTAGAACGCGGCAACAGACGGCAGCGCGGTGCGTTCACTTGGGTTGCGGCAGCGGTACGTGGAAGCGGAACTTGCACGGTGTGCGCCGCTCGATATGAATCTCGGCTTCGGGGTCGACGCCGACGACGCGGGCCAAGAATTGGGTCTCGCGTTCGCACGGGATGCGGGTCGCGCGGGCGGCTCCGACGAGCGGGCAGTTGCACTCGGATACCTGCACGCGGGTGCCGTCTTCGCCGGTTTGCACTTCGACGCGCGGCACGAAGCCGCTCTGCTGCAGCACCTCCGTGAGCGCCTCCATGCGCA
>CBDUJZ010000269.1:0-3420 GCA_965367675.1 uncultured Myxococcales bacterium | reverse complement strand
GCAGACGCTCGGCGAACGCGGTGATGGAGACGATGGGAGGCGGCGTATTGCGCTGGGAGCAGCCGGCGAGTGCGAGTAGCGTGACCAATGCGCCGCACGTGACGAATGGGGTGCGGATGCTCATCGGACTCCAGCGCCGGCGCCACGTGCGGCCATTTTTTCGCGCAGCTGGACTACTCCCGCGTGCCGAACGCGGATGGCTCCATAAGCGAGTACGACCTGAACGACGGCGAAGGCCCACACCGTGGCGGTGGCGACGGCGGGAGCGGGTTCGGAGGTTCTAAGGGCCACGCGTAGGTCGTCCCAGTGCCACAGGTCGCCCAGGAGCACAGGGCCGATACCCCAGCCAAACATCCAGTGGTCGGCGCCATTTACGCCCGAGAAGTGTGCGGTCACGGGTGCAACCACGGCGATACCCAGGCAGGCGAGGAGCACGACCGCAGACGAACGCCGCAGCGCGGTCTTGGGCTCGAGCTGCCCGATCTCAATGAGGGCCGCGATAACCGTCACAGCAGCGACGACAGAAAGGACCCAGGCGGAAGCCAAGCTCGGCGTGTACACCGAGGTACCGAGAATCACGCCGGTCGGTGCAGCGACCAGGAGCGCACCAGCGACGGCGAACGCGGTACTCGACCCATACCAAGCTCGCGGGGACTCCAAACGCGCGGCTCGGATCGAGAGCTTGGTGATCGGTTCCAACGTGGCGAAGAACGCGACGAGCACGCCGAGCAATCCGGTGCTCAGGATGAATGGAATTCGCATAGCGACTCGCGCGGTCGGCGTGCCCACGGAGGTCGCGTGCTGGAAGGCTACCAAGACCACCACGGCGAGCAGCGCGCTGTGCTTGCGCAGGAGGGAGGCGCTCCCGTCGCGCCGAAGCTCCACGGTGGCTTCGCGAACGACCAAGGTGATGACCGCGAGCAGCGCCAGGAAGCCGAGCGTGGAGATTTTTGTGGCCCAGAGGGACGCCCACCCGGCGGCCACTCCGATCGTGATCGCTGCGCCCGTGGCGGCTTTGAGGTCCGGCAACCCGAGGCTCACCCAGGCGACCGCCGCGAGCGCGGCAACGTTGGCGATCAGCATGTTCATCATGGCGGGGATCACGGCCATTGCGGCTGCGAAGCCCAAGGCATCGTCCCCAGCGCGGGACACCGATACGGTCCCAAGAATGGCGCCCAATGCGATCACCAACATGGCGCCAACGACCGGCGTAAGCGCCGCGGCGCAATGGCCAAGGAAGTGGTCGCGACGGGACATTGGCGAGAGCATCAGCGCGTCCACCATCCCGGACCTTCGGTGCGTGAAGGTCCCGTGGAGCAGGTTGAGGAGCGCCGCGCTTGTGAGCAGCCATTGGGCGGCGCTCCACCAATCGACGATGCCGCTGGCGCGGAGCTCGGGTGAGAGCGTGCCGGACCCGGCCCAGCAACCACCGACGGCCAGGACCGCCAGCGCCGTGACCGCCAACGCGGGGCGCCCCTGTCTGCGCCACGCGCTTTGCGCCAGCGGGTTGTTCCAGCGTGGAAACGGGAACGGTAGGTGCAGGTGTGGGCTCCCGGCGCGCGGATGCGCCTGAATTGCCCCGCGCCGCTGCGTTTGAAGTGCGGCACGACTCGGATTCTTGTTTGACCCGGAACGGGACCACCAACGATGCTGCGAGCGCGGTCGCCGAATCGACTGCACCAGGCCAACCCATGCACCGATGGTCACGACGATGAGGACGCCGATCTCTAACGTGAAGCCCGTCGGTGAATCTTGGCCGCGTTGGACCGGATGGATACCGAGCGCCGAGATCGCGACCGCGATACAGACCGCCGCGAGCGCGACACCGAGGGGTCCATTAGATGGCCGTCGGACGGCCACCGAGAACCACGCGGACAACACGGCGCTGCACGCCCAACCGGCGACCAAGAGAACGGCTGCAAACACCACGTCAAACCACGGCGACTCCGCCAATGCCCACAGCAGCACACCACCCGAGACGGCCCCCAGGAGTCCCGGAACTCGCAACGGTCCGAGCACATAACCCAACGCAATGTCCACGGGACGCATGGAGGTAAGGCGTTCCGCTTCGAACGCGCCGGTGGACCGGCCACGGGCAATGCACGTGCTCACGAGAGCCGGCGACAGGACCAAGACGAGGACGAGTACGACGCCGGCGCTCAGCAAGATCAACCCAGACAACAACTCGCCCAACGCGTTGCGAACTCCCGACAGCGACGCCGACAGGACAGCGCACAGCACGGCGAGCGTCACTGCGCTCACCACACTCATGGCGGCCATCTTGATCGGCGTGTTCGGCCGGCTGTGGGTGCGGAGGATCGGGTTGTCGCGGAGCCTCATGGCGTCTCCGAATTGCTGCGGATGCGCATGCTCATCGGACCTCGCGGGCGCCGAGCTTCATGAACACGTGCTCGAGATCCTGGGTCACGTTGCGCCACTCGGTGACGCGTACGCCGGAGGTGACCAGCGCGGCCAACAGCGCGTCCAGCGCCTCGGGCCCACCGCCGAAATCGAACTCGGCAAACCCAGGCCGGCGCTCGGTGATCTTCGCCTTGGGGTGGGCCGTGAGCGCTTCGATGGGGCTCGGGCCCGCTTCGCGCCACGCCAACCGAATTCCGCTCTGCGTGAGCTCGGAGGCGATGGCGTCAATGCGACCGCATGCCTTGAGGGCGCCGTTCTCTAACACGCCGACTTTATTACAAAACTCGGCTATCTCGGACAGGATGTGGGACGACACGAGGATGGACTTTCCGCGCTCGCGCAGGGTGTTGAGCACCGCCCGGAGGTCGCGCCGGCTGAGCGGGTCCAGGCCGCTGGCGGGCTCGTCGAGCACCAGCACCGGCGGGTCGTGCAGCAGCGTGCGCGAGAGCACCAGCCGCTGGCGCATGCCGCGCGACAGCGACTTGCAGTCCGCGTCGGCCTTGGCGGTCAGCCCGGTGGCATCCAGGCAATCGGCGATGCGCTGGGTGCGGTTCGGCACCTCGTACGCCCGGGCGAAGTGCTCCAGAAACTGCGAGGCGGTCAGGCCGTCGATCAGCGGCGGATCGTCGGGCATGTAGCCGAGCTGGGCGCGGAAGGCGCGGGGGTTCGCGGCCGAGTCCACACCGTTGATGCGGATGTTGCCGTGCGTGGGCTCGAGCAGTCCGGCGATGGCGCGAAAGGTGCTCGTCTTGCCGGCGCCGTTGGGCCCCACCAGCGCGAAGCCGTCGCCGGGCTCAACCGTGAACGAGATGCCGTCGACGGCCAGCAAGTCTGGGTAGTCGACGCGTAGGTTCTTGATCTCGAGCATGGTCTCCCCGGGGCCGGCGCTGCGCCTGGCCGTTGGCGCTGTGTCGTGTTCGTCGAGTGTAGTGGAGCACGCCGGGGGTGCAAGACGCTGGACGCACTCGAGGTGCAAGACGCTGGACGCACTCGAGGTGC
>CBDUJZ010000268.1:0-3456 GCA_965367675.1 uncultured Myxococcales bacterium | reverse complement strand
CTTCCGCGAAGCCGCTTGCAATGAGGCCAACGGTTTCAACGGAGCGTACGACGGCGCCGTTGTGGAGCGCGACGATGCGCACTGCGGCCCGAGATACGAGTACGCCGTCTGCAACCCCAATCGGTGCTGCTCCTCTTCGGACTTCTGCGGGGACCTCGACGAAACGCATTGCGCCGCTGCCCGCGGGTACGACGGCGCGTTCGATGGGCCGATTCTAGAAGGCGACGATGCGCGCTGCGGGCCAAACCACAACAACGCCGTCTGCCGGGTCAACCGGTGCTGTTCCACCGCCGACTACTGCGG
The DNA here is from genome assembly GCA_965367675.1 of uncultured Myxococcales bacterium. Lineage (GTDB taxonomy): Bacteria > Myxococcota_A > Bradymonadia > REDH01 > REDH01 > CBDUJZ01. The sequence continues at coordinate 3,153 of CBDUJZ010000268.1, read as the reverse complement.
GGACCTCGACGAAATCCACTGCGCCGAGAGCCGAGGGTACGATGGCGCCTACGACGGCAAGGTCGTCGGGCGAGACGACGCCCGGTGCGGACCGGACTTCGACGGGGCCGTGTGCAACCCTGGCCGATGCCGCTCCACCTCGGACTACTGCGGCGGTATGGACGAAACCCATTGCACCAGCGCGCGCGGGTACGAAGGGGCCTACGATGGCGAGAGCGTACCCTAAGGGGTAGCGGTGAAACCGTGTTATGGTCGAGAAACACCTACTCACCGGGGATTTTCGACGCCCAAGTGCATTCAGTAGCCCGTGCAGTACAGGTTGGCGAACGGCAAGAACTGCTCCGACGCCAGCGGCCGGCTGCTTTCCGTAGCCCGGTGTCAATCCGCTTCCATCCTTCGGCCCCTCACTCTCACAAGCTCATGAACATTCGACGAACCCTCCTTGCCGCCAGCCTCATCGGGCTGCTCTCCGCTTGTAACGACGGCGACACAGAGCTCTCTATCGACGTAGGTACCGACACCGAAACGACGGACGGCGGGGAGACCAGTGGGGACGTCGCCGAGGACGCCACGGCCGACACCGGCGAAAGTGACACCGGCGAAAGCGACACCGGCGAAAGTGACACCGGCGAAAGTGACACCGGAACGCCCGACGCAGACGTCGACGCGCCCACCTGTGATGACAGCGAATGCGAAGCCCTGGGCCGCGGCGCGTGTGTCGATGACGCATGCGGCGACTGCCTGGACGAGCTCGACCCCGTCGAAGGCACCTCGCTGTGCTGCGCCTTTGGCGAGCGACCGAACACCGCCGGCGATGCCTGCTTGGAGTGCCCCGGCGAAGACGACATTTGTTCCGACCGCGGGCGGTGCGTGGGCGGCGACAGCGTGGCCACCTGCGAGTGCGACGACGGGTTCATCGGCGACGCCTGTGAATCGCTTGTCGTGCAGCCGTGCGACGCCGACCCCTGCGGCGATGGTGGCACGTGCACCAACATGGACGACGGATTCAGCTGCGAATGTGACGATGGCTACGAGGGCGACACCTGCACGGTCTGCGAGACTGTGCTCGACCTCCCCGACCGCTGCGTGGCCGCCGACTTCCCGGACCACCGCCCGTGCGAAGGGTTTATCGACGGAGATATCGACGGGTATGGCGTCCAGTGTCTTGAGGGCGAAAACAACGCGTTCTGCACCGATGGAGTCATCGACAATATGGACCTGATGTTCGCGTACGATACACCGACGACGCTGTCGGGCGTGCGCATGCTAGGCGACTGGCACGCCAAGCGGCCGAACGTCTGGCAGGTGTGGCGCAGCGACGACGAAGCGGTGGGGCCGGATAACGGCGCTGAGTTCGTGAGTTCGGGCACCGCGAACCGCTCGGAGTGGCAGTGCGTGACGGGCGAGCCCTGCGATGACGATGTGCCGTCCTTGTGCTGTCTCGATGGACGCGACGCGCCGCAACGGTTCCCGAGTGGACTCCACGTCGCGAAGTACGACAACCTTCGTTTCAGCCCACGGACTTCCTCCGTGTGGTGGATTCGAATCGTCGACACCCAACAGCCGAGCAACCTCTACGTCCGCTCGTTTGAGTTCGAGGCCAGCGCCTGCGGCGTCGACGACGTGTGCGCCGAGGACCCATGTTTTGGCGACGTCGAGTGCCGACCCAGCACCGACGGAGCGCTGTGCGCGGACTGCCCCATCGACATGACCGGCAATGGCGTGGACTGCGCGCCGTGTCCCGTCGAGATTCAAACTCCCGCGTCGTGTTCGGTCGCCGGGTTCGACGACGAGATCTGTGACCGCATCATCGACGGTGTCCTGGACTCTGCCGGGTTGATCATCGACTGCAATGCCAGCGAGACCGACCCGTCGCACTGCACCGACGGCGCAGTCGACACCGCCGACATCCACTTTGTCTTTGACGAAGCAGAGATGATCCACCAGCTCCGCTTCGCGTCCGACTGGCACAGCAAGCGCCCCGACGTGTACGAGATCTGGGCCAGCGACAGCGCCGCAGAAGGTCCGGGCACCGGCGGCACCTTGGTCGCCACCGTCACCGCCGAGCGCACCGGCACGCAGTGTATCGAAGGGGACGCCTGCACCGGCGAGATCCCGAGCTGGTGCTGCCCCGACGGGCGCGACGCGGTGCAACGGCTCGACGGCCACCAACGCGCCACCTACGACATCGCCCAGTTCACGCCCTTCGAGGCCAGCCACTGGTGGATCCGCGTGGTGACGTCCCAGGGCCCGCGCTTTGTTTCGTTCTACGGCGTCGATTTCATGAGCCCCGACTGTAGCGCACCCCACCCATGCAACAACTCGTGCGCCCCGGGCGTCACCTGCCAACCGACGCCCGAGACCTATTACTGCGCAGAATAGCGTCGTCGCAGTCATCAAAACGCCGAAGGGCGGTCGCCGGAGCACCGGGGACCGCCCTTCGCGTTTCGTGCAGGCCCAAACCGGCCTAGGGCGCCTCTCGTAGCGACTCCAACAACCCGGCCGGAACGACACACTCCGGCTCTTGCTCCACCCGGAACTCGACGCGGCGATTCAACGACGCGGCCTCTGGGTGATCGGTGGACACCAGCGGGTAGGCCTCGCCGTATCCGACCGCGGCCAACCGAGCAGGCGAAATACCCTCGGCTTCGAGGTAGGCGCGTACCTGTTCTGCAAGTCGGGCGGACTCCGCCGTGTTGTCTTCGGCATCGCCGCCCCCATTCGTGTGACCCTCGACCTCCACGTGGGTGATCATGGGTACGTGGGTGAGAATCCGAACCACCTGGTCGAGCTCCGCAATGCTCGCATCCGCGATTTCCTCGGTGCCCGGCGCGAAGCGAATCTTCGCGCGGATTTCGAGTTCCTCGCACAAGAGGATCACGCGCTCGGCCGACCCGTCGGGTTCGCTGCCGTGCACCGGTGCGGGCCCCACGAGGCCGAGCCCGAGCCCGAGCATGAGGGCGAGCGCGGCCCCTCGACGACGCAACACGCCACATCGCGCCCGACGTCCTGTGTCGGACGCGCGGGGCGAAAGCACGCGCCTTGCATCCGCTTCGTCATCCGCGATGCGCTCGAACGAGCTCAGGCCCTCGGAGCATGAATCAAGCATACCACGAGAGCTACCAGCCGTGCTGCGGCTCTACAACCGGAGAC
>CBDUJZ010000267.1:0-3463 GCA_965367675.1 uncultured Myxococcales bacterium | reverse complement strand
GATCGCGACCGCGTTCCCGAACCGATCCGACACGTCGGTGTTGGAAGCTTTGAGATAGGCTTGCTGCGTCCACGTCGCGCCCGAGCGGACGAAAACATACGCCGCACCGCTGTCTGTATCCATGAACGGGTTGTTGTCGGACTCATCGCCATTGATTTCGCGCGCGATGCTGTCTTCCCTGCTCGCCCCGACGACGATCGTGTCGCCGGAGATCGCGACCGAAGCCCCGAACTCGTCGAACCTTCCGGCGTTGGATGCCTTGAGGACCGCTTGTTGCGTCCACGTGGCGCCTGAGCGAACGAAAACAAACGCCGCTCCGCTGTCTTGGAACTCGAAGCCGCGCGCTCCACTCGCGTCCGTGTCCTGGAAGGGTGCCCCAACAACGATCGTGTCGCCGTCGATGGCGACCGAAGCCCCGAACTGCTCCGTCTCGTCGGTGGTGGACGACTTGAGGTACGCTTCGGAGAACACGTCGCACGTAACGCCGAGCGCGAGATAACACGCGTCGGCGCACACGCCGTTCGAGCACGCGGCCCGGTCGTCGCATGCCACTCCGCAGGCGCCGCAGTTCGTGGCGTCGGTGTCGTAGTCTACGCCGCAGCGGCCCCCGCAGAGGTCCCCGCCGTCCGCGCACACGTCGCACGCCTCCCCGGCCCAGTCCGGGTCGCAGGTGCACACTCCCGTGCCGTCTGCGCCGTCATCGCAGACGCCGTTGCCCGAGCAGACGACTTCGCCCGCGCCGGGACAAGCGTCGCAACCCGAGGCACCGTCGCCGGCGTAGCCCGCCGGGCAGGCGCCGCATTCGAAACCGCCGTCGGTGTTGGTGCATGCGGTCAGCGCGTCGCAGCCGCCGTTGTCGACCTGGCATTCGTCGATGTCCTCGCAGTGGGTCCCTTCGTCGCGGAAGCCATCCGCGCAGTCGTCGTCAGGATCGCACACGCCGTCGGCGTCGGCGTCGAGACACGGCGTTGGGGTGCAGTCGTCCTCGCAACCGTCGCCGGCGACGGTGTTGCCGTCGTCACAAGTCTCGTCGTCCTCGCGCACGCCGTCACCGCAGCGGGGGCCAGCGTCCGCGTCAGGCGCAGCGTCCCTGTAGGGGCCCAAGCGCACGTCGTTACAAGCCACCAGGAGCGTTAACAACGCGAAGAATGTGTACTGACGCATGGGTCCCACCGTTGCGTTTAAGCTGAAGACGAGCCGTACCGGCTCTCCCTCTGGTCCACAACAGCCGAGTGAAGTGCTCGTAGCCGCCATCGGCGTTGGTGCAGAGCGTCAGCGCGTCGCAGACGCCATTGTCGAGCGCGCAAATCGGCGCGGTTTATGGCCGGAGGCGGCTTGACGGACGAAGTCGCGGGCGTCATCGTCGAGGCCAATCACAAATTCTCGGCATGGGTATGGCCGCGACTCTCTCCTCCGCTGTCTCGAGTGTAGCTCGGCAGACGGCGTCCCCTTCGTATGGGTAGGCAACGTGTTACACCGAACTTTCTACATCGTCGCGGCCGCTCTATTCACGCTTTCGGCGGCCTGTAAGGACGAAACCGAGCCCCGATCGGACGCGGGCACGTCAGACGCGAGCCCGGACGTGGTGTTGGACGCCGAGCTGGACTCCAGCGGGGACGCCGAGTTGGACTCCGGCGGGGATGCGGCTGGGGACGCGGCTGAAGATGCGGAGCCGGACGTGACGCCGGACGTTGACCTCGACGCGGACACGGGCGGCGCGGATACCGAAGGGGACACCGAGGCCGACACGACGGACACGGACGCCAGCGTGATCTCGGATGACTTCGAGATCGCGGTGGTCGCGCCATCTGCGGGAACAACGGTGGGCGAGCGTACGCTCGAGTATTCGCTGACGTACGTCCTCGATGAGGGCCCGTTCGACAGCGTCGAGGCGGTCGTCCTGTTCGACGGTGCTCCTGCCGCCGCGCCCGTGTCGCTCGACCCGTCGGGGACCACGGCGTCGTTCCCCATGGAGTTGCCCGCTGCGATCATCGCGGACACGCCGTTTCTTTCGATCGTGCAGCTCGTTGTCGACGGCGATGTGGTCGCCACATCCGACCGTACGCGCTTGCTCTGGAGCCCGGGACGCGCGGCAGAGGATGCGTTGCGAGACGCCTCCGAGGTCCCGGAGGCGGTCGACATTCGCCGGCGGAACGGCCGCCCGGTCGTCGTGGTCGCCGAGGTTCAAGTCTCCGGCGACACGCCCGTCGACAAAGCGCGCGACTTCCTGGAGCGTTTCGGCGGCGTTTGGAACATCGCGTCGCCCGACGATGAGTTGCTGATCCACGACGTCACGCCCTCCCAAGTCGAGGGCCTGGATGAGACCACCGTGCGCTTCAATCAGGTCATCGCCGACGTCCCGGTGCTCGGCGGCGCCATCGCGGTTCACGTCGTCGGCGACCGGGTGTCGCACGCGACCTCGTCGCCGTTCATGGCCACCCCTCCCCGCATTCGTCACGGCGCGGCGGTACAGGACACGGTGACCGTCGGTCGCAGAGCCGCCGAGGCGTTCGCCCTGGAGGCGTTCGCGGCCATCGAGGGGGGCGTCCGAGGTAGCGGACGGTTGGTGTGGACGCCCACGGAGCCGCTGGCCGCGGAGGACCGCAACGGCGTCGCCCTGCCGGAGTCGCTCGAGCCCGTGCTCGCATGGCGCGTCCGCGTCGAGGGCGTTCAGGCCGGCGGGCGAGCGGCCGACCGAGAGTATTTGATCCAAGCCGACCACCCGGACGGTCCACGAATGCTCCGCGACACCACCCTGTTGCTGGACGCCACAGCGGGCCACGCCGACATCCAGATTCACGACGGCGCAGGCGTTCAACCGCGCATGTGTCGCCCGCCGGAAGAGGGTCGACTCGGTGTGGAAGACGCCGCCATCGTTTGTACCGAGGGGGGCTGTTTTCCCGGCTCAGATGCTGACGCTTTCGCCCTCGTGGAGCACTATCACCGCATCTACGACATGTACGCCGAACGGTTCGGCCGCGACTCGTGGGACGGCCTCGGTCGGCAACTTTGGGGCATGGCGAACATCGACCCCGCGGATGCCGGCACGTCGGCCGCGGTTTTTGGCCGCTGCGGAGGCATGTGGTTCCGCGATGGCCGCGCGCAGCTCCACATCGCCGGGCACGAATTCACGCACGGCGTGTACATGACCGAAGTCGACGGGCGGTACGCGAACGGCCCCGGCGCCGTGAACGAATCCATGGCCGACCTATTCGGCACGTTGGCCCATGTCGACGACGATGAGTGGCCGTGCGACGACACCTTCCCGCGCATCTGCAACCCCGTGCGCGACCACATGGACGAGTACTGCGCGCAACACAGCGACCCGCCGTGCCTGGAAGACGGGGGGGACGTGCACCTCAACAGCGGCATCTTGAACTACATCGGGACCCTGATCGTGCAGGGCGGGATGCACCGCGACGGCGGCCCGAGCCTGGGCGGGGGCATTGGCGTGGCGCGGTTC
>CBDUJZ010000266.1:0-3463 GCA_965367675.1 uncultured Myxococcales bacterium | reverse complement strand
GGCGTGACACTGCACAACAATGCGTTCGTACGGACGCCGCTGGCGGACTTCCGTTCCGCACCCTACGGGCGCTACACTGCACCCCACCAGCGGTGCCCTCCGCGCCTACGGCGCTCCGGCGCCGTACAACTTCCAAACGTTGCGCGCGCTGAGCACTACCAACGGTTGGGAATGAAACCAGGTGTCGCCGGAGTTGCACCAGCGCCACGTACAGCGTAGATTCCCGGCGCGCTGAATTCGTAGAACGCGTCACCGGAGCCGATTCATGCCAGGACCAGTCTTTGTCATCCGAGGAGGATTCGAGCCCAACGACCTCCAACCGCTTCTCCAGTCACGGGCCTTCCAAGACGACGCTCACAGAATTCTAGAGATGTCAGACGACGACTTCTCCGTCGCGACAGACATACTCAAAGGATTCAAAGGAACGTTTCTGAGCAGGAAACAGCTTGAGGAGAGCCTTCAAGACGTCCTCAACACAGACACAGTCCGCTGCATCGTTGCGTTTTCGTTCAACTTGACCGCCGTAGCAGAGCGCCGCGAACTCACGGTAGAGGACCTCATTGGTTCGATGAGGAACCTCCTGAAGCAACCAAGTCTTCGGTGGGTAGAGGACATCGACACGGATCTTTTACTAAGCCGCTGTACCGACCTCACTAAGTTTGACGCGATTCGGAGGCAGATTAAAGCCGAAAGCCTCGCAACGGAGACAGGCACTCAACTTGAATCGCTCCGCGTTGTGGCGGATCTGCGTCCGATCTTCGATGACGAACGACGCAGCGTCGCGGGTCTAATGCCACTCACCACGCTAAAGTTGGTGGTCGGAGGCCAGGATGGACTTCCAAACCAAATAGACTTGCGGTTGACGGGGACTCAAGTAGACGACCTCCTCGCTGAACTTGAGGCCGTTCAGCGTAAGCTGCTGGCGCTAAACGAGCTACTCGACCAGAAAGAGATCTCGCGCCCAGACCCAGTCTAGCCGAATGAACATGTACCAAAAACACTACACAGCGGAAGAAGTTGTCCACGTCATAGGACGAGCGGCGCCAGACGCTGAGCGGATCAGCGCCTTGGAACTCCTCGGAAGCCCATACACCTGGGATCGTTCCTCGTGCAGGCGTGAGCGAGCGGATTGGTGGGACGGGCCTCACGAGAGCACTACTCGACCACCGAATCGACGGGCGCCTCTAGCCAACAATAACTACGAGTTGGACATACACGCCGAACTCTACCGAGATGTAGCTCGGAGCGGACTAGCGTCGCCAAGCGGCTGCGTGGAGATCGTGTATGCGAATTCCTACGCAGACGCTTCGCCGTGGGCGTCGCACCTCGAAAGGACTGAGGATGTCTTCCACGATGTCAGCCAACTACTTCGGCAGTGGGTGGTCTCAGCATCGATAGAAGTATCATCCGAGTCCCCGAGACCGAAGGCATTCGAACGCCCCGCCTCGGGCAAACAGGTGGATTTCCTGGCGTCGACTCGGTGGTTGCGAGAGAATCGCAAGGACCACGAGCGATCATGGGTAGCGCTTCGTGCAGGACACCTACTGGGTTCTTCGACGACCCGAGCGGAATTGAGACGTCTCATCTCGCGCGACGACGACCAACTAGCCGGCGTATTGCTTGTCTGGGTCGAGCCCCGGAATGGATGACGACGCGACGACCCTCGCGTTCACTGGTCGCGCGGCATACGATGTCGACCACCTTCACCCGACGGGCAAGATCATTGTTGCGGCTCGTTGTAGGCTAGCCTCCCAGCCGGTGGTCGAACTCGCTCTACTCGATACTGGAGCATGCTGGACCTTGATCCCCACCGAGTTGGCTGACGAAATCAGCAACGAACTCGTGCCCACCGGTGAATTGGTCAGCCTTTCGACCCGGCTCGGGCAGTACGAAGGGGAGTTACACAGACTCCGCGTGACTCTTGTGGCTGACGAAGGCAGCGATCTATCCGTGGAAGCAACAGTTTTCGTACCAGTTGGCGACTCAGCTTGGCACGGTCCGCTCGTGCTGGGATACCGTGGTTGTCTCGATCGGATTTGCTTCGCCCTATCACCGGCAATGAATGCAGGTGGAATTTCGCGGTGGTTCTTCGCGGGGACCGACGGCGACGCGGCGTAAACCCGATCCGGCGCGCAACAATGCGTTCGTACGGACGCCGCTGGCGGACTTCCGTTCCGCACCCTACGGGCGCTACACTGCACCCCACCAGCGGTGCCCTCCGCGCCTGCGGCGCTCCGGCGCCGTACAACTTCCAAACGTTGGGGCGACCAAGGCGGCGGCGCGAAACGACCGCGCGGCTGAAGCGTGCGCTCCCGGAAGTGGCGAGTCGAACGCCATGCCGACCGCCGGAACCCTCTTCCGAAAACGAAGCTAGCGTTCAGACGGACCGCGAAGACGAGCAAACCGCGTCCAACCAACCGAAGGGTTCCGCGAACTGCAGAGCTCGGCTCTCGGTCTCCGGCTCGCAGCCCTTGGTGACTCCTTCGGGCTTCGCCCTTCTCGTTCACCAACGCGCGCTCACCGCAGCCCGCTCGCCGGCTTTCGTCTGCTCAATCCTGAGCCGGTGCCCGGACATTCAGGGTCAAGACGCCGGCGTACGCGAGGGTCCGCTACGCCGCCGGCGAGGTCAGTTCATCGAGCGTTCTCTGGACCAGCTGTGGCTCTCGTTCAATCACCGCGAGAAGCAGGCGTGCAGCACGCTCTGGTCGACGCACTCCCTGCTCCCAGTTGCGCACCGAACCGACGCTGAAACCATACATCGCGGCGAACTCCGTTTGAGTCATGTCGAGTCGAAGACGAAGTGCTCGCACGTCGATCGTCGGAACTTCTACACGTGTTTCGCGAGCACCACTTCCCTCTCCTCGAGCGTGGGCGATCGCATTTTCAAGACCCGCGATGATGTCATTTCCAATGCTCATTTCTAGCTCCTCTTTCGATAGTCGTTGATGAGAATGCTCACGAGTTTCCGAACGACGGACTTCTCGCGCTCGCTGAGGTCCGTCTTCGCACTCTTAGGGTAGGCCGCAAGCAGCCATATCGGCAGCGAGTCATCGTGAAAGTAGTAGATGATGCGGCTTCCACCTCGCGTGCCCTTTCCCTGCGCGCTCCAACGGAGCTTCCGGATACCTCCGCTGCCCGGGATCACCGACCCTGCGGTGGGATTCATGGCGAGATACCACTTCAAATCGCTGATTTCGTCGGTTGAGAGAAAACTGGCAGCCTGCCGCGAGAACGGTTCGACTTCGACCAGAGAGATTGCGCGCGTCATGTGCTCCTACGTCATTGACGCACCCAAAGTACGTCAATGACGTAGCATGTCAAGGTGAGATGCGTCTGGGTTCCGGTCGGACCGCGCCCCAACAATGCGTTCGTACGGACGCCGCTGGCGGACTTCCGTTTCGCACCCTACGGGCGCTACACTGCACCCCACCAGCGGTGCCCTCACTTCGTTCGGCGCCGTACA
>CBDUJZ010000265.1:0-3495 GCA_965367675.1 uncultured Myxococcales bacterium | reverse complement strand
CCCGTGACCAAATGCTGCCGGTCGAACACCACCGACGGCACGCTGCGGATGCCCTGCTGCGTCCAGAAGCTCTGCTCGCTGCGCACCTCGGCGGCGAAGCGTTGGTCGTCGAGAACCGCCAGCGCCTCGGCTCGGTCGAGGCCGAGTTCACCAGCGATGTCAGCTAGAACCGCCTTGGCGGACAGGTCGCGACGGTGGGTGAAGTGCGCGGTGAACAGCGCCATCTTGAGGTCGTGCCGGCGGCCCTGCTGGTCGGCCCAATGCAACAACTGGTGGGTGTTGAACGTGTTGTGCATGCGCATGTCTTCCGCGAACTGGAAGTCAAATCCCAGGTCGTCGCCGAGCTGCTTCAAGTGCTGGCGGCTCTTCTCGGACTGCTCCGGAGTGGAGCCGTACTTTTCGACGATGTGCTCGCGCATGTTCTGGCCCTCCGGCGGCATGTTCGTGTTCAACTCGAACGGGTGCCAGTGGATTTCGTGGGCGGTGCCGGTCGCCTCGAGCGCGAGCGCCAGTTGGCGATAGCCGACGATGCACCAAGGGCACATGACGTCGGAGATGATGTCGATTCGAAGTGGCGTGGTCATAGGATTGCGGGTGTTGGAGTAGCCAAGAAGGCACCCTATGTGTGGTCTCGCGGCGCGTCCCGCAACCGGGGGCCTGTGTCGCGGCTGTCCTCCGGTGAACGGGTCCGTTAGTGGAGTCGCTGAGCAAACGCGCCCATCAGTCGCGCTGCTTTCACCCGCGAACCCGTGGACGCCCTGGGCAAATCGAAGCCCCCAAATCTCATTCGCGTCGTTGTTGGAGCGTGCTGCTCGCGCTCGTTTTCGCCGCCGGATGCTCGAAGGACTTCGGAGCTGGTGACGCACCGACGGGCGCGGAAGATGCCGCCGTCGGCGAGCAGGATGGGGCCGAGGGGGACACCGATGCCCCGGACCTGAGCGGCGCCGATGACGCCGCCGATGACGGCGCCGACGACGTGGACACGGATGAGGAGGACACCACCGAGGTCGACGCCGACGCGCCGGAAGTGGGCGACGCCCAGGAGCCGGACGCGGACGAGGACGATGCGGCTGAGAACGACGCCGACGCCGAGGATGCCGCCGCGGTCGACGCCGATGCGGACGCCGGCGCAGTGCCGGGGCCACCGCGCGTGGTGCTGATCATCGCCGACGACTTTGGCATCGACACCTTGTCGAGTTACGCGGGCCTGTACACGCCCGCCGCTGGCGCCCGCCCGTTCCCCACGCTGCCCGTGATCGACGGCATCTGTAACGAGGGCGTGCGCTTCGACGCCGCTTGGGCGACACCCACCTGCACGCCCACCCGCGGCAGCGTGCTGACCGGCGCGCACGGCTTCCGCACCGGCCTGGACGGCGTCGGGTTGGCCTTCCAAATCGACCCCACTCAGCAAACGCTGCCGCGGGTGCTTGCGTCCATCGAGGGCTTCGCCGGCGCCAACGTTGGAAAGTGGCACCTGGGGCACGACGAGGCGTCCGGCGGCGACCAAACGCCGAACCGCGCCGGGTGGGACCACTACGCCGGCTCGCTCGACAACGTGGACGACTACTACGATTGGCAGCGCGTCGTGGACGGCGTATCGGCCGCGCAAACCACGTACGCGACGACGGTTCAGGTCGACGACGCGATCGCGTGGTGGTCGTCGCGGCCGGTCGATGAGCCGTCGCTGCTGTGGCTCGCATTCAACGCGCCGCACGTGCCGTTTCACGAGCCGCCGGCCGGCCTGCATCAGCAGTCGACGCTCACGTCCGTGGGCCAGCGCTATGACGCCGCGGTCGAGGCCATGGACACCGAGCTCGGCCGACTGCTTGAGGCGGTCGGGGACGACGCGTTGGTCATCTTCCTGGGCGACAACGGCACCCCGGCGCGGGTCATCCGCAACGCCCACGCGACCGATCGGGCGAAGGGCACGCTGTACCAAGGCGGCGTCCACGTGCCGCTCTGCGCCCGCGGGCCGTCCATCGGCGCCGGCGTCCACACCGGGCTCGTGTCGTCCGTGGACCTGTACGCGACCATCGCGCAGGCCATGGGCGTGAGCGCGCTGCCGGACGGCGCGGGGCCCGACTCCGTGTCGCTGATGCCCGCGCTCGTCGACCCCTCCACGCCGCCCCTGCGGGACACTGTGTACACCGGACAGAACCGGACGCTGCAGCCCGGCAACGAGTTCGCCGGCGGGTATGCGATTCGCGACGCTCGCTACAAACTCATCCGGTTCGAGGACGGCAGCGAGGCGCTGTACGACCTGTCCGCGGACCCGCTGGAGGCCGTCGATTTGTCCGCCGAGCCGGGCATGAGCGCGGTGCTCGAACGGCTGCGTGAAGAGGTCCTGGCGCTGCGCGGCGAGCGCGCTCCGTAGCCTATGCGATCATGACCGCAGCGCCCGCCTGAGCCACGCAATCCGCGTGGCAAGCATAGGAGTCTGCGCCGCTGAAGCATCCGGTGCGGGGCGGAACCGGCCGGTCACGGTCCGCGGGAGGTGACACGCGCGATGGGGGCGCCGCGACGACCGCCGTCGAATGGGAACACCTCCACGGCCCCTTGGTTCACGCGGTACGTCAGTTGATACGGTTCCTCGGCTAGTACACGGGAGCCCGATCGTCGGCATCTTGACCTGCTAGAACAGCCGCCGCAGCTCGTCGCGGAACACGGCGTTGAGCGGCTCGACGGGAGGAAGCGGGGGCTTGTCGCTGAACTCCGGGGTGTCGAGTCGGCTCAGCTCTTCCGCAATAAAGTCGCTGATCACCGGGATACGCGGTCCACGGTCCAGCTCGGCGCCGGCTTCCTTCACTTTCACGAGCTCCGCGATTCCCGCCCGGAGCGCGTCGTTCTCTACGCAGGCGTCCACCAAGCGCCCGAACTCCGTCGGGGCGATGCCGCGGTCCTGCTGTAGCCAGCGAATCGCCAGGAGCGGCCGGAGCACGTAGAAGTACTTCTTCCGCCATACGAGTTCCCCACCCAGGAACTCGCGGGCGTTCGCGCGGGCCATATGCAGGTAGTGAAACATGCACGCTCGCGGAGAGTAGATGTCTTCGGCGAGGCGCTTCAGCTTGTCGGCCAGATGCCCGTCATCGCGGTACACAATGGGGGAGCCGAGCCACTCCAGCAGCGGCGGGTTCGACTTCCGCAGCAGCCCGAGCGCTTTGCGCAGGTCCCAGCCGCTCACGTCGAGCACGTCGTCGATGGGCCGCTCGATCACATCGCGCTTCTTCTCCAGGTCGACGGCGAGATACCAGTCGGTTGGCCGGACGTAGATGAAACGTACATCGTAATCGCTGTCCTTCGAGGCAAAGCCCCACGCGCGGCTTCCCGACTCGCACGCGAACGGAATCCGGACACCATTTGTTTGTTCGATGTCGCGTAGGACACTTTCGATTTCGGCGTTCACGTCGAACTCTTGTTTGTTTGTTTCGGTTTCTTTTGTGTAGCCGTTACGGACGCGGATTCGCAACTCCGTTTTGTGGGACGACAACGTTGGGA
>CBDUJZ010000264.1:0-3515 GCA_965367675.1 uncultured Myxococcales bacterium | reverse complement strand
CGGTGGTCATGAAGTCGCCAACCACGGTGGTCATGAGATCGCGGGCCACGGCGGGCACCACGGTGGCCACGTCGGGTTTGCGGACGCGGACGAGTGGTCGAACGTGTTTGATGATCCGGCTCGCGATGCGTGGCAGCAGCCCGACGAGGTGTTGCGGGCGATGGAGCTGGAGCCGTCGATGACGGTCGCTGATGTGGGCTCCGGCACGGGCTACTTCGCGGTTCGGCTGGCGCGGGCGGTGCCGGAGGGCGAAGTGATCGGCACGGACATCGAGCCGGATATGGTGCGTTTTCTGAACGAGCGGGCGGCGGAAGAGTCGCTGCCGAACCTGCGCTCGATCGCGGCCACGCACTCGGCGTCCGGGCTCGAGGTCGGCAGCGTGGATCGGGTGCTGGTGGTGAACGTGTGGCACCACTTGGGCGCGCGCGTGGCGTATGCGGAGCACCTGGCGAGCACGCTGCGGGCGGGCGGCAAGCTGGTGATCGTGGAGTTCAGCGCGGAGGCGACGCATGGGCCGCCGGCGCGGATGCGGTTGGCGCCTGAGGCGGTGATTGCCGAGTTGGAGGCGGCGGGCTTCAGTGCGGCGGTGTCGCCGGTGACGCTGCCGGATCAGTACATCGTTGTAGCGCAGGTGGCGCAGTAGCGTAGCGCCGCCGTGCCTCGTCGCAGTTACGCTTTGGGCCGCGGCACGTGCTGGTCGATCAGGATCGGGTTTCCGTCCGGGTCTTCGAGCGCGATGTGTGCTGGACCGGTGCCTTCGGGGTCGGTCTCGGCGGCGAGCGTGAGTCCGGCGGCTTTGAGTTTGGCTTGGATGTCGCGCACGTCTTCGAAGGACTCGAGGGGTTCGGCGCCGGGGCCCCAGCCGGGTGTGAACGTGAGGGTGTTCTTGGGGAACATGCCCTGGAACAGGCCGAGCGTGACGCTGCCGTTGCTGAGGATGAGCCAGCCTTGTGCGGCGTCTCCGCCGAGCGTGGCGAAGCCGATGGTCTCGTAGAAGGTGCGTGATGCGCCGAGGTCGGCGACGGCGAGGGAGAGGGAGAACGCGCCGAGGGGGAGCGTCGACGGGGGGAGTTCCATAGCGATGTTTGGTTTGGGGAAGTGAGGAGGGTATCGCTCGATGGGGGCGGGGGCAATGAATCGGGGGCTCTCCCGCTTAGTTCCTGCCGCTACACGCGGCGGCCCGATTGGGGTTGGACCGCGCGTCGGCAACCACGTACATTGGGTGGAGTCGCCGCACAGTTGTCGGCCCGTCGGTGTTTCGAGCGCGGGATTCTAAGATGAGCTTCAGAGTCGAATCGACTCTCCCACGATGAGCGCAGAGCTCCCGCCCGAAGGCGGGCTGCCGGCGTGCGCTTCATCGTTGCGGGGAGACGCCGATGGTGGCTCACTTCACGTGGGTGCGGTCTCTGCGCGCACCTACGAACAGCTCCGCAGGATCGCGCGTAGCTACTTCGCTGGTCGGGCGGGGCACACGCTGCAACCGACCGCGCTGGTGCACGAGGCGTTCGCGAAGCTCGCCGCCGCGGAGTGTGCGGATTACAACGATTCGGAGCACTTTGTGGCGGTGGCGGCGACGGCGATGCGCCAGATTCTGGTGGACTACACGCGGGCCCGCTGCGCGCAGAAACGCGGCGGCGATCGGTCGCGCGTGACCCTGCACGATACGCCGGCGTCCCGAGCGGATTTGGACAGCATCATCGCCGTGAACGATGGCATCACGCGGCTGCACGAGCGCGCGCCGCGCAAGGCACGGGTGCTCGAACTGCGCTACTTCGGCGGGCTGAACGCTTCGGAGATCGCGACCGCGATGGGCCTGTCGATTCCGACCGTGGAGCGCGACCTTCGGGCGGCGCGCGCGTGGCTCAAAGCCCACCTCTCGTAGTGCGGCGTACTCCCGTGTGTTCTGGCGTTCAGCGTGTGATCTGGGGGCGTCACTCGGCGCTGTCGGGTGTCGACTCCGTGATGCAGCCTGGGCGCGATTCCGTGATGCAACTTGGGCGCGATTCCGTGATGGAGTTGGGGCGCGATTCCGTGATGGAGTTGGGGCGCGATTCACGTGTTCGGTGTACGCTGTCGGCTGGTCGATGGCGCGCCGCATCATTCTCGCTTCCACCCCTGTAGTCGATGCCATCGGAGACAGATTTCGCCGCGCTCATGGACACCTTTGATGTGATCTGTGACCGGCCGGCTCACGAGCAAGAGCGGAGACTCGCGGCGCTGCGACCCGACGGACCGCGCTGGCTACCGGAGCTGGAGCGCATGTTGCTGGCCGACGGTGAGCCCGACGTGCTCGCGCCGGAAGGCTTCGCCGACCTCGCGCGCTCGGCCGTCCAGGATCTGGCGGCGGAGCTCACCGAGGGCGCCCCAGCGGCCGCCTCGGCGGGTGACCTGATCGACGGGCGCTACCGTGTGCAAGCGCTGCTGGGGCAGGGGGCGACCAGCGAGGTGTTCTCGGCGACCGACACCAAGAACGGCGAGTTTGTGGCCATCAAGCTGCTGCGAAAGGACGCGTCGCGCGCGCGGCTGCAGAGCCGGTTTGAGCGGGAGTATCGCGCCATCGCTCGGCTCGACCATCCTGGCGTGCTCCGCGTGTTCGCGCTGGGCGATTGGGAGGGGCACCGGTACATCGCGATGGAGCTGGTGGACGGTGACCTTCGCGCCCTGGCTGGCGCGGAGCTTTCGGTGCTCGTGCCCGTGCTGGCGAGCCTGTGCGATGCGCTCGATTACGTGCACCGGCAGGGTATCGTGCACCGCGACCTGAAGCCGGAGAATGTGCTTATCGAGCCCAACTCTGCTCGCCCGCGGCTGGCCGATTTCGGTGTGATTCGGTTGCTCGGTCAGGACACCACCGGCAGCACGGTCGACGGCGCGATCGTGGGCAGCGTGGATTACCTTTCGCCGGAGCAGGTCAACGGTACGCCGGTCGATCCGCGGAGCGATTTGTATTCGCTCGGCTGCATGATTTTCGACCTCGTGACGGGCCGGGTGCCGTTTGAGGGCAACGTGTTCGAGCGTCTGCATCGGCGGGTCACGGACGACGCGCCATCGCTGGCGTACTTTGCCCCCGACGCGCCGCCGCAGCTGATTCGGCTGGTGGACGCGTTGCTTCGTCGCGAGCCCACCGAGCGCCCGCCGAGCGCTTGGAATGTGGCGTTGGAGCTACGGGAGCTGGTGGAGGAGCGGCTGGACGCTGGCGCGACGGGTGGCCGTGCGGTGGCGTCGCACGGCGCTTGGCTGTTCGGCTCGGGCTGCGTGGGCCGAGCGCCCGAGCTCGCCGCGCTGTTGGACCACGCGTCCGCGTCGCGCGAGCGCACCGGGTTGTCGCTACTCGTGGCGCCGCCGGGTTATGGCAAGACCACGCTGAGAAGCCTGGCGGAGCACAAGCTTCGGGCGGCGGGCTGGGCGGTGGTGACGGCGCGTCTGGAGCAGGACGACCGCACGCCGTTCGCGCCGCTCGTGTCCATCGCTCGCGCGGGGTTTGACGAGCCTACGGCTGCGGGGCCGGCGCCGCGGCC
>CBDUJZ010000263.1:0-3688 GCA_965367675.1 uncultured Myxococcales bacterium | reverse complement strand
CGGCCGACAGCGCCAGGAACAAGAGCACCGAGGCCAGCGAGGCGTTGCGCATGGCGCGTGTCCGCGTGGCGCCGATGAACACGCCGTCGAGCTGGAACGCTCCCACCGACACGGCGATGTACACCGCCGCATATCCGAGGTGCGCGCCGGCGACTTCTCGCACGGGTTCGAGCGTGGTGAGCGCCGCCACGAGCGTGGGCCCCAGCGCGACGACGAGTCCAGACAGCGCGAGGGCCGACACAACAGCGAGCTCGGAGGTCACACGCAGCGCGTGGTCGAACGCGCGCCGATCGCCTGCACCGAGCGCGCGGCCGACGAGCGACTCTGTGGCGAACGCGAAGCCGTCGAGGACGAACGCGCTGAACGAGACCATTTGCAGGAGGATGTGATTCGCGGCGAGTGTGCTGTCGCCAAACCGCGCGCCCTGGTTGGTGAACCACGCGAAGCCGCTCAGCATAAAGATGGTCCGCGCCATGACGTCGAACTGGGCGCGGAGCGTGGCGCGGACCTCGGTCAGGTCGAACAACCGTGCCCGGTCGAGCTTGAACCGCTCCTCGGGCCAGCGGGCACGCATCAGCCCGACGACCATCGCGCCGGCGATCAGCAGACCCACCCACTCGGCGATCGCCGTACCCATCGCGACGCCGGTCGCGCCGAGCCCCATCACGCCGGCAAGCAGCACGTCGAGCCCGATATTGAGCGCGTTGATCGTGACTTGAACGATAAGCAGCCGGCGGGACGCGCCCAGCCCGATGAGCACGCCGATGAGCGGGAACGTGGCGAGCGCGGCGGGCGCCCCGAGCATGCGCGTTCGCACGTATTCGCTGGCGATTCCTTCGACATCGGCCGAGCCGTCGAGCAGTGAGAGCGCGAGCGCAGCGATGGGGCCGCGGACCAGCAGCAAGACCACGCCCAGCGCAGTGCCCATGAGCAGCGCGCGGGTCAACGCGGTCCGAGCGCCCTCCCCGTCGCCGGCGCCGTCGGCTTGGGCCACGAAGCCGGTGGTGGTCATGCGCAGGAAGCCGAACGCCCAATACGCGAACGACAGAACGAGGCTGCCGAGCGCTACCGCGGCGAGCTCAGCGACGGTGCCGGCGCGACCGAGGACGGCGGTGTCGGCGAGCCCAAGCAGTGGCGCGGACGCGTTGGCGAGCACGATGGGCCACACGGTACCGAGGATCGCGGCGCGGCTGGGGAGCTTAGATGTTGGAGCGGATTCGGACACGGGCTCGTTGAGCGGCTGTGTTCGCGCGGAGGCGCGGTCGCGAGAGGTTGCGCGGGGTTGCTCGATAGCCGAAGCGGCGCGATTGCGCGAACGGCGGGGGACAGGCACATGACCAAACGCCGACCTCGACCCTCGACTGGACACGCCATGCCGTTCTCAAATCACCGCCCTCGCCTGTTACGCCTGCTGCCGACCTGTGGCGCGCTGTTCATTGCCGCCACGTTCGGCGCCTGCTCCGGCGCTCAACTCGCCGAGGTGCCGAATGAGGCCCACGCGACGATCTGCGTGGTGCGTCACGCGGAGGCGTTCAAGAACCTGGACCCAAGGCCGGAGATGTCGGCCGAGCAGTTGGACAGCCTGACGCCGGCCGGTGAAGCGCAGGCGCTCGCGCTGGTGGACGTATTGCCGCGAATCGACGCTTCGACCTGGGTCGCTTCGAGCCCGACGGGGCGCACGCAGGCGACCGCCGCGCTGCTGGCGCCCGACGCAGAGATCATTGTCGACGTTCGGCTGCGCTCCCTCGACGGCACAATGTCGTGGGACGATCGGGTGGCGGTGTGGAGCGCAGGCCAAGACCCGCGCCCCGCGGATGGCGAGTCGCTGGCGGACGGCCAGGCTCGGGTGCTGGCGCTGCTGGACGACGTTCGGGCGGAGACCTCCGGCGATGGCGTCGCGGTGATCGTTACGCACGGGGACATCGCGGCGCTGGTGCTCGGCGAGCTGCGCGGCACGGCGCTGTTGCGGCGCCCGACAACGGATACGCTGAGCACGGGGACGGCGGTCTGTGTGCCGCTGCCTTAGCGGAGTCGCGTTAGCGGAGCGCTACGTTCAAGGCGCTGTGCGATTGAGGGACGGCTGGAGTGAGACGCTGCGCGCCTGCGCCTACTCCGCTGGTTCGGCGCCTACTCCGCTGGTTCGGCGCCTACTCCGCTGGTTCGGCGCTGATGACGATGTCGACCCATACGAGGTGGTGGTCGGACACGTTCTCGAGGTCGGCGAACTCGGTGTCCGGGGCGGGCCAGAAGACGCCGGAGTCGACCACCTGCAGGGTGGCGGAGGGCAGCGCGTAGTCGACCCGCAGGTTGCCGACTTGGTTATCGCTGAAGTCGGCCGTATCGAGGCGCGCGTCGCCCGTGTGCGTCTGGTTGACGCGACCGTCAGAGATGGCTGCGGCAGCGGCGCCGTCGCTGGCGGGCTGCGTGTCTTGTACGCGCGGGTTTGCCAACAAGGCGGTGAGCGCTTCGCGTCGGCTGTCCCCGTCGTTGGGGTCGCTGTTCTGGTCGCCCAGGATCACGAAGTGTGCGGAGGCATCGAGCCCACCCGCGGTGCCGGCGTCGTCTTGGATGTACGCTGCCGCTTGGCCTCCGGTGACGTAGTCATTCCACAGCCGGATCTCGTCATGGTTCCGGCGTCCGTTGCGGTCTTCGGAGCCGTCGAAGCTCGGCGGTGTCGGGTGACTGGCGAGGATGTGGAGCGTGTGTCCGTCGACGTCCACGGCCAGGTCGACGTGGTTCTTGGACGAGAGCCGGAACACCGAGGCGGCCTCCTCGGAGTACCAGTCCGTGGGCAGCAGGTTGTCGGGCATGTCCGCCCAGCGCAGCGTTTGGAATGTGCGGGGGCGCTGCGCGTCGAGCACGTAGCGCGAGAAGACGACCATGCCGTATTGGCCGGGGAACTGCCCGAAGCCGAACGCGTCGTTTCCATACGACTGCGAGCCCGGCGCGGAGACCGCTTCGCCGTTGCCGTCCAGGTCCACGCCGGAGTGGGCGCCGGTGTTGGTCGTTGGCACATACCAGTACGGGTACTCGAGCGCCTCGGCGCCGTTCTGCCCGACCGCCAGGTACTCGGCAGAGAACACGCGCGCTGCCTCTCCGCCGTCGTCCCAGTCGAACTCGTTGATGAGCACGATGTCCGGGCGCACGCGCTGCAACACCTCGGCAACGCGGAGCGCGTCGGCGTCGGCGCCACCGGGCAAGTCGGAGCGCAGATCTCCGTCACCGCTGCGGAAGAGCGACGCGTTGAAGGTGGCGACGCGCAGGCTCACCGGCTCGGGCGGCGGCGTGGTGTCGGCGACATCTTCGGCAGCGTCATCGGCAACGTCGGCTGGGTTGGCGTCCTGCTCGGCGACCCCATCGGCGGCCACGTCGGTGGCGTCCACGGTCACGTCCTGGGTGTTTAGCAACGGCGGTGCGGTGTTTCCGCCACAGGCCGACGACGCGCTGAGGCCGGCCGTCAGCGCGGCGGCGCGAAGCCCCTGGTGCGCCAGAGGAGAGCGAGGAGAGGTGATTGCGTTAGACATCGCGTTGCGTCGTAGGGGGGACCGCTGCGGGCGGGAGCGCGGAGGAGAGCGGGACACTGGACCGGGCGTGGCGGCAGGTCAACGGCTGGCGCGTGGTGCTGGGGGGGGTGTGGGTGGGTTGAAGCCTGTCCTTCGACAAGCTCAGGATGATTCGGTGGGTGGTG
>CBDUJZ010000262.1:0-3727 GCA_965367675.1 uncultured Myxococcales bacterium | reverse complement strand
GCTCGAGACCGACGGTAGCGGCGACTTCGACTGGTCGGAGTTCGACGACGTCACGCCGCTCGGCTCCTCCGAGACACGCATCGACGACGTCCCGCACGACGGCCGCGCGTCTACCCGCGTCACCCGTGAAGAGGTCCGTCGACGGCTCCCGCGCTCGGCGCCCGACGCGCTGCGATACGAGCCCGGCATCTACATCCAGCAGACCGCGCAGAGCCAGGCGTCGCCCTATATTCGCGGACGCACGGGCCAACAGACGGTGCTCATGTTCGACGGCGTGCGCCTCAACAACAGCCTGTTTCGCCAAGGCCCCAACCAGTACTTTTTCACGGTCGACTCCGCCACGCTCGACCACATCGACGTGCTGCGCGGCAGCGCCTCGACGCTGTACGGCTCCGACGCGATCGCCGGCGCCATCGAGGCCGTTCCCATCTCGCCCTCCCGCGATGGCGCGTCCGGCTGGCGCGTCTCACCGCGCTACCTGCTCGACATCGACACCGCGAGCGACGCCGTCTCGCACCGCCTGCAGCTCGACGCCCAGATCACCCCCGACGTGGCCATCCTCGGCGGCGTCGGCTACCGCGACTTCGGCCTCCTGCGCGGCGGCGGCGCGGTCGTCAGCCCCACCACCGGCGAGCTGCCCGAGGTGCCGCGGCTGGCCGACGACGGGGTCACGCAGCTCGGCACCGGCTTCCAAGAGCTCACCAGCGACGGCCGCTTGGTGGCCCGCCTGACCCCCACGCTCGACCTCACGCTCGCCGCCTACAACTACCGCCAAACCGACGCGCCGCGCACCGACCAATGCGCCCCGCCCTACGCCCCGTTCGACGAGTGTTTGGTGTACGACGAGCAGTTCCGCACCGTCACCTTCGCGGGCGTCGACGGCGACATCGGCGCGGTACGCAACCTGCAGATTCGACTCAGCTGGCAGCGCCAACACGAGCGTCGCACCCACGATCGACCGTCGTCGTTCACCGTGAACGGCGGCCGCGACGACGTGGACTCCTACGGCCTGCGCATCAAAGCGGAGTCGCCAGAGCTTGAGCTGAGCGACTGGGGCGCGCTCACGTTCGCGTACGGCGCCGACGGGCTGCACGACCGCGTGGAGTCGGTCGCGTGGCTGCAATTCACCGACCTCGACATCACCAGAAACCGCAGTCGTGGCCAGTACTTAGACGGGTCGACTTATACGTGGGGCGGCGTGTACTCCGAGGCACGGCTTGAGCTGATGGAGCGCGTCCGACTGCGCGCCGGCGGCCGCTTCGCAGGCGCTGCGGCACATGCTCCAGGCGACCCCGAGTCCGAGTCCGCCGCCGTCGACGCCGCTTGGACCGCGCTGGTCGGCAGCGCCGGCGCCGAGTTTTGGGCCACCGATTGGCTCACGCTCCTGGTCGGCGCCGACCAAGGCTTCCGCGCGCCGAACCTGGACGACCTGACCTCACGCCAGCGCACCGGACCGGGCTACCAGCTCGAAAACGCGAACCTGCGGCCCGAGCGCGGACTCACGCTGGAAGGCGGCGTCAAAGTGCGCGCGTCGTGGCTCTCGCTCGACCTGTGGGCCTACCGCATGACCCTGCACGACGCGATCAGCCGCGCGGGCCGCAACGCCAGCGACTGCCCCAGCGGCAACAACGACTGCCGCAACGCGTGGAACATCCTGCAGCTGGTCAACGTGGACGGCACGGCGGTGATCCGCGGCTTCGAGGCCACCGCCCGCGTGGAGTCGCCCGCCGACGCAGCCGCCGACGTGTGGGTCGAGGGCACCATCTCGTGGGCGCGCGGCGACGAGCCCCTGCCGAGCGGCGATGACGGCACCCAACCGATCTCTCGGGTACCGCCGCTGAACGGCACGGTCGAGCTGGGTTGGGAGCTGCCGAACGGCGTCTGGTTCGGCGCCGCCACGCGCTGGGCGACCCTGCAAGACCGCCTGTCTCTGGCCGACGTGAGCGACGCCCGCATCCCGCGCGGCGGCACGCCCGGCTACGCCATCTTCGACGTCCGCGCCGGCTACCGCATGGACCCGTTCTTCGCCACCACGCTCGTGGTCGAGAACCTGGGCGACGTGGCCTACCGCGCACACGGCTCCAGCGTAAACGGACCGGGGCGCAGCGTGCTGCTGCACTTCGAGTTCGGCTTCGATTCCCAACAACACCCCTAGCGAATTCCCATGACAGCGTTCTCCTCCCGTTTGACTCGCCTCGCGCGCCCCCGCTTCGCCCTCCTGTTTGCCCTGACCCTCGCGGGCGCGTGCACGGAGGACGACCCGACCGAGACCGATACCGGAGTGGACGCCGGCATGGACGTGGCAGCCGACACGACGGGAGACGCGACCGCGGACGCTTCGGATGCCGGCGCAGATACGGGAACTGACGCCACGACCGACACCAGCGCCGACACCGGTGCAGATACCGGCGCCGACACCAGCGCCGACGTCACGCCCACCGTCTGCGAGCCCCTCGCCTCCGACTACACGCCCGGCGCCGACGACGAGTGGGACGCCTGCGTCTCCGACGACAACGAATACCACCGCATCGAGGAGAGCATCTCGTCGATCGGCCGCATCGCCGGCTTCGAGCAGATCGCCGACCTGCTGTGGCGCAACGACGGCATGACCACCGACGACTTCATCAGCGCGCGCGACGTGTACGCGACCGGCGAGGGCCTGGACTCCCGCGTTCAGCGCCGCGAAGACGAGCACTACGCACCCGTGACCGACCCCGACTCCGGCGACACCCTGCGCTGCCGCGACGAAGGCGTGCCGGCCATGGACCCCGACCGTTGCGTCGGCCCCGCGCTCATCCTGCCGATCCTCAACGACGCCTTCCAGCAGGGCATCCTCGGCAACGACCTCGAAGTGAACGCCGCCCGCGTCGAAGCCGCGCTGCTGTGGTTCATGTACGTGTCGACGCACAAAGAGGCGACCACCTGCGCCGTGGCCGCCAAGGACTGCGACTCCTCCTACGCGTACTACACCGGCGCAGAGCCGCGCGAAGGCGGGCTCGGCTTGTCCGGCTACATCCGCGACATCGTGCCCAACACCCACGACCGCGTGTGGGACGCCATCCTGGGCGTCCGCTGCTGGCGCGACATCGACAACGCCGAAGAAGCCGAAGACCTGGCGACCCGCGACCTCGCGGTGGGCCAGCTCGACACCGCGCTCATGCACGGCGTGGCCCAAATCGTGGTCGACCGCCTGCAAGACTGGGCAACCGCCGACGGCGCCGCCAAAGCCGCCGACGCCGCGTTCTTGAGCATCCTCGGCCCGGTGCTCAACCGCGAAGCCGGCGAGCGCGACGCCACCAACGCCGCCATCCTCGCTGCCGCGTGGGACGACCTGGACAGCGCGGACGTGGACGAGGTGATCACCGCGATGGACGCCGTGTTCCCCTGCCCGTGATCGCAACCGTGCGACCGCTGCCGGTCGCTACCGCCCCACGTTCAGCGTCGCGTCCCGATGCTGCTCCAACCACTCGGCGATAGCGACAATATCCCGCACACGGTCGAGCCCGATACACCCCGCGGTCGTGTTCGGCCGCCGGAGCTACCGGTGTACGCCCTTCCCTCCGGCAAGCTCACGGCAACCCGTGCTCAGGACGGTGGGGATGGATGTTGTGGGTGGGGTGGAACCTGTCCTTCGACTTCGCTCAGGAAGGGTTCCTTCGACTTCGCTCAGGAAGGGTTCCTTCGACTTCGCTCAGGAAGGGTTCCTTCGACTTCGCTCAGGAAGGGT
>CBDUJZ010000261.1:0-3764 GCA_965367675.1 uncultured Myxococcales bacterium | reverse complement strand
CGCGAGAACATCGCCTTTGCTGTGCCGGCGAACGCGGGCGTCGAGGTGGACCGCGTGCTGGAGCTGTTGGAGCTCACGCACCTGGCAGAGCGGGGCGTCAGCGCGCTGAGCGGCGGCGAGGCGCAACGGGTGGCGGTCGGTCGTGCGCTGTGCGCCCCCGCCGACATCCTCCTGCTCGATGAGCCGTTCGCGCACCTCGACGAGACGCTCGCGGCGCGGCTGCGTCGCCCGGTGTTGGAGTACGCTCGGGGGGCAAACGGCGGCCAGCACCGCACGGTGGTTTGGGTGACGCATCGGCCGGCGGACGCGTTGGAGTTCGCGGACGCGCTCACGGTGCTGTGCGATGGCCGCCACGTGCAGACCGGCACGCCGGGCGAGCTGTACGAGCGCCCGCTCGCGCCCGTGGTGGCCGAGGCGTTGGGCGAAGCGCAGTGGCTGCCGGTGCACGGCAGTGGCGCGACGGCACGGTGCGCGCTCGGTCCTGTGAGCTGGCCGGCGGGAGGGGCGGCGACGGATGCGCTTGCGCTGGTGCGCCCCGACGCGCTCGAACTTCGCTCAAGCGCCGCCGGTGCTGGCGAGGTGATCAGCGCGCGCTCGGCTGGCGCTGTCGATTGGGTGGCGTTCACGCTCGACGGACACCGGCTGCGCGCGCGTCGGTCGGCGATTCGTGGACGCGGGGAGGGCGAAACGCTCCGCGCTGGCGACCGGGTCGCGGTCAGCGTTCAGGGTCCGATCTGGGGCGTTATACCCGCGCAGCGTAACGGCGAGCGGGCGTAGTGGATGGCGCTGGCAGCGCGATGGTGATCGACAGGGTCGCATCTTCGCTTGACATGGTGCCCCCGTACACTATTGTCCGCGGCCCTTGGCCCGTTGGGCATGGCCCGTCGATTCCGGCGGCACTCAGCCCTCGACATTTAGCCGTTCGCGGTCCGTCGTTGGCCCGAAAAACTCGAAGGAGTACCCCGTGAAGCGTACCTTCCAGCCCAGCAATATTCGTCGTCGTCGTACCCATGGCTTCCGTGCCCGTATGGCCACGAAGTCCGGTCAGAACGTGATCAAGCGCCGTCGCGCGAAGGGCCGCAAGCGCCTCTGTTCGACGACGCCGCGCAAGTAGAAGCCGCGTCGATGTCCCTCGTCGATGACGGGGTCGTCGGCCTCACGCTTGACCAGTGTTTCCGCAAGTCGGAACGATTGGTTCGGCGTGCGGACTACGTTCGTGTGCAGACCACAGGAACGAAGTTCCGCACCAAGCGTGTGGCGATTTCGAGCGTTCCGCGATCTTCCGGGGCTTCGCGCCTCGGCATCACGGTGTCCCGTAAGGTCGGAAACTCGCCGATCCGTTCGCAAGTAAAGCGATGGATCCGCGAGGTTTTTCGCCTGCACAAGTCGGCCTGGCCGGACGGCATCGATTTCGTGGTCATCGCCCGCGCACCCGCCGCTCAAGCCGGATATCACCGACTAGAGGCGGACATGCTGCGGTGGGCGAAAGAGTTTAAGCGGCCCAAAGCCGAGGGCGCAACGCAATGAAGCGCCTTGCACTCGGTATGATCCATCTATATCAAGCCGCGATTTCGCCGTTTTTGCCGCCAGCGTGCCGGTTCACCCCGTCGTGCTCAGAGTATGCGGCTATCGCGATCCAGACCCACGGCGTTCCGCGCGGTGGCGTTCTTGCCGCGAAGAGAATTTGCAGGTGTCACCCCTTTACCAAAGGGGGCTATGACCCTGTTCCTGAGGCGCCCGCGTCTCTGTCCCAGCCCGAAACACACGACGAGCGATGAGCGGTTTTCTGAACGACCAGAATCAGGGACAGCAGAAGAACATGTTCCTCGCTGTGCTCTTGGCGCTCGGCGTGACCGTGGTTTACACCTCGTTCGCGACGCCGCCGCCCAGCGCACCTGTGCCCGCAGCAGAGACCGACGGGTCGGGCGCCGAAGCAGCACCCGCTGAGGTCGCGCCCGTGGCCGCCGTCGCGCCCGCCGCTGACGGCTCCGGCGAGGCCGCGCCCGCGTTCGTCGAAGCAGAGGCGCTTCCGGCGCTCACCATCTCCGGCTCGAACCACGACGTGTCCATCTCGAACGTCGGTGGCCGCATGCGCGGTGTCACCGTCCGTGAGCCCACGCAGTACGTGCCGCGCGAGAGCATCATCGGCGTGTTCCCGGCCGCGACCGACAGCCACTTCCCGCTCTCGATCAAGCTCGGCGGTCTCCCGGACCTCCGCGAAGACTCCGTGTACTCGGTCGTCTCCGACGGCGCCGCTGACGGCACGATCGTCATGGAGTGGACGTCGCCCGACAGCGCGATTCGTGTCACGCGCACCTACGCTGCCAGCGACGACGCCTTCGGCATGAGCGTGACCGTCGCGGTCGAGAACCTGAGCTCGGCCACGCGCCGGTTCGAAGGCCTCACCACATCGATGTACGGCGAGTTCTCGCCCGAGGGCGGCGGCATGTTCAACCGCTCCGCCAGCGTGCTCGAAGGCATCTGCGCCGGCGACTTCGGCGTGGAGCGTCGCCCCGCGCGCAAGATCGAAGAGGCCCGCACGTACGGCTCGGCCGCCGAGACCGTTTCGTTCGGCGGCGTCGACGAGCAGTACTTCATGACGGCGCTCATGCCGCTCGAGGGCACGACCATCACGCGATGCGGCTACGAGCCGGTCGACGCGAACCACATGGTCACGCGCCTGTCCTCGGCCGCGTTCGACCTCGCCGGCGGCGCGACCGAGACCTTCGCGTTCACGCTCTACACCGGCCCCAAGCACGTCGACTACCTGACGCCGTTCCCGAACGACCTCAACCGCTCTATCGACCTGGGCATGTTCAGCTTCCTCGCGATCCCCATCCGGATCGCGCTGCTGTTCTTCCAAGGCTGGGTGGTCAACTGGGGCCTGGCGATCATCATCCTGACGCTCTTCATCAAGCTGCTGCTCTTCCCGATCACGCAGAAGGGCTACGAGAGCATGGAGAAGATGAAGCGGGTGCAGCCGCGCCTGAAGGTCATCCAAACCAAGTACGAATCCGACCGCATGAAGCTGGCCGAAGAGCAGATGAAGCTCTTCAAGGAAGAAGGCGTCAGCCCCATGAGCGGCTGCCTGCCGATGCTCATGCAGATGCCGATCTACTTCGCGCTCTACCGCACGATTTGGGGCTCCGCGGAGCTGTACAACGCGCCGTTCATGCTCTGGGTCCAAGACCTGTCGCAGCCGGACCCGTTCTTCGTATTGCCGGTGCTCATGGGCGCTGTCATGGTGGTGCAACAGCGCCTGATGCCGCAAGCTGTCGACAATCCGCAAATGAAGACAGTGAACCGGATCATGCCGATCATGTTCACCGCCATGATGCTGTTCCTGCCGTCCGGGCTCGTACTCTACATCTTCGTCAATATGCTGCTCTCCATCTTCCAGATGCTCCACATCAAGAAGAAGTTCAGCACTGACTCCGCCGCGCCAGCAAAGAGCTAGCCACCTGCTAGCCACCCGCTAGCCGACACCGAGGAGGCCCCATGGCCAACGAAAGTCCCCTTCGAATCTATCAGCTCGCCAAAGAGCTCGGCGTCTCGTCCTCTGACCTGCGCGCGCAGATCACCGAACTCGGCTTCGACTGGGATGTGTCGAACCACATGAAGGTCCTCTCCGGCGAGCAGGTTGCGGACTACCGCAAGGCCATCGCGCCCAAGCGAAAGGCCGCCGCGAAGCCGAAGGCCGCCGCGAAGCCGAAGGCCGCCGCGAAGCCGAAGGCCGCCGCGAAGCCGAAGGCCGCCGCGAAGAC
>CBDUJZ010000260.1:0-3927 GCA_965367675.1 uncultured Myxococcales bacterium | reverse complement strand
CCGCCGAACCAGTGCGCCGCCGAACCAATGCTCCGCCGAACCAGTGCGCCGCCGAACCAATGCTCCGCCGAACCAGTGCGCCGCCGAACCAGTGCGCCGAAGACCGCTAGCCCGTCTCTCCGAGCTGCCCAAACCACAACGCCTCAGGGAGCGTCACGTCGGCCGGCTTGGCCGATACCGGGACCAAGTCGATGGCGGAGAACTTGTCCGGGTGGCCGGGGTACGCGCCGCCGCAACGGGACATCGCCGGACACATGACGCATTGCGGAGCCGAGGGATCGATACGGGCCGAATCGAGCGACACGCCGCGTGCTCCGGAGATGCACGCCGGAATGCCTGTCGTGACAGTCGGAAGCTTGGCGGCGTGCGCGGCTTCCAATGCGGTCTGCAGGCCCTCCGAGATCATGCCCAAGCGCGGTGCCACGCGCTCCCAGATGGCGTCGCCTGGGAACGGGCGAGCGGCGGCGAGGTGCCACGCGTCCACCTTCATGCGAGTCAACAGCGTGGCGATGCTGCGGAGGTGTCGGAAGTTGGAGCGTGTGACGACGGTGGTCACGCCGACATGCAGGGGGGAGCCCGCCGCGTTCAGGATTCCCTTCGCGGTGTGTTTGAAACTCCGCGGCACGTTGGTGTGGTAGTCGTGCACCTCGGGCTGATGGCCGTGCAGGGAGATGTCCACATGGGTCAATCCCGCGTCGACGAGCGTTTCTACAACGTTGGGATACGCAAGTCGGCGGCCGTTTGTTTGCAGTAGGATGCGCTCAACGCCTTGTTCCCGGAGGCCGGCGATGTACTCGACGAGCTCGGGGTGCAGCGTGGGCTCGCCGCCGTGGATAACCACGCTCTGCGTGCCAATGGGGACGTCCGGAAGCGCGTCTGGACGCTCCGCGAGTGCGCGCTGGGCGCAGAACACGCACCTGTTGTTGCAGCGCAGGGTAAGCGTCGCGTGCGATTCGTGCGTTTGGGATGTTGGCATGTGCCTATGGGTAAGCTACTTAGTGGGGGTCGCAACTTTCGTCTTAGCAGGCTTCATGACCACAGTATCGCAACCGTTCGAGCTCTCCAACGTCAAGGCGGACCGTCTTCGTCCTTTCAACTTCCGTCGCGTGGAGGATGCTTACTTTGTAAGCAACGATCTGGGCGAGTGGAGCATCTTGGGTGCGGACGATTTCAAGAAGTTTGTGGAGGGTGAGCTTCCGGTCGACGGTACGCTGTTCAAGGACTTGGCGGAGAAGGGCTTTGTATCATCGGGCGGCATGTCCGACGAAGAGTACGAGCGCCGCTTCTGGCTTCGTCGAGAGCACGTGATGTACGGGCCTTCGCTTCACGCGTTGGTGCTCACCGAGCGTTGTAACTTCGGCTGTCAGTACTGCCACTCCTCGATCGTGGGGATGAAGCGGGAGGACACGGACATGTCCGAGGAGACGGCACACCAGTGTGTCGACTTCGCGCTGCAGTCGCCGAGCCCGGGGCTCACGATCGAGTTCCAGGGTGGCGAGCCGCTCGCGAACTGGGACGTGCTCGTCTCGACCGTCAAGTACGCGCAGGAGCAGAACAAGACGCTCAAGCGTGAGTTGTCGTTCTCGCTCGTGACGAACATGAGCTTGATGACCGAGGAGAAGCTCGAGTTCTTGATCGAGAACAAGGTGCAGATCTGCACCAGCATCGACGGTCCGAAAGAGCTTCACAACAAGGTCCGCATCTACAAGGGCGGCGACTCGTGGGAGCTGGCGCAGAGCTGGCTCAAGCGCGTCAACGAGCGGTACGTGGAGTTGGGTCTCGACCCGAACCTGTACCACGCCGAGGCGCTGCCGACGGTCACCAAGCACGCGCTTCCGCTGCACAAGGAGATCGTCGACACGTACGTGAACATGGGCTGTCGTGCGGTGTTCATCCGCGTGCTCGACCCGTTCGGCTTCGCCGCCGCCTCGAGCAAGACGCTCGGTTACTCCATGGACGAGTTCCTGGAGTTCTACGAGAAGACGCTCGACTACATCTTGGAGCTGAACCGTAACGGTACGCAGGTCATGGAGCGGCTCGCCGCGATCATGCTCAACAAGATGATGAACTCGTTCGACCCGAACTACCTCGACCTCCGGACCCCGGGCGGCTGCGGAATCGGGCAGCTCGCGTATCACCCCAGCGGTCGTATCTACAGCAGCGACGAA
Source organism: uncultured Myxococcales bacterium (assembly GCA_965367675.1). Lineage (GTDB taxonomy): Bacteria > Myxococcota_A > Bradymonadia > REDH01 > REDH01 > CBDUJZ01. The sequence continues at coordinate 1,759 of CBDUJZ010000260.1, read as the reverse complement.
GGCCGTATGGTCGCCGCGATGGGAGACGAGTTCTTCCTGATCGGTGACGTTGCGACCGACAAGCTCGCCGACGTCATGGACAGCCCCAAGGTTCGCGCCTTGGTCGTCGCGAGCACCAACGAGGCGCTCCCGGGCTGCTCGTCCTGCACGTACAAGACGTTCTGCGGTCAGCAGCCGGAGTACAACTACGTGACCCAGGGCTCGCTCCAGGGCCGTATGCTGGAGTCCACCTGGTGCAAGAAGCACATGGGTATCTTCGACTACTTGGTGAAGCGTCTGAAGAACGCGGACGAAGAGGAGATGGAGATGTTCCGTCGCTGGACGATCAACCGTCGCCAAGAGCACTTCCTTCAGGAGTAGCCGGCGCGGTCGGTGTATCGACTGAACTGCAAACAACAACGGCCCGCATCGATTCGATGCGGGCCGTTGTTGTTTTGTCCGACGAACGGCACTCGTTTAGGGCGCGGCACGTCGGAGGGCGTCGGCGGCCGTGCGCGCCAGCGAGACTATGCGCGGGGCTTCTCGAGGGACACACCCAGCCGGTCCGCCTTCTTACCCTCGGCGTTGCGCTTGGCGTTGTAGAGCTTCTCTCCACGGGCCGTGACCGCGCCCACTTTGGGGGCAGCGTCGTCCTTGGGCGGACGCATATCGCGTGTCGCCGGGTCGGTGTTGAACGACTGGAACGCGCCCTTCCATGCGTCGAAGGTCTGCACCTGGTGCGAGGGGTCGCTCCACGGGTCGGCGATGATCGGCTCGACGACGCTCTCCAGCGGAACGAATACCGGGTGGAGCTCGTCGGCGGAGTAGCCGTCGCCGCGGTCGAACAGGCCGCCGCACACGGGGCGCAGGGTGCACTGCTTGCAGGACTCGGCGTACAGGTGTCCCCAGTGTGTCTGGCGGACGGTCTGTTTGTCGTCGAGGAAGTGCACGATGCGCTCCTCCATCTTGACGATCTTACGGGTCTCGGTGCTCGCCCACGCGAAGTCGGTCATGTAGCAAAGCGGCACCTTTTCGACGCGGAACGTCCGTCCGGAGTCGTTGAGCAGGGTGAGCGCCTTTTGCAGCGACACTTCCATGTCGGCGAGCGTGTGCAGGAACTGGTCTTGGTTCACCTCGGCGCGTCCCATGGAGGGGTCGAGGTTGTTCCACACGAAGTGTCGGATGTACGGGTGATGCTCGATCCAGTGCGCGATGGTTTCGTGCAGGTGGTCGGCGTTCATCCGGTTGATGACACAGTTGATGTTGATGTCGATGCCGAACTTGTTCGCGTTCGAGATGGCTCGGAAGGCGCGTTCGAGCGAACCGGTGGTGCCGCGGAGCGCAAACTCGACGTCGGGCTTGTGCGAGTACACGGAGACGTGGACCAGCTGGAGTCCGGCTTCGGCCATGTCGCGGCAGAAGTCTTCGTCGGCCAACCGGTGACCGTTGGTGATCATGCGCACGTGCAGTCCAGAGTCGCGCGCGTAGGCGCAGATCCTGGGCAACTCGGGGTGCAGCGTGGGCTCTCCACCGGTCAGGATGACGCCGAAGTAGCCGCGCTCGACGAAGTCGTCGACGAGGACCTTCATCGACTCGAAGTCGTGGGTGTAAGGCGACGTTGGATTCGAACAGAATCCGCAGAAGTGGTTACAGTGCCGAACGACCTGGATGTATCCGATGTTGGCCAAAACGATGTGCTCACTAGGGGGGCTTCTAGCGTAGCGACGGGCATCGCGGCGGGCAAGCGAAGCTTGGGGCTGGGCAAGCGAAGCTTGGGGCT
>CBDUJZ010000259.1:0-3933 GCA_965367675.1 uncultured Myxococcales bacterium | reverse complement strand
CCGTCACGTGACTCCGGCATTCCACCCGTCACGTGACTCCGGCATTCCACCCGTCACGTGACTCCGGCATTCCACCCGTCGATCGTCTGCGCTAAAACCCCGCTTAAGTCCCAAACCGTCGCAACCGCTCGGAAGCCCATGTCGCGTAACACACCCGGTTCCGTCATCCGCGTCGCCCTCGTCGTCGCAGCAGCACTCGCCCTGCTCGCCCAGCCGCTCGTCGCGCAAGACGCTGGGCTCGGCGCGAACATGGACCCCAGCCAGCCGCTCGCCGCCCACGTACGCGCGGCCTTCGACGCCATCTCGCCCGACCCGCCGCCCGAAGAGACCACCCGCGGCTCCCACTACTGGATCTCCAACGAGCTCTCCCACTGGGTCATGCGCGACCGCATCTCCAACGTGGGCGGCGTCTACATCGGCGTCGGCACCGAGCAAAACTACCTGCTCGCCGGCTGGGCGCGCTCCGCGTTCCTCGTGCTGCTCGACTTCGACCAGTCCATCAGCGACCTGCACCACGCCTACGCCGCCTTCTTTATGGCGGCCGAGACCCCCGAAGAGTTCCTGGCGTACTGGGACGAGGACCGCATCGAAGAGGCGCGCGCCCTCATCGCCGCCCGCGTCTCGCCCGACCAACTCGAGGCCACCATGCGCGCGCTCGGCCACACGCTCGACCGCTGCGGCGACCGCCTGCGCTTCCTGCAGACCACGTACGCCCGCAACGGCGTGCCGTCGTTTGTGTCCGACCAGGCCGAATACGACGTGGTCCGCAACCTGTACGTGAACGACCGCGTGCTCATCATCCGCGGCGACCTGACCGCCAGCAGCGCCATGCGCGGCGTCGCCGCCGTCGCGACCGCCAACGACATGCCCGTCCGCATCATCTACATGTCCAACGCCGAGCAGTACTTCCGATACGGCGGCGACTTTAACCTCAACATGTCGTCGCAACCGTTCGACGAGAACAGCTGGATCATCCACACCCGCCACTTCGGCGGCTGGGGACGACTCGAAGGCGACGACTACCACTACCTGCTGCAGCCCGCCGGCCACTTCGTCGCCTGGCTCGAAGCCGGACAGCGCGAATTCATGAGCATGGTCCGCCCGTCGCGCACCGAGCAAACCGAGGCCCTCACCATCATGGGCAACCTGCCCGACGAGGACGACTAATGGAACGCGTTGTACTCATCGACGGCACCGCGCTCATCTACCGCGCGTTCTTCGCCATCCCGTCCACGTTCAGCACCGCCGGCGGCGTCCCCACCAACGCCACGTACGGTTTCGCCCTCATGTTTCGTAAGATCCTAGGCGGCAAAACCCCCAAGTTCGGCGCCGTCATCTTCGACGCCCCCGGCAAGAACTTCCGCGACGAGAAATACCCTGAGTACAAGGCGCAGCGCCCCAGCATGGACAACGACATGCGGGTGCAAATCCCCTGGATTCACAAGGTCGTAGAAGCCCACGACTTCCCCCTGCTCCAGGTGCCCGGCTACGAGGCCGACGACGTCATCGGCACCCTCACCGACCAAGCGGTCGAGGCCGGCCACGAGGTCTGGATCGTGTCCGGCGACAAGGACTTCGCCCAGCTCATCCGGCCCAACGTGCGCATGCTCGATACCATGCGCGACATCACCTACGACGAAGAGCTGGTCCGCAAAAAGTGGGGCGTCACGCCTGCGCAGTTCGTCGACCACCTCGCCCTGATGGGCGACAGCTCCGACAACATCCCCGGCGTGCCCGGCATCGGACAAAAGACCTCCGCCAAGCTCCTCGAAAAGTACAACAACCTCGACGGAATCTACGACAACGTCGACGACCTCAAAGGCAAACAGAAGCAGAACATCGTCGGAAACAAACAAGCCGCGTACATGTCGCGCGACCTCGCGACCATCGACCGCAACGTCCCCCTCGATGTCACCCTCGACGACCTCATCCTGCCGCCCGTCGATGCCCCACGCGTGAACGCGCTGTTCCGCGAGCTCGAATTCAACTCCCTGCTGGAGTCCGACGCCCAAGCGCGCGCCCAGGTCGCCGAGGACCACGAGTACAGCATCGCCGAGTCCAACGCCGACCTGCAGAGCTGGATCGAGGCCGCCGGCGACGCGCCACTCGCCGTACTGCCCGTCACCGAAGGCGGCCACATGGGCGGCCCGCTCGCCGGCATCGCCCTCGCCCTCGCCGACGGACGCGCCATCTACGCCCCGCTCGCGGCTCCCGACGCCGACAACGCGCTCGGAACGGACGCCAAGAGCACGCTCAACACCCTGCTCACGCACAGCACGCAGACCCGCATCCTGCACGGCTGCCGCGACGAAAAGGTCGCCCTGCAGCGCCACGGCCTCGACCTCTCCGGCCCCATCGAAGACACCCAACTCGCGTCGTTCCTCGTCGAGCCGATGAAGGCCATGCCGCACACCCTCGACAAGGTCACCAAACAGTACCTGCAGCGCACCATCCCCGACGCCAAGAAGGTCACCGGCGGCGGAAAATCCCGCACACCGCTGCACCAGTGCGCCGTCGCCAAACTCGCGCCCTGGGCCTGCAGCAACGCCGTCGCGATCGCCGAGCTGTGGCCCATTCTTGAGGCCGGCTTGAAGACCGAAAAGCAAACAAACAACTACCGCAACGTGTCGCTGCCCATGAGCGGCGTGCTCGCTCAAATGCAACGCGCAGGCATCCGCGTAGACGCCGAAATCCTCGTCGGCTTGCAGGCCGAGTTTGCCGACCGACGCGAACATGTAGAGGCGTCCATCTTCGACCGCGCGGGCAAAGCCTTCAACCTAAACTCGCCCAAACAGCTCGGCGGAATCCTCTTTGATGACATGGGGTTACCGGTCATCAAGCGCACCAAGACCGGATACTCCACCGCCGCCGACGTGCTCGAACGACTCGCACCGAACCACCCCATCGCGAGCGACATCCTCGTGTGGCGCGGCCTCGACAAACTCATCAACACATACACCGAAGTCCTCGTGCACGCCGTGCACCCCGACACCGGGCGCGTGCACGCCACCTTCCAGCAAACCGCCGGCGCCTCGGGGCGACTCATCACCACCGACCCCGACCTGCAGCGCACGCCCATCCGCACCGAAGACGGCAAGCGTATCCGTGAAGCGTTCGTGCCCCGCGAAGGCTGGACCCTCATCTCCGCCGACTGGAGCCAAATCGAGCTCCGCGTGCTCGCCCACTTCTCCAACGACCCCATGCTCGTGTCCGCCTTCCGCGAAGGCGCCGACCTCCACCGACAGACCGCCAGCCGCATCTTCGATGTGCCCGCAGAGTCCGTCACCCCCGAGCAGCGAAACATCGGCAAAACCGTCAACTTCGCCACCATCTACGGACAGGGCGCCACCGCGCTCGGCCAGCAGCTCGGCCTCACCCGCAACGAGGCCAAAGCCATGATCGAGCGCTACTTCGAAGTCTACGCCGACGTCCGAAAATGGCTCGACGACACCATCGCCCACGCCCACGAAACCGGCTTCGTCGAGACCATCATCGGCCGCCGACGCTACATCCCCGAACTCAAGAGCAACAACTGGACCGACCGCGGATACGGCGAACGCGTCGCCGCCAACACCCCCATCCAAGGCTCCGCGGCCGACATCTGCAAGATCGCCATGATCCAAATCGACCGCGAGCTCAAAGCCGCCGGCCTCGACACCGTCATGATGGTGCAAATCCACGACGAACTGCTCTTCGAATGCCCGCCCGAACAACGCGACGCCTCCATCGACATCATCCGCGACCGCATGGAGCACTGCATGGACGACAGCCTCCCGCTCCACGTCCCGCTGGTGGTCGATATCGGCTTCGGAGACTCATGGGCAGCAGCGCATTGAGTGCAGAGCGCCACTCAGCTCCCATGATCAACCGCCAAAACAAATCATCCCGAGCTCGTCGAGGGACAGGTTTCAACCCACCCAGCCACATCGCCCC
>CBDUJZ010000258.1:0-3983 GCA_965367675.1 uncultured Myxococcales bacterium | reverse complement strand
GAGCGCGATGGCCGAGAGCGCGCTGGCGCTAGAGTGCAGGAAGCCTCGACGCAATGTCTTCAGGGAGTGTGCTGAGCAGGTTTCCATGGGCGTCCGTCGTCGCAATATCGGTGTAGCCGCGCGCGGAGCGGCGGCCTTGAGTCACGTTGGTCAACGTGTATGCGACGCGCAACACCGGTGATGTCTTCACAAATCGTGCGCGAATCGCAACCGTCTCTCCGTACGTGAGCGGAAACGTGTACCGGCAGCGCACGTCCGAGATGTACATCCGGTGGCCCATCGCACGCACCTCGGGGATGTCGAGGCCGACGCTCTTCATCAGCGCCGTGCGCGCCTGCGCCATGTACTCAATATAACGACCGTGCCAGACCACGAACAGCGGGTCGCAGTCGTGAAACGGGATCAGGAGTTCGATCGTGACGCCTTCGTCAGCCGACTTGGCGATCGCGTTTCCGACGTCGCTCATCCGATCGACTCGTCGCCGAGCGGAAGCGAACCGCTACGAATCAAGCGAACGGCGGCCGCGATATCGACGTCCATGCGGCGGTCGCCGTCCAGGCGCGGCACCACCTCGCGGACAGCGTCTGTTATCGCGCGCGCGCGGGCCGTGCGCGGGCCACCACGCAGGTCGGTCGCTTGCACCGCCGCCAGCAGCACCATCGCTGCGATCTGCTCGGTCAGCTCCGTAATCCGTACCAGCTCGCGCGACGCGATGGTCGACATCGACACCTGGTCTTGGTTGTGCAGCTCGGTGCTGCGGCTCACCACGCTCGCGGGCGACGCCAACTTGAGCGCTTCAGCCGCGAGCGCCGACGTCGCGATCGTGACCGCCTTGAAGCCGTTGTGCGCACAAGCCTCGGGCCCAGCGACGCCGGCAAGGTTCGCGGGCAGCCCCTCGTTCTCCGCGGGGTTGCACACCACCTGGAGCTGGCGGTCCAACACACCGGCGACGTTCGCGAGCGCCGCCTTGAGGTTGTCCGCGACGAACGCCACGTGGCCGCCGTAGAAGTTGCCGCCGTGCAGCACGATTCCGCGCTCGACGTCGACCACCGGGTTATCGCTGACGCCGTTCATCTCGATCTCGAGCACCTGCCCGGCATGCGTCAGGCCGTCGACCAAAACGCCGACGATATGCGGAACGCAACGCAGCGAGTAGCGGTCCTGCAACCGCGCGCCGCCGTCCGGGTTCGCCGGGTCGTACTCCAAATCCGCCGCGATCCACGCTGCCGACAAGACCTGCCCCGGGTGGGCTTTGGACGCATGCACAAACGCGTCGAAGTGCGTGGCGTTGCCCAGCACAGCCTGCGAGTTCATGGCCGTAATGGCAGACGCCAGTCGCGCCAAGCGACGCGCGCGAACCCACGCCAGCGCGCACAGCGCCGACGACACGCTCGTGCCGTTCATCAGCGCCAGCGCCTCCTTGGGCCCCAGCGTGATCGGCGACAGGCCGGCGAGCTCCAAGCCCGCCTTGGCGCTCATCTCCACGCCGTTCACGGTGACTTCACGCTCTCCAACCAAACACGCCGCCACATACGAGAGCGGCGTCAGGTCACCGCTCGCGCCCACGGAGCCCTCGGCGGGAATCACCGGCAGCACGCGCGCGCGCAGCATGCCCACGAGCAGGTCCGCGACCACCGGGCGCACGCCGCTGCGACCACACGCCAACGACGAAAGCCGAGCCGCCAGCACACCGGCAGACTCCACCTCAGTGAGCGTCCGGCCCGTGCCGCAGCCATGCATGCGCAGCAGGTTTAGCGACAGCTCGGCGGACAGCTCCGGCGGTACCGCCGTCGTCACCGAGTGCCCCACGCTCGTCGTCACGCCGTACACGTGCGCGCCCTCGGCGTGCAGACGCGCGACCACATCGGCGCTCGCCTGCATCTTCGCACGCGCCCCGTCGCCCAACGCGGGCATCAGGCGGCCCTCGGCCATCGCGACAAGCGCGTCGACGGTCAAATCGTCGTCGCCAAATTGAAACTCAGTGCCCGACGGGCGCGTAGGGTGATTCATCAGCAATCATTCAAAGGTGAGCCGTGGCCGTAGTACAGCCCGCCGCCGAGATAAAGAACGCGTTTCACGTCGCTGGTCCGACTCGCATGCTCGGCCCGACGCGTGAAACGACGCATCGCGTCACGCCAATAGCAGGCGACCGCCCGCGCAGGTGGTCGTCCCGCGCATCAACTTGAAGTCCGCTGCGGTCGCGTCTTTGGTCCGCAGCTCAACGGTCACGGTGTCTCCTGGGAGAATCCGGTCCGTGAACTTGAGCCGGCGCACGCCCACGATCCGCCCAGCGTCCGGCATCGCGCGGCGCACCGCTGGAGCGACCACCTCGTGAAGCTGCACCGCCCCCGCCATGATCGGGTAGCCGGGGAAATGCCCCTCGTACCAGCCGTACGTCTCGGGCACGTGCACGGTCATGGTGTGTAACGTCTCCACCGGCGCGTCTCCCATCCGCTCGCCTCCCGCAGGCACACTGGAGGGCTCAGAGCGCAACGTGTCATCCCACTCCAACTCCCACCGCAGCGGCTCACCAGAGGGGGCCAACCCGAACAGCCGCAGCACCCGCACCCGCTGGAGTTTTCCGTTGTCCTCCCGCGGAAGCGCGCTCACAAACTTCACGCTTCGGGGCACGCACGACGGCTCAAACCTGGTGCCCACATAGGCGCGAAACGCCTCCATGGTCAGCTCCGGCGCGACCAGCGCGGCGAGCAGTCGCGTGCCGCGGGCGCCGGGCGCGGCCACACTCTCCACCGCCACGTCCTGCACGTCCGGGTGGGCCATGAGCAACGCCCGCATCGCCGGCAGCGACACACGCCGGCCACCAATCTTCACCACACCGTCCGCTCGGCCGCGGTGCTCAAACCCCTCCGGGGTCAGCTCGGCCAAATCCGCGGTCTCAAACTCAGGGTACGCCGGATCGACGAACGGCGACGACACCCGCAGGTTGCCTTCGTCACTCACGCTGACCTTCACGCCGGGAAGCGGCTGCCAAGCGTCGCCGGCCGCCCGAAGGCGGGTCGCGATCCCGCCCGTCTCGGACGAACCAAACACCTCGGTCACCCCGACACCGTGGCGCGCAGCAAAGTCCGTCGCCAGCCTCTCGCCCAGCGGCGCCGTCGACGAGAAGACCACCCGTAGGCCGGCCAGCGCGCCCGCCGAGAGCTGCTCCAGCGCGGGGAGATGCGCCGGCACCGTCACCAACACGTTCGCTCCCGTCGCCTGCACCCGCTCGGACACCGACTCCGCATGGAACGGCGACTCCCGCAGGAACGCGCCACCGCTCAGCAACGGCACCAACACCGTGAACAACAGCCCATAAATATGACCGGGCGGGACCGTCGACGCCACGCGCGTATCAGCGCCGCAGCCAAATCGCTCCGCCAGCATGGCCGCTTCACCCAACAGCTGACCCGCCGTCTTACCCAGCCCACGCATCTCACCGGTGGTCCCGGACGTGTACACCGTCGCGATCATCTGCTCCGGCGTGAACGCCAACGACGCCTCGAACGCCGACGATTCGGCCGACGCCACATCGGTCGCAGCACCGCCATCGCCGAGCAGGTCCGGCACGCGAACCGCGGACCCCGCGGCCGTGTCGTGCAGCATGGCCACGCAGTCGTCCCGCTGCAGAATCGCCCAAACCGCGTCACGACGCGTGTTCGGCGCCAACGCCAGGCGATGCCCTCGAGACCACGCCGCCAACGCGGCCACAGCGAACGCGTAGCGGTCCTCCTTGAACACCAGCAACACGTGCGAGCCCTCCGAGGCGTCCGGTAGCTCGGCCGCAACCCGAGCGGCGTCCGTCAGCAGGTCGTGCTTACAGCGCGCTCCCTCGCCACCAAACGCGACCAGGTCGCTGGGACCATGTTGTGCGAGCAAAGCAAACTTCATCGTCTCTCCTTCGAGGCACCCATGCGCACGAGCGCCTTCCCAACGATAGAGTCACCGACGCCGCCGAATCGCAGCTTCCGCAACACCCACTC
>CBDUJZ010000257.1:0-4187 GCA_965367675.1 uncultured Myxococcales bacterium | reverse complement strand
CCCCGGACACGGTCCTTGAGGACACGGTCGCCGAGGACACCGTTCAGGGCGACACGGTCGCTGAAAACACCGTCGCTGAAGACACCGTCGCCGAGGACACCGTCCTGGCAGATACCGTCGCCGAGGATGCTGTCGCCGAGGATGCCGTCGCCGACTCCACCGTCGCCGTCGACGCCATCGCAGATGCGCCCGAAGACACCGACGGCGATCCCGCGACCGTGGATGCGACCGAAGTCGACACCGACCAAGATACCGACGAGAGCGACAGCGCGGACCCCGACGTGATCGATAGCGACGACGCCACGCCCGACGCCGCCGGCTGCAGCACGCCCAACCCGCAGGGCTGCGCCAACACCGGCTGCGACAACGGCCAAGTCTGTCGCGTGGGCAGCGAATGCACCCCCTCGCAATGCAGCTGCGACGCCAGCATTGGACTGTGGGTGTGCACCCGAGACTGCGGCGGCGGCACCTGCGAAACACCCTCCGCCTGCACCACCGACGCAGACTGCACCTCCGGCGAAGAGTGGTGCGAAGATGGCGCGTGCATCGAATGCGACAACAGCGGCCGCCTGTGCCGCATCGCGTGCCCCGAAGGCACCACCCTGCTCGCGCGCAACGGCTGCAACCCCTGCGCCTGCGCGCCGATCAACGACTGCCTCACCTCGACCGACTGCGGCCGCGGCGGAACCTGTGTTCCCGGAGACCGCTGCCTGAGCTGGTGCCCGGAAGGCGACCCGTCTTGCTGCTACGGCAACCGCTGCGAGTAACGCCACCGCGGCCCGCTGAGCCGCTCACCGCACCGCACGCGAAGCCCGTTTAGCCCATGTTCATGGGGCGGGTGTCGGGCCGCACGCGCTCCCAGGCGTCCGTGGGGATCTTCACGTAAGCGATGCCGCCTAAGCTCAGCCGTACGCACCGGCGGAACAGCGAGTTACTCGGCACGGCGGAGATCTGCGCGAGCGGAATCCACAGGGGGCGGTGACCCGGCCGAAAGATCGACAGCACGCTCAGGTGCAGTCCGTCGCCGTCGCGGCCCACGATCAGTGTGCTGCGATAGTTCACGAGTCCGAACGTGCCGCCGACCAAGTCGGCGTTCTCAGGCGCCGGCCGGTCTGTGGCGAAGTGCTCCGCCGCGCGCGTCCAGCCGCCCACGTTGGCGAGGACCCAGCAAGCGAAGGACCAGATCAGCGGGAACACGACCACGAAGGCCGCGATGATTACGAGCACGAACCACGGTCCGTCTACAAAGTCACCGCCCATTCTAGACCTCCAGGTTTGCCGTTAGGCGGTGGGCTCGGCCGGCGCATCCAGGGCGCGGGCGTCGCTCTTATCGTCGGCCAAACAGCCGAAGTACTTGTACGGGTTCTCGAGCGCGCGCACGCAGGAGTCGATGCCAAAGCGCGCCGACAGACCGTCATCGATGCGCTCGTCGTAGCTGAACCGCAGGTGCATGCGCTTGCTCACCACGGCCTTTCCGTCGACCGCGACCACGTGCTCTTTGATCTGGCCGGCCATCAGGAACAGCGGGCAGGTGCCCCACTCGTACAGGTGGTGGTAGCCGGGGTCCATGCCCACCGAGCCCAGGTTCGCGATGAACATCGACGTGTACATGCCGTCGTTGGCGATGAAACCGCCCGGCATCAGGTTGTAGTAGTCCAGCGTCGTCAGCAGCTTCTGCGCGCCGACCATGACCGGGCGCGGCAGCAGCGTGAACAGGTCGAACTCCTTGTCCGCGTACGTCTTCTTGTTCGAGCGCTCGACGTTGATCTCCGTCTGGAGGTCTTCGCACAGCTCGCGGAACGTCCAGCCATCCTTCTGTTGCTTCTTCACAGCCGAGAGCTTGGCCTTCTTGTCCTTCTTGGTGCGCTTCATCGAGAAGGTGATAAACTTGCCCTTGCGCTCGTACAGACGCCGACCGGAGACGAAGTAGTTCATCGACGGGTTCTCGGAGAGACCGATGAAGCCGGCCGCGACCAGGCAGTGCGTCACGTCGCACTTAAACTGCTCGTTCGCCTTGCCGATGTACTCCAGCAGATCGTCGACCTCGACGTAGGCGTCGAAGTACACGACCGACTCGTTCCGCCCGATCATCACGTACGGCATGAGCTGCCGGTACTGGTGCACGTTCTGGAGCGGTGTCCCGTCGGGCCGAGACTTCTTCATGCTCGCGAGCATCCAGATAACGAAGAGGACACCGAGCGTAACGAGAGTAGGGACCATGAGCGCACACAGGCAAAAGAGCGATGGCTGCCCGATAACGTACCGACACGGCCCCGTCTAGAACGCGATGCCCACGCGGCCAAATCGAATGGCGTTCGGACCTTCAACCCGCACGGGGCCTTGCCCGTAGCGGCGCGGTGCAGCGGTTCGAAATGGCGTCCACCGACGAGGACATCGGGCCGTCACGAGCGGGTTCGCCTACCTCTAACGCGTGCTGCCCACACCGGGGCACGGGGTCAGACAGCCACCCACAAACCCTTATAACTAAAGGACTTTTCACCCCTAAAGTCTTTCTTTTGGCATTGGCGTGCCCTACCGTGCTTGGGCTATCCCGGTGCTACCCCGCCGGGAACAATCCTGGGGAAGGTGTTTTCGGCAAGCACCCCCCGTGTATCCACAAGCTCAAGAATCGGCATGCGCAAGCTTCTCTGTTTTGTATCCGCAGCGGTGTGTGCGACCTTTACGGTCTCCACGTCCGCCTCGGCCCAAGCCCTCGTCCAGACGGACTGGTCCGGCGGGTCGTCGACCAGCGTCTCGACGGCGCTCACCTCGACGGGCACGTACAGCTCGCGCGACGGCAACCTGTTCACCGACACAGTCGGCTTCGTACGCAGCGTGCAGTTCGCGTACACCAACGACGACGGCGACCGCTTCGAAGTGCAGCCAGTGCGCACGGCGACCACGGCGCTCGCGTACTTCAACCGCCAGGGCTCCGGCCCGGTCTACGCGTACCCGCCGCAGCTTTGCCGGCGCAGCCACTTCTTCCTGCACCGCGACACCAACACCGGCATCGTCGCGTGGATGTTCGGCGTCAACGTGAACGGCGCCGGCACGGACCCCTGCTCCGGCGAGATCGATGCCACCTACAGCATCAGCCCGAGCGCCGCAGCCACGCTCACCTACTCCGACGAAGACGGCGAGTCCGAGCTCAACGGCTTTGACCACAACTGGCTCAATGAGTGGGCCGACGGTCACGTGATCAGCTTCGACCGCGGCGACTGGGAAGTCGACGGACGAATCGATCGTGTGGATGATGTCACACGTCACGACATGTACCTGGACGCCTCGGGCACCACCGAAGGCTTCACCACCAGCGGCAACGTACGCGAGGACTGGACGATCACAGCCGAGACGGAAGGCCAGCTCGACTCCGTCATCTTCGACCTCGGCATTTTCCTCAACGGCGCGATCATCGCGGCCGACACCGAGGGCCTCGATACCGCCAGCGTGGAATACTACGTGCGCGCCGCCAGCACCGCCCTCGGCATGGTCCTCGCCCCCTGGGAGGGCCCGTTCGACGACGGCGACAGCATCGACTTCGGCGACATCGGCGACCGCTACGTGCAGTACCGCGTCGCCGTCACGCTCGACACGCCCGGACCCGGCGACCCGGAATCCTCCTTCGTGCTCCGCGAGTTCCGACTCGACTACGACTCCGATCGCGACGGCGTAAAAGACGATGAGGACAACTGCCCCGACGTCGCCAACGCCGGTCAGGGAGACACCGACAGCGACGGCCTCGGCAACGCCTGCGACGCCTGCCCGGCCGACCCCAACAACGACGTCGATGGCGACGGAATCTGCGGCGACGTCGACGTCTGCCCCGACACCCCCGAGAACGACGCCGACGGCGACGGGCTCTGCGGTGACGACGACCCCTGCCCCAGCTACGCCCCGAATGACGAGGATGGCGACGGAATCTGCGGCGACGTAGACCCCTGCCCCTTCGATGCCGACAACGACGCCGACAGCGACGGCGTGTGCGGAAACGTCGACAACTGCCCGGCCGATGCCAACGCCACCCAAGCCGACGGCGACGGCGACGGCGACGGCGACGCCTGCGATGTCTGCCCCAACGACGCCGACAACGACGCCGACGGCGATGGCGTCTGCGGAGACGTCGACAACTGCCCGGCCGACAGCAACAGCACCCAGGTCGACGCTGACTTCGATACGATCGGCGACGC
>CBDUJZ010000256.1:0-4226 GCA_965367675.1 uncultured Myxococcales bacterium | reverse complement strand
TTCGAAGGACAGCGCCTGGCGCCTCCTTACGTGGCCGGCGCCATCGTCCTCGACGGCGCCGACCTGCCCATCTTCCACATCGTCGCAGGCGTGTCGCCGGACGAGGTCCGCATGGGCATGCGCGTGCGCGCCGTCTGGGTGCCCGACGCCGAGCTCGCCCCCACGCTCGAATCGATCGCCCACTTTGAGCCGACCGGAGAGCCGGACGCCGACTACGCCGCCTACTCGGAGCACCTGTGAGAGACGTCGCCATCATTTCGACCGCCCAGACCGCCGGCGTGTCGCGCGAGCCGCGCCTTGAGGGCGAGCTGGTGCAAGATGTGGTCACCCGCGCGCTGGCTGCCGCCGGGGCCAAGATGACCGACATCGGCTTCACGTGCTCCGGCTCCAGCGACTATCTGGAGGGTCGCCCGTTCGCGTTCGTCGCCGCGCTCGACGGCCTGGAGGCGTGGCCCCCCATCTCGGAGTCTCACGTGGAGATGGACGGTGCGTGGGCGCTGTACGAGGCGTGGGTCAAAATCCAGACAGGGCAGGCGGACACCGCGCTCGTGTTCGCGTTCGGCAAGCCCACCACGGGCGACATCGACAAGGTGCTCTGCGCGCAGCTCGACCCGTACACCATGGCCCCGCTGTGGCCCGACGCGCTGTCCATCGCCGCGCTTCAGGCCCGTGCGCTGCTCGACGCGAGCACGTACAGTGAGCGCGACTTCGCCGAGATCGCCGCCACGGCTGCTTGGGACGCCGCCGGCGTGGAACTCGCGGTGGAGAAGCTCGTCAAAGCGCCCTACACTGTCGCTCCGCTGCGCGCCCACGACGCCGGACCCGCCCTCGACGGCGCCGCCGCGATCGTGCTGGCAGCCGCCGATCATCCGCTGGCGCAGAAAGGTCGGCCGGCGTGGATTCGCGGCATCGACCACCGCGTGGAGCCGCACCAACTGGGCCTGCGGGACCTCGCGGTCTCCGAGTCGACGCAACAGGCCGGCAAGCGTGCGGGCGTGAACGCCGAGCGGACCGACGTGGCCGAGCTGTACGCGCCCACGACGGCGCAGCTGTTGATCCTGATGGACGCGCTCGGATTGGACCCGGACCACACGCAGATCAACCCGTCCGGCGGCGCCATCGCGCGGCACATGCACATGGTCTCCGGCCTGCTGCGGTTCATCGAAGCTGCCGACCGAATTCACGACGGGCGCGCGGACTGCGCCGTCGCCCACGCCACCTCCGGTCCTGCGCTACAGCAGAACATGGTGGCCGTCCTGGAGGCCCGCTGATGGGACGTCACTGCGCCATTCTGGGCACCGGCCAGACCCACCACGCCGCCAAACGCGACGACGTCTCCATCGCCGGACTGGTGCGCGAAGCCGCCGATCGCGCGCTCGAAGACGCCGGCTGCACCTACGCCGACATCGACGCCGTGGTCATCGGCAAAGCGCCCGACACCTTCGAAGGCGTCATGATGCCGGAGCTGTACCTGGCCGACGCGCTGGGTGCGACGGGCAAGCCGATCATGCGCGTGCACACGGCCGGTTCGGTCGGCGGGTCGACCTCGATCGTGGCCTCCAACCTGATCGAAGCGGGCATCCACGAGCGCGTGCTCACGGTGGCGTTCGAGAAGCAGTCGGAGTCGAACGCGATGTGGGCGCTGTCACCGAGCTACCCGTTCCAACCGGCCACGGTCGCGGGCGCCGGCGGGTACTTCGCGCCGCTCATTCGCGCGTACATGCGCCGCAGCGGTGCGCCCGACAACATCGGCTACATGGTCGGCTACAAAGACCGCCTGAACGCGCTCGACAACCCGTACGCTCACCTCAAGATGCCCGGCATCACCATCGACCAGGTCGCCAACTCCCCCATGCTCTGGGAACCGGTGCGCTACCTCGACACGTGCCCGTCCTCCGACGGCGCCGGCGCCATGGTGCTCGGCAGCGAAGCGGCCGCCAAGAAGGCGCCAAACAAGGTCGCTTGGGTGCACGCCTCCGCCATGCGCACCGAGCCGATTCTGTTCGCCGGCCGCGACCAAGTGAACCCGCAAGCGGGACGCGACTGCGCAGCCGCTTGTTACGCGAAGGCGGGCATCACGAACCCGCGCGCCGAGCTCGACGTGGCCGAGATCTACGTGCCGTTCTCCTGGTACGAGCCCATGTGGCTCGAGAACCTGGGGTTCTGCGCAGTCGGCGACGGTTGGAAGATGGTCGAGTCAGGCGCGACGGCGAAAGACGGCGATATGCCGGTCAACCCATCGGGCGGCGTGCTGTCGTCCAACCCCATCGGCGCGAGCGGCATGCTGCGCTTCTTGGAGGCCGCGAATCAAGTCCGCGGTACCGCCGGCCCGGTCCAGATTCCCGGCGCCAAACGAGCCCTCGGACACGCCTACGGCGGCGGCTCGCAGTTCTTCAGCATGTGGATCGTAGGCTCCGAAAAACCCACCTAGGTAGACGCTCATGGAATTCAACATCGCAGACATTTTCGAGAGCGTCGTCGCCGTGGCGAAGGACCGTGAGGCGCTCGTGTGTGGCGACCGCCGGCTCACGTATGACGAGCTCAACACGCAGGCGAACCAGCTCGCCTCGACGCTGCAGGCGCGCGGCATCAAGGCCGGCGACCACATCGGCGTGCACATGCACAACTCCGCCGAGTTCGTGATCGCGCTGCTCGCGACGCTCAAGCTCCGCGCCGTGCCGATCAACGTGAACTACCGCTACGTGGCCGACGAGCTGCGCTACATCTTCGACGACGCCCAGCTCGTGGCGCTGTTCCACGAAGATGAATTCGGCCCCATCGTGGAGAACGCGCTCACCGGCGACAAGGGTGAGAACACGATGCTCAAGACGTTCATCTGCCGGAACGGCACCGAGTCGGCGTCCTCCTCGCTGGGCTCCACGCCGTTCTGGGACGCCGTCGCGTCCGGCGACCCCAACCCAACCTTCGAGCCGCGCTCCTCCGACGACCTGTACATCGTGTACACGGGCGGCACGACGGGCATGCCCAAGGGCGTGATGTGGCGCCACGAGGACTTCTTCTACGCCGGTCTGCAGGGCGGGCGCGCGGGTGGTGAGCCGGTCGAAAAGCCGGAAGAGGTCGCCGAGTTCGCGTCCAACGCGGTCAACGGACTCAACATCCACCCGGCTGCGCCCCTCATCCACGGCGCCGCCCAGCTGGCCATCTGGATCTGCCTCAACAGCGGCGGAAAGATCGTGCTCGTCGAGGGACGCAGCTTCCAGCCCGAGGTCACTGCCAAGGCCATCGGCGCCGAGACCATCCACGTGATCAACCTGGTCGGCGACGCCATGGCGCGCCCGCTGGCTGAGGTCATCCTCGCAGACCCTGAAGGCCACGAAGTATCCAACTTGGTCGCGCTCTCATCCGCTGGCGCCATCCTCTCAGATAGCGTCAAAAAGCAGCTCGAAGCGGCCCTCCCGGACACGATGATCCTCAACAACTTCGGGGCGTCCGAGACCGGACACCAGGGCACCGCGGTCGACTTCGGCGACGGCAAGCTGCGCTTCTTCATGCACAACAACGCCACCCGCGTCGTCGACGACAACATGAAGCCCGTCGCCATCGGCGAGACCGGCTGGATCGCCCGTACCGGCCACGTCCCGCTCGGCTACTACCGCGACGAAGAGAAGACCAAACGCACCTTCGCCACCATCGACGGCCAGCGCTTCGTGGTCCCTGGCGACCGCGGAATCCTCGAAGAAGAGACCATCGTCCTGCTCGGCCGCGGCTCCATCTGCATCAACACCGGCGGCGAAAAGGTGTTTCCCGAAGAGGTCGAAGAAGCGCTCAAGGGCCACCCCGCCGTCATGGACGCCATCGTCGTCGGACTGCCCGACGACAAGTGGGGCCAACGCGTGAGTGCGCTCGTACAGCTCCGCGAGGGCGTCAGCGCCGACGACGACGCGCTCGCCACCCACTGCCGCGAGAAAATCGCCGGCTACAAAGTCCCTCGCTCCTGGTTCTTCCTGGACTCTCTGAACCGCCAGCCGAGCGGGAAGGCGGACTATCGCTGGGCGAAGACGACGGCCATGGAAATGGACCAATAGTCGAGACTGCTCGGCGGACATCGAAGCGGCCCTCCTCGGCCGCTTCGCTGCGTTTTGGCGTATGGAACCGGAAACCGCCGTCAGCCAACAGCCAACCGCCGTCAGCCAACAGCCATCCGCCAACCGCCAACAGCCAACAGCCAACAGCCAACAGCCAACAGCCAACAGCCAACAGCCAAC
>CBDUJZ010000255.1:0-4374 GCA_965367675.1 uncultured Myxococcales bacterium | reverse complement strand
GTGGCGGCGCGCACGTCGTACGGGCGGCTGCCCCAGTATCCGCCGCGGTGGTCGCGCGAGGTACCGGTGCTGGGGCCCACGGGGTCGAACTGGTCGCTGACAGACCGGTCCGTCATGTAGCGGTCCCAGGTCCACTCCCAGACGTTGCCGGCCATGTCGAACAGGCCGTGGGCGTTGGGCGTGAGCTGGGCAACCTCGTGGGACTGTCCGCTGGTCTCGTTGTTGTGCCAGGCGATGGCCGTCGCGAACACGTTGGTGGTGCCGGCGGTCAGCTGGCCGTTGTACAGCGAGGTCGTGGTGCCGGCGCGGTAGGCGAATTCCCACTCGGCGTCGGTCGGCAGTCGGTAGCCGGTGCACGACGTGGCGAGGGTCACCGACGTGCATTCAAAGTCGCCGATGCAGTCGGACACGTCGGTACAGCCGGCGCCGAACGCGCCGGTGCAGCCGCTCAGCGCGTAGCACGGCGAGAGGCCCTCGGCGGCGCTCTTGAGGTTCGCGAAGCGGACGGCTTCCCACCAGCTCACGCGCTCGACGGGGCAGTCGTCGCCGCAGGTGTCGCGGAACGACGGCGTGGTCGCTGACACCTCGGCCCAAGCGCCCTGTGTGGTCTCCGTGTGCGCCAAGAAGAACGGCGCGCTGATGGTGACCTGCGCCTGCGCTTCTTCGCCACAGCCGGAGTAGATGGAGGAGCCGCACCGCCCGTACTCGACCTCGGGGGAGCCCATCAGGAACGTGCCTGCGGGGATGAACGCGTAGCCGTCAGGCGCGCAGATGCCGCTGCTGCAGTTGTTCTCGGTGCACTCGTCGGAGGTCTCGCATTCGGCGCCGATTTCGAGGTCTCCGCTGCTGCGGAAGCCCGAGACGACGGCGGACGTTTGCCCGGTGACCCCCGCTGCGGCGACGCTCACGCGGTACCAGCGCAGCTCGCCGCTTTCGGGGGCGGTGGTGTCGTCGTACGCCAGCGTGGTCGCGCCGGAGAGCGGTGTGAACGCGGCGGGTGTGGAGTCGGCGGAGCGGTGCCACTGCGTGCTGATGGGGCCTGCTGCGCGTTGGCCGGTGTCGGCCACGGTGGTGCTCTCGCCGCCCGGGCCGGTGGCGCGGACTTCGTAGGTGCGCGCGTCGCCGAGCACGGTGGTGGCGTTGCAGTTGAGGCGTACGGCAACGGGCGTTGTGCCTTGGCTGGCGGTGAGGCCTGCGCCGGAGCACATGGAGAGCGACGGCGCGCCGGCCGTGTTGTCCACGTATTCGCGCGTGCTGCCCATGTTGAGCCACGCGCCGCCGTTCACGCGGAGCTGGTAACCGGTCGCGTTGCTCGGCGCGTCCCAGGTCACGCGGACGTTGGAGACTTGGTCGTCGGTGGCGACCACGTTCAGCGGCGGGAACGTGCGGGCGATGCGGTAGCCGGAGATGATCTCGCTGGTCACGCTCTCGGCGCCCGCCGCGCCGATCACGACGCGGTAGTACATGACGGTGCCGTCTTCGGGCGCGGTGGTGTCGTTGAAGGTGGCCGTCGTGGGGCCGGGCAGGTTGATGAAGCCGCCGGGCGACCCGCTGCGCTGCCACGCGTACAGCAGTGTTCCGGCGGCGCGATAGCCAACGACGGGCGCGCTGGCGGGGCCCGCACCGACGGCGTTCGTGCCTCGGACGCGGTAGCTCGCCGGCGCTCCTGGGCTGCTGCCGGCACCTGCGCATCGCAACTCCACGTGCGTCAGGTGCAGGCCCTCGGACGCGGACAGGCCGGCGTCCTGGCAGGGCGAGAGCGTCGGAGCGCCGCTGGATGCGTGGGAGTAGTTGAGAGCGGAGACGGGGATCCACACGCCGGAGCCGTCGATCTCGACCTCGTACTGGACGGCGCCGGAGGCCGGGCTCCACGCCACGAGCACGCGGTCCGGGTTGCTGGTGCTGGCCGAGAGTCCGGAGACGGGGCCGGGCAGGGCGATGCACGCGCCGTCGCCGCACACGCTGGACGCTCCGCAGCTCACGCCGTCGGTCACGCGCGCGTCGCAGTCTTCGACGTCCTCGATCGGGGTGCCCGCGGCGCAGAAGCCGTCCACGCAGGTGCTCGGCGTTCGCTGCCG
The DNA here is from genome assembly GCA_965367675.1 of uncultured Myxococcales bacterium. Taxonomy (GTDB): domain Bacteria; phylum Myxococcota_A; class Bradymonadia; order REDH01; family REDH01; genus CBDUJZ01. The sequence goes on along the minus strand of CBDUJZ010000255.1, from coordinate 2,296 downwards.
GCGGCGCTGCGAGGTCTCGTCGCACGCGCTGCTCCAGTCGCACGCGCTCCACTCGCCGATCGCGGTCTCGCAGGCTGCTCCTTCTTCGCATTGGCGGGCCATGCACACGCCGTCTACGTCCACGTAGCCGCCCAAGCACTCGCCGCAGGTCGCGTCTTGCTCGAGCGGGCCCTCGTTGCAGAATCGGAACGCATCGCCGCACGTCAGATCGGCGCACGTGAGCGGTAGCTCCGCGCAGGCGGCGGACGCTGCGTCGAACACGCAGTCAACGCCGCCGGACACGCAGCTCCACACGGCGCACGTGCCGCACGCGGCGTCGGGGGTGGCGTCGAGCGTTCCGCATCCACCACACGCGTTGCGCGCGTCGTCGCCGAGGTCGCCTTCGCAGGCCAAGCCGCCGGCCGCGTCGCACGCGCTGGTGCCGGAGCCGCAGGTGCCGCAGGCGGCGCCCGAGGAGCCGACGAGGGGCTCGCAACCGCCGCAGGTGTTGAACGCGCTCGCGCCCATGTCGCCGCGGCAAACGACCGCGTCGGTGCCATCGCAAACGTAGCTGCCGCTGTCGCACGCGCCACACGGTACGCCCGGGGGTAGGGCCAGCGCGCTGGTTCCGCCGCAGGCGTTCAGGTCGGTGTTGGGCAAGCACTGCGTGGCGTCGGTGCCGTCACAGGCCAAGGAGCCGCCGTCGTCGCACACGCCGCCCGGAGCGGGGTCGAGCGCGCCGCAGCCGCCGCAGGCGTTGGTCTCGCCGCCCACGCAGATGACCGTCTCGGAGCCGTCATCGCAGGTGAATCGTCCTTGGTCGCCGCATCCGCAGGTGCCGATGGGGAGCTGCGCCAGCGGGCCGCACCAACCGCACTCGTTCACGTCCGGGCCGTCGCAGGTCAGGTTGCCGGCGTCGGTGTCGCAGACCAAGCGGCCGCTCCCGCACGCGCTCTCGCACGCTTCGCCGGGCAGGGCGTCCAAGCCCTCGTACTCCAGCGCGCCGGTGCCGCCGCAGGCGTTGCCGTCTTCGGGCAGCTGGCACGCCACGGCGTCCGGTCCGGTGCAGGCCCAAACGCGGGGCGGCTGGCCGTCGCCGCACAGCGCGCGGGGGGCGCCTTCGAGCTCCGTACAGCCGCCGCACAGGTTGCCGGCGCCTTCGTCGGCGCACACCAGGCCGCCGTCTCCGCACATCCACGTGCCGGAGTCGCAGCGCCCGCAGCTGTCGCCGAGCCGACCGCCGAGCGGCCCGCATCCACCGCACGAATTGGTGGGCTCGCTGCCCACGCACCAGAGCGCGTCGATGCCGTTGCACACCAGGGTGCCGCCGCAACCGCACGCCGTCCCCGGCGAAGCGCTCGCGCCGTCATACTCCAGCGCCGCCGCGCCGCCGCAAGCGTTGAACGCGGGTTCGGTGACGTCCGTTGTCGCGTCCTCCGGGTCCACGTCGAGCGCGGCGTCCGGTGTTCCGTCGGTGTCGTCTGCGTCTTGCGCGACGTCTGTTCCGCCCGTGTCGCCGTCCGTCGCGTCTGGCGTCGCGTCGCCGTCCGTCGCGTCTGGCGCTACGTCTGGAGTCGTGTCCGGGTCGCCGACCTCGGGCAACGCGTCGCCCGCAACATCGCCCACATCGACCGGCAGCGGGCCCACGTCGAGCAACCCCGTGAACGGGTCGCTGCCACACGCAGCCAGCGAGAGGCAGAGCAAAAGAAAGACGAACGGGTGACGTTGGCCGAACATAGAACCGGCGGGGATTTAGGAGTGCGCCGCCCGAGCGCTGATGGGAGCGGTGTACCCCTCCCTCTCCAAGATCCGATTCCGCGTCAAGGCCGCAAATGCCCGCAGCGCGCGTCCGAACGTGTTTCACCGCAGGTTTGGGGGCGGACGTTTCCCTGTGACAGGATCTCCGTGGTGAGAATTTAATTGATATTGGTTTTCAATACCATTAGTGTTGCCGCACATCAGCCGGTTAGCCCGGTGGGTGTGAGCACCTTCAAGGGGTGTTGAACGCTTGCTCGAATTGGCGCGGGGCCATGTTCGGGCAAGCGTTCTCTCGTTTTTGTGTGGGCGCATGGGAGGTCCGCAAAACGAACAACGCGCCGAGAGCAGGTCTGCGGCGCGTTGTTCGTTTTTGCGTCTGGGGGCGTCGATTAGAGAGCTGGCCAGTTGGATGCGTTTGGCATGCAATCTACCGATGGTTCCATCCGGATCCCGTCGATCAGGACGCTGGGCGGGTTGCGACCTGTCCTTCGACTTCGCTCAGGAAGGGTGGATTGGGCGCAGAGATCTCAATTGGGTCAGCGCTAGAGCAGCGTGGCCG
>CBDUJZ010000254.1:0-4392 GCA_965367675.1 uncultured Myxococcales bacterium | reverse complement strand
TCCGCCAAGGAACAAGCCCCCGTCAACAACATCGACGAGGACTTCCTCTACGCCGCGCGACTCGAAATCGCACCCTTCGGACAGCCCGCGTACGCCGAAGGCGACCTCCGCTCCCCCTCCGAGCGGCGCCAAGCCTCGCTCGTGTTCGGCGCCGGATGGACCTACAACACCGTCGGCGAAGACGTCGGAGACTACGAACAACGCAACGTCGGCGGCGACGTCGCCTTCATGTGGCAAGGCCTCTCCCTCTACGGCGAAGTCTTCCGACGCGACCGCAACTACAACAACGACGACCTCAACGTCGACCAAGCCGGATTCGGCTACAACATCCAAGCGGGCTACTTCATCCCCGCACCGTACCTGCGAGACCACCTCGAGATCGCAGGCCGCGTCGAAGAATGGGACCCACAGCGCGCACACAACGCCGAAGACGACGCCGCCGTGCGACCGTTCAACTCCGGCACCGGCCCAGCCAACTCCAGCGGCACCCAGGCCTCGCGCAACTACGTCGCCGGCCTCAACTGGTACTTCTTCGGACACGACCTCAAGCTGCAGGCCAACTACACACACCGCCAAGCCCTCGAGCACTCCGCCCTGTCCATCGACAACCCGGACGTGCCCCTCGATACCAACGACGACACGTTCTACCTGCAGCTGACCATGCGATTCTAGAACAGCAACCACGCTGGGAAGTCGAAGGCCCCTTCCCGAGCGAAGGCGAAGGACCGCCCACAACCAACGCACCCCTTCCTGAGCGAAGTCGAAGGACCGCCCACAACCAACGCACCCCTTCCTGAGCGAAGTCGAAGGACCCTTCCTGAGCAAGCCCGCCCTGAGCACAGCCGAAAGGAAGGACCGGTTTAACCCCAGCGCAGCTGTTCAACACACTGCCGATAAACGCTCGAAGCGCACCAGCGCTTCACTCACCCCACCCGATGGTTTTCTCGTGACCGCCCACCCCGCCAACCGTGCCCAGCGCGTGCGCGCGCACGGATGGCTGGACGTCATCCGCCTCGCCTGCTGCGCCATCGCCTGCGCTGCCGCACTCGCCCTCTCCACGGCGGCCAGCGCACAGCCCAGCGAACGCGCTGTGGGCGAGCCCAGCGAACGCGCTGTGGACGAGCCCAGCGAACGCGCTACAGCCATCTACCAGCAGGCCCGCGAAGCCGATGACGCCGACGAGCTCGTCCGCGCCGCCGCGCTGTACCGTGAAGCCATCGCCCTCGACCCGTCCGCGCGCTGGGCGTCCCGCACGCTCGGACGCCTGCGGGCCCTCGACCGCCTCACCGCCGACCCGGCCATCGAAGCGCTCGAGACCATCAAGCTCACCTACGACAGCGAACAAGCCGCCGAGTCCATCGCCCAAGCCGCCGCCCTGCTCGACGTGGCCACCACCGACCTTGGCCGCGGCGAAGTCCACCTGTGGCTCGGCATGCAATACGCCCGCGCGCTCGATGACGCCGAGCAAGCGACCGCGCACTTTGTCGCCGTCGAGAGCCTGCCTGGCGCCAGCCCGGTGCAGCTCGAGACCGCCATGCTCCACGGCGTCCGCCAAGCCGAGACACGCGCCCAACTGCTGGCGCTGCGCCGCGCCGTCATCTCCGCCCGCGCCAACCGCACGGACCTCGCGCTCGGCGCACTCAACACCCCGCGCGACGAGGTCGACGACGCCCTCATGCGGCAAGTCGCCTTCCCCGTCGCCTGGGTCGCCATCGCCCTGCTCGCCGCGCTGTTTATCGCCCGCCGAGGCTGGACCCAGGTGCGCGCCATCCGACCGGCCGCCATCGGCATCATCGTGTACGCCTTCGGCACCGCCGCCTTCTTGGCCGAGCGCTGGGAGCACGGCTACGCCGCCACGTTCCTGTGCACCATCGGCGCCGCCATCGCAGTGCACGGGCTCACCATCGGCGCGCGCCCGGCACCGGACGCCTCAAACGCCGCCCGCTGGAGCACCGCCGCCGTGGTCGCCCTCGCCAGCATCGCCGCCGTATACCTCGTGTTCAACGCGTTCAATCAGCAGGCTGTGTTCGGACTATGAATCCTGATCAAAGACTCCAATCCGACCTCCCCAAAGACCGCTGGATGCAGCGCCTTCTGCAGCACCGCCACTGCCAGCACCTGCTGACAGCAGACGGCACCAGCGACGCGCAGCCCCCCGCTACGCCCGGTCGCGTGCTGCGCCTCAAGCTCGGCTACAACCCCAACTCCAGCTCCGTGGGCTCGGTCGTCTCGACCCTCCTGTGGAGCGCGACCATGGGCACGATGGCGCTCAACATGGCGGCCGTGCTCATTCGCCGCACGCGTGAGGAACACGGCCCCGTGGTGGTCGGGCGCGAAGCAGCATCGAACACAGACGGCGCAGCCGAGCATGGCGAGGGCCAATCGTGAGAGTCCGCTACGAGCAGTTTGGCGCCATCATCGCCGTCGAAGATCCGCCTGCGCTCGCCTGGGTCGACCCCGACTTCGTCCGCTCCCTCGGCCTGCCCGACAGCGAGCGCTGGAACCAGCCCGACACTGGACTCAGCGCGCCCACCGAAGTCCACATGATGGTCACCAACCGGTGCCCCGCGGGCTGCCCGGGCTGCTACACCGGCGCCACGCTCGACGCCGTCGACGAACCCACCGACGACTGGAAGCGCTCCCTCGATGACCTCGCCAAGATGGGCGTCTTCCACGTGGCCATGGGCGGCGGCGAGAGCATCCTGCGCGAAGACCTGTTCGACCTCGCCGACTACGCCCGCACCATCGGCATGACGCCCAACCTGACCACCAGCGGCATCGGCATGACCGCCGCTCTGGCCCAGCGCTGCAGCGTGTTCGGCCAGATCAACGTGTCGCTCGACGGCGTCGGCGCAGTGTTCGCCGCCAGCCGCGGATACGACGGCGCCGGCCGCGCCATCCGAGCCCTGGAGCTGCTCGCCGACGCCGGCTGCGAGACCGGCGTGAACTTCGTGCTCAGCCGCCTCACCTTCGACCACCTCGAAGAGACCATGCGCACCGTCGCCCGCAGCGGCGGCAACGAGGTCGAGGTGCTGCGCTTCAAGCCCACCGGCCGCGGCATCGACGTGTACGAGCAGTACCGCCTGACGCCCGAGCAGATCGACGGCCTGCTCGACCACCTGCTCAAGCTCGCCGACCTGGTCCCCGAAGTCACCCTCAAGATCGACTGCTCCCTGGTGCCCTTCCTGTGCGCCGGCGAGCCCGACGTCGAGACGCTCGAGCGCTTCGGCATCTTCGGCTGCGAGGCCGGAAACGCGCTGTCGGCCATCACGCACAAGCTCGACGCCATCCCCTGCTCGTTCCTGCCCGACGCCCCGCTCAGCACGGCCGAATTTGCCCGCGATTGGGACACCAACGCGCAGCTGCGAAGCTACCGCGACTATCACACCAACGCGCCCGAACCGTGCGCCTCGTGCACCTACCGCACCACCTGCAAAGGCGGCTGCCGCGCGGTCTCCAAGCACCTGCTCGGCGAGCCCTTCGCGCCCGACCCGGAATGCCCGCGCGTCATCGCGCATTCCAATTCCCGCACGAGCGCGGAGTCGAACTCCAGCGCGACCGCAGAGTCCCGTGACCTCACACCGCCCACCACGCGATGACCGAGACCACCCCAACGCCCAGCGGCCAGCCCGGCCTCGCCGAGGATGAGCGCCAGACCCTGCGCTTCGGCATCGCCGCCGTCGCCACCGCGCTCACCCTCATCGCCTACTACGCCATCGACCGCTCGCAGGCGGCCGTGTTCTCGCCGGGCCCGGATCCGGCCACCGTGATGGCGAGCGTCAAGGTCGAGTATTTCTGGCGCGTCACCGTATGCGCATACGCCTCGCCGATGGTGTTCGCCGCCTGGTTCGCGCTCTCTCGCGGCCGCGAAGAGCGGCTGTGGCGATGGGTCTCCCGCGCCGCGCTGCCCATCCCGCTGGTCGCCGCCATCCTCGCCCTGGTGTTCCCATGAGCATGCTACTGCTCGAGAAGATCCACGGACACCTCGCCATCCTCGCGATCGCGCTCTGCTACCACCCGTGGTTTGGCCTGCGCTCCGCTCGACGCCCCTCGTTCGCCACCCGCGTCAGCTGCTACCTCGCCACGGTCATGATGTCGGCGTCCATCGCCGTCGGCTGGTTCATCTACCCCGAGTACCGCAACCAAGTGCGGCAAACGCTGTATCTGACCAGCCGCACGCTCGGAAAAGCGTTCGAGGTCAAAGAGCACATCGGCACGTTCGCCCTCGCCCTGGTGCTCGCCGGCGCCGCCCTCACGTGGCTCACCACCCGCCCCGGCGGCATGCGCTTCACTCCCGCGATCCGCACCGTGTACCTAGTCGCAGCCGTGCTCTCGACCCTCTCCGCCATCGTCGGGATCTGGCTCGCCAGCGTGTTCAGCTTCGCCTACGCG
>CBDUJZ010000253.1:0-4444 GCA_965367675.1 uncultured Myxococcales bacterium | reverse complement strand
GGACCCCTTCCTGAGCGCAGTCGAAGGACCCCTTCCTGAGCGCAGTCGAAGGACCGAGGTGTCTCCACTCGGGATTGTGGAGGTGTGCATGTGTGTCCTTCGACTTGGCTCAGGATGGGAGCGTTCTCTTTGAGTTTTGGCGGCGCCCGCCCGCCACCCCTTCCTGAGCGCAGTCGAAGGACCCCTTCCTGAGCGCAGTCGAAGGACCCCTTCCTGAGCGAAGTCGAAGGACCGGGCGTTCTCTTTGGGGTTTGGCGCCGCCCGCCCGCCCGTTCCCCCAACACCTCTTGCGCTCCGGTCTACCGATCGGTAGAGACACGCCTGCTGGTCGGTAGGCGCTCGCCTTCCGTTCGGTAGTAGGCCTTGTCTCGACCCTTCCAACGCGACCCCAACGCCTTGAACGACACCTTAGACATGCGCGACCGCATCCTCGCTGCGTCGACCCGCTTGTTCGCGGCGCATGGCGTGGGCGACACGGCGCTGTCGCGGATCGCGCGCGACGTGGGCATTCGTAAGCCCTCGTTGTTATACCACTTTTCGTCCAAGCAGGCGCTGCACGACGCGGTCATTCACGCGCTCGTTGCCCGTTGGAACGCCCGCCTGCCCGCGCTCATGCTGGCCGCCTCCACCGGCGAAGGGCGCTTCGAAGCCATCGTGTGGGAGGTGGTCGCGTTCTTCACCGACGACACCGACCGCGCGCGCTTGTTGCTGCGCGAGATGCTCGATCGCCCAGCCGAGTTTCGAGAGCTCATGCGCGAGCACCTGGGCGCTTGGATTCCGGTGGTCACCGCCGCGCTGCGCGCCGGCCAAAAGGACGGCACCATCCGCGACGACCTCGAGCCCGAGAGCGCCGTCATGCAGGCCATGTTTCTGCTCGTTGGCGGCATCGCCTCGTACGACGTGCTCGGCGTCTTCGCCGACGAGAGCAAGCCGCCCGACGAGGCGTTCGAGGCCTATCTCACCCAGCTCGTTCACTTTGCCCACGCCGGGATCTTCCGCGATCCCGCGCCACACTAACTGCGCCATTAACTGCGCTCCATTCAACCGCACGCACGCACCCAGGGAACACCATGGCCAACTTCTACAAAGACAACGACGACCTTCGGTTCTACCTCGAAAAATACATCGACTGGACCCGCGTCGTTGAACTCACCGAGGCCAGCTACAAGTCGCCCGACGGCCACGCGAACCTCGAAGAAGCGCGCGAGTTCTACGGCGACATCTTCAACATGGTGGGCGAGTACGCCGCCGACCGCATGGCCCCCCTCTGGGAGACCTTTGACCGCGAGAAGCCCAAGCTCGTGGACGGCGAAGTGGTGTTCCCCCCCGCGGTGCAGGACCTGTTCGACGAGATCGCCGGCCTCGGCCTCCACGGCCTGTGCGTGCCCCGTGAGCTCGGCGGCATGAACGCCCCGCTGCTCGTGTACATGGCCAACGCCGAGATCTTCGCGCGCGCCGACGTGGGCATCATGACCCACCTCAGCTTCCACTGCGGCATCGCCATGGCCTTGCTCGTGTACTCCGCCATGGAGGGCACCACCGAGGTCGACGTCGAGAGCAGCACCTTCGTGTCGACCCGCTTCTCGGAGGCCATCCAAGAGATCGTCACCGGCCAAGCGTGGGGCTGCATGGACATCACCGAGCCCGACGCTGGCTCCGACATGGCCCAGCTGCGCACCAAGGCCGTGCAAGACGAAAACGGCCAGTGGCTCATCACCGGCCAGAAGATCTTCATCACCAGCGGCAACGGAAAGTACCACATCGTGATCGCGCGAACGGAGTACGAAGAGGACCTCGGCCTCGACGGTCTGAGCCTGTTCCTCGTCAAGCTGTACGATGACAACGCCGACGGCACCAAGACCTGGCACGGCTCCATCAGCCGCGTCGAAGAGAAGCTCGGCCACAACTCGTCGCCCACCTGTGCGATCGACTTCGAGAACACGCCCGGCGAGCTGATCGGCGAGCGCGGACAGGGTTTCCACGGCATGCTCGTGCTCATGAACAACGCCCGCGTAGGCGTCACGTTCGAGGGCATCGGCATCTCCGAATGCGCGCTGCGCTTGGCCCGCGAGTACGCCGAGCAGCGGCCGTCGATGGGCAAGACGATCGACCAGCACGAGATGATCGCCGACTACCTGCGCGAGATGGAGGTCGACATCCAGGCCATGCGCGCGCTCGCGTTCCACGGCTGCCTCAACGAGGAGCTGGCGCAGAAGACCAACCTGGCGCTGCAGTTCGGCTACATCAGCGATGAGGCCGAGCGGAAACAGGCCCAGCGCGACCTCAAGCGTTACAAGTGGGAGGCCCGTCGGGTGACCCCGCTCGGCAAGTACTTCTCGTCGGAGAAGGCGGTCGAGATCGCCAAGCGCGGCATCCAGATTCACGGCGGCGTGGGCTACACCAAGGACTACGCGGCCGAGAAGCAGCTGCGCGACGCCATGGTCCTGCCGATCTACGAGGGCACGTCGCAGATCCAATCGCTGATGGCGATGAAGGACAACATGGGCGCGATCATCAAGGACCCGAAGGGCTTCGCGACGCGCATGGCGCAGACCCGCTGGAAGTCGCTGTCGTCGCGCGACCCGATGGAGCGCCGTGTGGCCACGGTCCGCCTGACCGCGCTCAAGGCGCTGCGCTACCTGCTCACGCGCACCGCCGCGGCCAAGTTCAAAGAGGTCAGCCGCCAGCCGATCACGGATTGGCTCCCGGAGCTGTCCAAAGAGTGGGACCCGAAGCGCGACTTCGCGGTGGCCATGCTGCACGCCGAGCGCCTGATGAAGCTGCTGGTCGACGCCACGGTCGCCGAGCTGTTCTGGGAGCAAGCGCAGCAGTTCCCGGAGCGCATGGAAGTGCTCGAGCGTTGGCTGGAGCGCGCCGAGCCCCGCAGCCGCGCGGTGTACGACGAGATGACCAGCACGGGCGACCGTCTGCTCGCGGACTTGGCGAAGCGCGGCTAGCGCGCCGCCGCACCTCCCTTCCTGAGCGGAGCCGCCCCTCCCTTCCTGAGCGGAGTCGAAGGACCGGTTCAACCCGCTGAGCGGAGTCGAAGGACCGGTTCAACCCGCTGAGCGGAGTCACCCCTCCCTTCCTGAGCGGCGTCGAAGGACCGGCTCAACCCGTATTCCGCCAGCATACACGCCGCCAGAGTTCGGAGACGGGCCCCCCACGTGGGGGGAAGACGTACCGCCCAGCGTTGACCAGTATGTGCGGACTGAGAGGGGCCGAGAAGCGTGGGAGTTACCCGCGCGACGGCCGCTCTGCCGCACACGCAGGGACCCACAATGAAAGCCGTCGGCTTGTCTTCGACCTACGCTCGCTCCGTCCTCGGCCCCCTGGCCATGTCGATCGCCGCCTGCTGCGCGCTTGTGGCCTGCGGCGAGGCGTCGTTAACCCCCACGACAGCCACGCCGCCGGATGCTTCCAGCGCCGATGCCGTTGGCTCTGATGCCGTTGGCGCTGATGCGTCGGCCGCGGAGCGTAGCGTCGTCACGGTCGGCGAGTTCGAAGGGCATTTCAACGTGACGACGGGTGAGGTGTCGATTCACATGGTGGGCGACACCGACGTTGACGCTGAATATGACGCCGCCGCACGCACGACGGAGCTCCGCACCACCCAGCAAGCGCTGTGGTGTGGGGTCGATGTGGGGCGCACGAATCAGCACGTCCGGCTGGCGACGGTGATCGGCTCCATCGGCGCGAGTCTGGAGGCGTGCGGCATCCCGGACAACTACGCGACGGGCGGCCAAGGCGCCCTCTGTGCGACCGTTCAGGTGACCGCGCCACGAGACACCGCGCTGGTGCGGCCCGTTGCCGAAATCCTCGAGATTACCTCGGGTTACGAGCCGTGGACCTTCATGGAGACCGAGGGTGTCATCGGCGTCGCGCCCGAAGAACTGACCGGCCCCAACGCACCCGACCCGTTCTCTGTGTTCGGATATCCTTCGCTCGAAGCCAACGCCTCTGCGCGGGCGACCTGGGCGTTCCGCGACCCCGGCGGCATTGTCGATGTCGCCTTCCGAGGCCGCATCGTCGTGCAGCTGCAAGAGCTGTGTAACGAGGTCGACGACGACTGCGACGGTGAGGTCGACGAGGGCGCGCAGTGCGGCATCTTGGGCGCGTCCTGCGGCGACCATATCGACTGCGCGAGCGGCCAGTGCGACGGCGGGTTGTGCACCAACTCGTCGTGCGGCGACGGCGAACTCAATGGTACCGAAACCGATGTGGATTGCGGCGGCTTGTGCGCCCCGTGCGCCGACACCCAGGCCTGCGTCGAGAACGGCGATTGCGCCTCCGATGTGTGCTTCCGCGACACCTGCGTGCCGCTCGCGTACCCGACCGTCGGCCAGGTGGTCATCTCCGAGGTCCACGCCGACTCCGGCCCGGCCTCCGAAGCGGATCTGGAGTGGTTCGAGGTCGTCAACACCTCGGCCGATACGTTGCGGCT
>CBDUJZ010000252.1:0-4604 GCA_965367675.1 uncultured Myxococcales bacterium | reverse complement strand
CGAACGCTCGACGACACCTGTACACGGTGCTCACCCGGCTGCACCGGCGTTCGCGATACCCACACGTACGCGGGCATGAGCGACCACACGCGGGTGTCCGGCGTATCGGCGGCCTGCATGGCGCCCTGCGTGATCAAACCGGCCACGAACCCGACCGCGCGCGCAGTCTCGTTGCCCGTGGCCGCCGCGGACGCCTGCACCGCCTCGCGCGCCACCACGCGCACGATCGCGCGGGTGATGGCCGAGAACGCGATGCCCGGCTGGTCGTGCTGCCACTCGGCCAGGGCGAAGGACTCCACGTCGGCCACCTGCGTGACCCGCTGGTTGGCGCCGTCCACGTAAACGGCCACGCCGGCGTGCCGGTTGTCCTGGACCACCAGCGACGGGAAGTTCACCCACGTGAGCAGGCCCTCGGCCAAGATTCGGTTGTACGCCGATTGTTGTGTTTCGCCGAGCGAGTACGCGACGTTTTGCCGCATATAGGCAAACACAATTCCGACCGGAAGGCGCTCCGGAACGCGGTAAGGACCGAGCCCGGAGAAGGTGATCGTGACCAGCTCTTGCGCTGGCACCGTCGGCACCACGTCGGGGCCGATACCCAGCGCGTCGCGGGCCCGCTGTACCTCGGCGTCAGGCGCGACCGGGGACCGGTGGCCGAGGCGTACGACGGCCTCGGCGAGGCCGGGCGCGTCGATGCTGCGCCAAGCCTCTAAGTAGTAGCGCAACGCGTCTCCGCGCTCGCCTCCGCGCTCCATGGTGATGCCCGCCAAGAACGCGGCCGCGCCGAGCATCGGGTGGTCGTTCAGACCCGTGTCAGCGAAGTAGTCCAGCAGCACGCCAATGCGGCGCGCCTCGACCATCGCGTCGCGGATCTGGCCCTGGTCCAGGAAGGCACTGAGCGCCATCACGTTGACCATCAGCTTCTCGTACACCGGCGGCCGGTACAGCGCGCGGGACGCGTTGAACAGGTACTCCGCCGCCTTGCCCGCGCGGTCGGGGCTCAGGTCGAGCACCTCGAGCAGGCTATCGGCCTCGGTGAGGTCGGCGGCGGCCTCCTGACTGCGGCCGAGCGCTTGCAGAATCGACGCCCGTTCCAGGAGCAACAACGGCAAGTCGCGGTCTTCCGGCGAGCGGCCCTCGCGGGCGCGGATGACCAGCTCGTCGACCGACGCCAGCGCTTGCTCGGTGTAACCCGATTGTGCGCTGATCCGGGCGTCATCCAGCCGCGCCGCGTAGCCGCCACACGCGCTCAGCGCGGTGAGCAGAACAAACATGAACGCAAACATGGGCACGCGCATGATTGTCTTTTGGCCAGGCATTCGCACCCGGGAGTTGTTGGCTCGGGTTCCCACTAGAGCGGGATGATCGCTTTGGTGAGCTCGGCTTGGTTCTGCCACACGATCGCGCCGGTCTCGACGTCGATGGCCTGCATGAACATGAAGTACTGCACGCGTCGCGCTACGGCGGTGCGCTCAGTGTTGTCGACCACGCGGCCGGTGAAGAAGTAGTGCACGCCGAGCTGGCGGCCGAGCGCGACCGCGCGGGACTGGTCGAACTCTTCGCCTTGCTGCAGTCGGAGCTCCTCGAGGATCTCATCGCGCAGCGAGGCGGCGACGACGGTGAACTGGTTGGAGTTCACGAGCTGGGTCTCGACCATGCCGAGCAGCGCGTGGAGTTGGGGCTCGATGTGCTCGGTGGTCCAGTTCTCCATCGGCATGATCGCGGCCGTGGGGCGGGTGCCGGTGCGGCGTCCGGCGTCGGCAAAGAACGGCGAGCTGGTGAAGTGCGCCATGTTCTCGTTGAGCAGCTGCTCCAGGTCGCGGCGATCCAGGCCGGTTCCCATGGCGGGGTCGTCGAGGCCGGGCACGTCGGAGCCGCGTACGTAGGTGGGCTGAGGGCTGCCGCAGGCGGCGACGAGGCCGAGCACCACGAGAGCGAGGAGAGAGCGAAGGGCGCGTTGGTTCATGGATCTTCGGTGGGTGGTGGGCCGCGAGATGGGCTGAATACGCCCTAAGGAGAGTGGAGCCGAATGTCAGTGGCGCGAACGTCCGCGCGTGCGAGTGGAGTAGACGTACTCCAAGCGTGGAGTATTCAATGTCCTTTTTTACCCTCAGATCGGCGGGATCTGCGCATGTTCTGATCTTTTCTGGACAGAGAAGTCCATAGCGCACAGAAGGCAACCACCCGCTCGTTGGTGGTCGTCACGCAGACGTCGCCTAGCATGGGCCTAGCATGGAGACGCTTATGAAGGTCGGACTTCTCACCGACTTCCCCTCGATTTCAGTTCAGTCAGGTCCCGCGCTTCACACGCGGTTCCTGCACGATGGCCTGAAGCGAAAGGGACACGATGTCACGCTCATGGGACCCGACACCATGGACGGCGGAAGCGACGCGGCGAACATGCACCTGTTCAAGGGCGTGCCGTACCCGAGCCACCCGAAGATCAAGGTCGTGGTGCCGCGCCCGGTGTCGCAGCTGCTCAACGCGCCCAAGCTCGATGTCATCCACGGGCAGACGAACAACCACGTGATCGAGTGGGCCAACTGGGTTCGCAAGATGCACCGCACCGCGGTCATCAACACGAACATCATCCATCTGCCCACGCACTCCCACTTCATCCTGTCCGACCGCCTGTACCAAGTGGGCATCGTGCGGGACACGGTGCGGAACTGGGCCGAGGACATCGAGCGCGACTTCGCGCGCATGTACAACGAAGGCGATGGCCTCGTGGTGCAGAGCCGCTTCATGGAGAACTACTGGCGCGACCGCGGCGTGGAGACCCCCATCTGGGTGGTCGGCCGGCCGATCGATCCCGGCAAGTTCTCCGCGCAGCCCGAGTCCGACCCGTTCCCGAAGCACTTTAAGATGGGCAAGCGCCTGGTGGTCGTGTGCCGCCAGGACCGCGAGAAGAACCTCGAGACGCTCATCGAGATGTTCGACACCGAGATCGCCACCGGTGACTCGGACGTGACCCTCAGCCTCGTCGGCGGCGGACACGACCACGAGAACCTCAAGCTGCAGGCCTCGCGCTGCCGCCACGCCGACCGCATCCACTTCCCCGGCGAAGTGAAGCACGCGCGCCTCGTCGACTGGTACGCGCACGCCGACGTGTTCGTGTACACCTCGCTCTCCGAGACCTTCGGCAACGTGGTCAACGAAGCGCTGTGGTGCGGCCTCCCCGTGGTCGCGCTCGACGACAAGATGGGCGTCGCCCACCAGATCGCCGAGGGCGTGAACGGCTACCTCGTGCAGCCCGGCCGCACCGACACGGCGCACGCGTTCGCGCAGCGCTGCCTCATGCTCACGCGCAGCCGCGAGCTCCGTCGCCGCACCGCTTCCAACGCCGCCACGCTCGCCCGCCGCACGTCGCACCCCGACGTGGTCATCGGCAAGTTCGAGAAGATCTACGACGAGGCGCAGCGCCACTGCCACGACAACGTGACCGAGCTGCTCTCCGACCAGAGCGTGTTCACGCAGCGCGCCGCCCTCGCCAAGCACGTCGCCACGTGGGCCCGCTGGAACTACCTGCTGCTCGCCGCCGCCAAGACCGTCGGTAAGCTCGGCTTTGGCCGCAAGGACTTCGTCAGCGATGTCGCGCCCGTCGCGCAGCCGGAGCTCGGCATCGACCTCGCCGACGCCCTCGCGGACCGCGTCCCCGCAGAATAGCGCGCAGGTGTCCGGCGCAGACGTTGGGCATCGCGCCCGCGTTGCGCCCCACACGCGCTGAGGTAGACTCCCGCGGCCCCGTCCTCCGGATCTGCCGCCATGTCTAACCCCTCGCCTCACTCCACGCTCCGCTTCGCGCTCGGCCTGATTCTGGTCGTCGCCAGCGCCTCGTGCTCCCGCTGCGGCTCCGCCACCGGCAGCGAAGGCCCGCCGCTCGCGCCGCTCGGCCAAGCCGCCGCGCAAGCGCTCACCGACGGCCCGGCCGACCTGCCACCGTTCGCGTTCGGCGGTGGCCCTTGGGAGTGGGAGACGCGCGGAATCGGCGGCGGCGGCACGTTCTTGGCCGCGTCCGTGAACCCGCACGACCCCAACGACATGGCCATCTCCACCGACATGGGCATGGCGTTCCGCACCGTCGACCTCGGCCGCTCCTGGCTCGGCTATCACTTCGAAAGCCTGCGCGGCGGCGACCGCGCGATCCTGCAGTGGACCTCCGACCCGCAGGTCGTGTTCTCGATCGACGACCGCGGCTGGGAGGGCGCCAAACCCAAGCGCTCCCTCGACGGCGGGCACACCTGGCAGCCGCTCACGGCCGACCCCACCGAGAACCAAGCCTGGTGGATCGCCGCCGACCCCAACCGCGTGGACCGCGTGCTGCTCTCCAACTGGGCCACCCTTTTCGTGTCCACCGACGGCGGCGCCACGTTCCGGACCGTGCACGCCGCGGACCACGAGGCGGGGCTCTACATCGCCGGCGTCGTGTGGGCCGGAGACCGTATCATCGTCGGCTCCGCGACCTCGATGTTCGTGTCCGAAGACGGCGGCGAGACCTTCGCAGAGCAGCCCTACGCAGGCCTGCCGAGCAACCGCGTCATCGGCAGCCTGACTGGCGCGACCGAAGGCGGCGTGACTGGCGCGACCGAAGGCGGCGTGACCCG
>CBDUJZ010000251.1:0-4660 GCA_965367675.1 uncultured Myxococcales bacterium | reverse complement strand
GATCTTCGCGGCGCTGATCGCGGCGTCCGGCAATATGTAGGACGCTGGCGTCTGGATGTGGGTGCTCGACACCCGTTGTTCTGGACGCGGCCTCAGCGCACGTGCGCGGGTGAATCTAATGGAATGGCTACCAACGCTCGCGGACGAAGCAGAGCAAGCGCATACGCATCCGCTCGGCGACGCCTGGCTCGTCGCGTTCGCGGGACTTTACCGGTTCCTTGATGCGCACCGACAAGCGGTGCAGACGGCTCTTTCGACGGTGTTTGGGGCAAGGGCCTATGATCGACTTCGACAAGCCGCGGCGACAGAGATTGAAACCGTCAATGGCCTCTGTCGGCTGCTGCGTTCGGAGCCCGAGCTTGAGTGGACTCACGCCGCCGGGCTGCTGAGCGCCTTGGACGGCTTACTCTCCGAGAACGCCTCGACTCATCGCAGTAGCGTGGAGCTCGGCGACGTTCTTGGCGAATACCAAGGACGCCATTGGGTCGTCTCGGACGCCGCAAATCCGTGGGCAGAGTCCATCACGAGGAAACGCCGTTTAACTACGAAGGCCGAGCGTTTAGATACGACAATTCAGCACGTCCTCACACTCACACATCGTGCGGTTCGGGCGCAGCACGGTGCGATCACCCTCGCGATGGCTCCGCTTGAAGCGACGGTTGACGATCGGTTGTTCCAACGCGGGCTGGATCTGCGAATCGGCCTCTCGTGCGGACCGATCGGTGTAGAATACGACTTCTCGGCGCGAAAAAACGGACTCAGCGCTGGGCACGACTTCTATCGGTTCTCCGGTGTCACCAGCGCGTCTCGCGACGCCGCACTCGAGAGCCTGATTGCCATCTGTACCGAGGCGGCCGAAGCGAAGGTAGACGTGCTCGTTTTCCCGGAGCTCTCGCTCGACGTCCACCTGCAGGGCGAATTGGTGTCTTGGTTGAAGGCGAACGCAGGCACACCCCCGTGGATGGTGGTCGCCGGCAGCTTCCACCACGAGATCGCGAACGGCCCCATCGGGTTCGAGAATCGCACCCAAGTATACTCTGGCGCCGGTGATCTTCTCTGGACGCACACCAAGTGCGCGAAATTCAAGATTCCGGCGGAGGAGTCGACGCCGGCGGTCTGTGAACTACTCGGAATCCGAGCCGACCGCGGAGGTGAAGAGGACATCCAGCTCGCCAATGTTCTGCACGTACTCGACGGTCAAATCGGACGCATCGTGACTCCAATTTGCATTGATTATTTTTGCGAGGACCTTCGGGCGCCGTTTCTAGCCGCGGGGGTCACGGTTGTATTGAGCCCCACCATGAGCCCCACGCTGCAGCGCTTCGAGAAGCGCGCGAACACGCTGGGCGATCACGCACGAGCGTGGACGTTCGTGGCTAACAGTCGGTGGGTCTGCGATGCGATGGGCGTCAAATCGCCCGTGCACGCGCTGCGGTACGCGCCCCATCGCGGCGGCCTTCAGCGCAGCACGTTCGCTCCGGACCAGGGCCTTCTGACGTTTAGCATTCGCGAATTACTTGACCTTGACTCCCGCCAGTCGTGAATAGATACTTCACACCATGAGCGAATTCGTCACAGACCCCATCGCTCCGATCATGAGTGCACGGTCCGCGCAGACATTCCGACGGATTCACGCCCTCATTGGAGCGGAAGCGAGTGAGTTGACACTGGCGCAGCGCATCGACCGACTCGATGCCGCGCTAACCAGCGAAGCCATCGTCGCGCTCACTGGCGGCCTCACACTTGAGCCGGTGCGTGAAGCAGTTCGAGAGGTCCTACTGTGGGTGGACGATCATTTGGCCCGGTTTCACCGCGAGCCGTCGACAGGTGAAAAGCTGTCCGATCAGGTGCTGATGCAGGTGTGGCGCGAGCGCTGGGGGTTCCTTACGGGGTTCCTTGCGACGGCGGCCCGCACTCCGAGCGCTGCTTCCGCGGCACGGCTGATGCTCGACCCGGAGTCCCGCGCCGCAGACGTCGTTCGCTTTATCGACGGCCAGCCGACCTCGCCAAAGGCTATCGCGGCGCAGCTGAGCGTCTCCCCCTCCCGGGTCTCCGCATTGTTAAACGAGCTCGTGGATGCAGGTGTAGTCCTGCGACGGGCGGCGTTCTTAGACCGCCGAAAACGTGAGATCGTACTGACGCCGCGCGGATTGCGGATCGCGCGTCAGCTACGGGGCCCCGAGCAGCCTAGCACGCCGTTCAACACGCCACAGTATGGCGAACACATGGCCCCGGACACCAACGTGGTACTGTGGAATCGAGGCGCGGCGTGACCACGTTCGTCACGTTCTACTCCTACAAAGGTGGGGTGGGACGAACCAAGTCGCTGGAGAACGTGGCGTGGCTCATGGCCGAGGACGGCCTCCGCGTGCTTGTCGTAGACATGGACCTTGAGGCGCCGGACCTCCACCTGCATCCAAATTTGCGCCCGCCCGGGACAGCGAACGATCCAGAGTTTCGCGAACCAACAGCCTCGCTCGAAGATGTGTTCCCAACGCCGCCGGCACCTCCACCAGGAGTGGTCGAGTTCACGCGAGAGTGGGTCGAGAACGGCGCGTTCCCGGGTGTGGCGGATTACGTGTACGAAGTGGAGCACTTCAAGCACCGGTTGGGTGGACTCTGGGTTATGCCTGGTAATCCAGCCACGGGAATGAGCCTCCCGTGGGACAAGATAGCCGTCGCGAAGCAGTTTCCGGAAGACTTCAAACAGGCGATCTCAGCGCTGGGGGTCGAATTCGTCTTGATCGACTCGCGCACGGGGCTCTCCGACCTTGGCGGACTCACGACGCACCGGTTGGCCGACTCCATCGCGTTGGTGTTCAACCTGGACCTGGGTTCGCTCGAAGGCACAGTGCGCGCGAGTCGAAGTATCCCGCTCAAGACGCCGATCATCCCGATCGCGTCGCCGGTTCCTCATCCGAATATCGAGCCTGAAACCCGGGTAGCGCGCCGTCTTGCGTGGGTACACGAAGCGCTGCGGAGACATTCGAGGAACGTGGAGCCGATTTGCATCACGTACGACGCTGACATGGCGTTGTTGCGAGACTTGGCCGTGAGACGACCCAACAGCTTCCCGGCCGAAGCTGCGTATCGCGAGATCGTGCTGGCGCTTCATGTGCAGTCCGCCGCGAATATTGCGTGGATGCGCGAGAATATTGAACACGCCCGAGCGGCGCACGATCTGGACGCTGCGGAAGCAAAGGCGCAAGCGTTTGTGGCGCTGCATCCGGAGCACATTTTGGCACGTCACGACTGGGCACGCACGCTCATTGACGTCGGGCTCTTCGCGCAGGCGCTCGACGTGATCTGCGAGACGTTACGGCAGCGCCCGAACGCCGCCGAATTGCACGTGCTGCATTGTGAAGCAACGCTCACGACCAACCCCGTTCAAGCGCGGCAGGCACTCAACCGAGCACGAAGTCTGTTGGACGCGAACCCACCGGATGAACTGACACGAGGCTCGCTGAGCCGCCGCATTGATGCACTCTCCCTACGGATACGGGACGGCGAGCGCCTGCGAACGAAGGAGGTCGCCACGCGAATCACACTTAAGCCTGACTCTAACAGTCGGCCGGTCAGACCTACCCTCAAAGAGTTACCGGTCAGCGACCTCCGCGACGAATTCGTCGCGTCCACTACACAAGCCCCCCCTTATCCAACCTTCAGCCCCGACATCTTCTGGGAGCAGCTGTGCGGGTCGCCGCTGCGCTCTAACGGAGAGAAGGTCCAGATCGCGTTGGCCGGAATCAACGGAACACTCTCTTCGCCACAGGTTCGCGACCTACACAACCAACTAGAGACCGAGCGTGAGCAAATATCGGAGTTCGTTGGAGCCGATGGATTCGACAAGATGACGCGGCTGATCCGTCAATTCGGAACCAACGCGACGGACCCGGTACAAATGTCCCAGTTAGCGCACAGAAGACCGAACGACGCTGTCATAGCCTACTGGGCCGGACAGCTCGCGGACGACCATGCGCTCCTACTACGCGCCGTTGGAGATGCGGCTGGTCCTGAAATCTTGGCGAGTTCTTGCGACGCGCTCGTCGAATGGCAGAGCGAACACCCCGAAGAAACTCCGCGCGAGATCCTGCGGCAGTGCGTCGCAGGATACACTCGCCTCGTAGAGACCTGGCCGAATTCGGAAGAGAGTCAGCGCGCGCAGCACAACTGCGGGTTCGCGCTCCTGTCGCTCGCTTCGATGACAGGACGGAAGCGTGAACGTCATGCGTTGCTGCGGCGCGCACTGGAGAAACTTGATACGCTGCGGCCGCCCGCCAATTCTGCCACAATTTACAATCGCGCGTGCGTGCTCAGCTTACTACATCGATTTGACGAAGCGGAGGAGACGCTCTCCAACGTACTTTTCGCTCCTCAAAGCGTCGAAGACTATCGACTACTCCGAAAGGCACTCGAGGATGACGACCTGCTCCCACTCTTCGCTCACAACCCGGCGTTCCGCGAGTCTGTAGAGACTGTTGCGCTGGCTTTAGACGAAGAATCAGAGCCCGACGAGTAGCCTAGCGACAAAACCCCGGCAACGCCGCTGAGCCTACTGCCCGCGCCAACGCACACGCTTCGCGCTCGAGTTCCGCGTCGCCCTCGGCCGGCCGGCGCGACACCAGCAGCGCCAATCCCCGCGTGGGGTCGCCGGACTGGC
>CBDUJZ010000250.1:0-4790 GCA_965367675.1 uncultured Myxococcales bacterium | reverse complement strand
CCTGGTGCTCCAGCTCCCCGACGACATGGGCATCAGCGACGCCGCCCCGCTCGCGGGCGCCACCGGCCGCATGCAGGTCATCGACACGCACTTCGACCCCGAGAGCCGCTACAATATCTGGTCCGGCCTCATCGGCGGCTTCTTCCTGGCACTCGCCTACTTCGGCACCGACCAAAGCCAGGTGCAGCGCTACCTGACCGGCCGTTCGCTCAGCGCCAGCCGCCTCGGCTTGCTGTTCAACGGCGTGTTCAAGATCCCCATGCAGCTGGGAATCTTGTTCGTCGGCATCCTGCTGTTCGCGTTCCACGTCTTCGAACCCGCCCCCGCGCACTTCAACCCGAACGTGGTCGAGAGCATGGAGGCCGAGGCGCCCGAAGTATGGGCCGACGCCCAATCGCAGTGGTACGCCGCCAACGAGGTCCGCGCGATCGCCGCCGAGCAACTCTTGGCCGCGCGTCACAGCGGCGTGGACCCCACCGAGGCCATCGCGACGTTCTCCGCCGCGCAGGTCGGCCTCGACGCCGCGCGATCGCACACCGAGACCGTCATCGCCGACACCCTGCCCGACGCCGAGCTGCAAGACCTCGACTACGTGTTCATCACGTTCGTCGTACAGCGCATGCCCGTGGGCCTCGTCGGACTGCTCGTCGCCGTCATCATGCTCGCCGCCATGTCCTCCACCGCCAGCGAGCTCAACGCACTCGGCACCACCACCATGGTCGACCTGTACGAACGACTCGGCCCCGGCACCATCATCGACGAGCAAAAGCGCGTCCGCATCTCCAAAGCGTTCGTCGTCATGTGGGGCACCGTCGCGCTCGCGTTCGCCACATTCGCGTCGATGCTCGACAACCTGATCGAGGCCGTGAACATCCTCGGCTCCATCTTCTACGGCCCCATCCTCGGTATCTTCTTGTGCGCGTTCTTCGTCAAACGCGTCAAATCCAAGCATGTGCTGCCAGCTGCGGTCGTGGGCCAAGCCGTCATCGTCGCGCTGTTCGCCTTCGGGAAGCTCGCCTTCCTTTGGTACAACCTCATCGGTTGGGTCGTCGTCGTCGTCGTCGCCACAGCGCTCTCCTACGTGATGCCGGACAACCCGGACTCACCGGACGCGCCCGATACATCCAGGTAAACCACTGCCCAGGGGCGTCTGAGCTACAGTCGCAAGAGCGTGTGAGCTACAGGCGCAAGAACGTGTGAGCTACAGGCGCTCTTGCGACAGCGTGGTCACGCGAAGCTCGTAGCCGAACCACCCGTTGTCGAGCACGGCCTCGGAGGGCGCATCGCCGTCCCAGCCCAGGTAGCGCACCGTCGCCACCCCGCGCTCCGGCGCGAGCAGGCGAACGAACGTGCGTTCGACCAGCTCACCCGCGACGTACGTCTCGGTCACGCCCACATCGACCGCCTCGAAGCTCCGCGTGCCCTCGAAACCTGCCTCGGGAGCGCTCGACCACGGGAACGTCACGCGCTGCACGTCGGCCAGCATGTACTCCGGCTCAAACGGAAGCTCACGGCCCGAACGGTTGTCCAACGTGACGCCGTCCGGGTCCTGCGTGATCACGAATCCCGGCCGCCCCATGGGCCCCAGGCCGACGAGCTGCAGCGTGTCTCCCTGCTTCTGCAGCACCGCCTCAAACCCCTGCTCGCCCTCGCCCCAGTTGATGGTCACCGCTTGGCGCCACGAGAAGTCGTAGGGAACGTCACTCGGAGGCAGCAGCGTGCCCGGCCCGAGCGCCGTGGGGTCTGTCTCCGCCGCGCTTAGCGCGTTGCCGTCGGCAGGCACCGGCGAGCGCGCACACGCGCCCAAGGCGAGCGTGAGTGAGAACACGAGCCCAATCGGGGTTGCGCGGGTCATTCGGGCCTCGGAGCGAGCAGCACCAGCGTGGCCGGCGCCAGGATAAAGCACGACACCACGCCCACGGCTGCGGTGAGCCCGATCGCATGCAGGATTGGGTGCGTCGACAGCGCGAGCATGCCGAAACCAAACACGGTCGTCATGCAGGCCACAAACAGGCTCAGCAGCGCCGCGCCCAGATCGCGATTCTCACCGTCGCCCAGCGTCCCCGCGCCCTCGTCGTGCGCGTCCACCAGGAACACGCCGTAGTCCACGCCGATGCTCACCACCATCAGGAGCGCCGTGAGCCCGATCAGGTCCACCGCAATTCCGCACAGCGCCAGCACGGCGATGGTCGTCGCCGCCGCAACCAACGAGGGAACAAACGCGGCCGCCACGCGCCGAGCGTCGCGATATCGAACGCCCAACACGAGCAACACGGCGAACGCGCCGAGCACCAGCGCGCGGGCTGTGCCAACTTGGTAACCATGTGTCGCCGACCGCATCGTCGCGGTCTGGTCCACGAACACAGCGCCAGGAACATCGGCAAACCGGGCCGCCAGCGCGTCGCCGTCGTTCACGCCTTCCAAGAACGTGAGCACGCCAACGCGGTCGCCGAGGTGAAGGCGGAACGACCGCACGAGCCCGCTCAGCGGAGAGGCCATTAAGGCGTCCAGCGTGACCGGCTCAGCGGGGGCCGCAGCGAGCGCATCGCGGAACTCATGAAACGCCACGCCCCGGAACCCGGCGGCCTCGAACGCAGCCTCAAAGCGCGGCCACAGCGTCTCGTCTCCGTGTAGGACGCCCGCCACCGCGAGTTGGCGTTGCGCGCTGGGCACCAGGTCCCCCACGCCGCGATACGCGTCCAGCTCGCCGGCAGCCACAGCCTCGGCCATGATGCGCGCGACGGCGTCGTTCACTTGCAGCGCGGACTCGTCGTCCGTGCCGAGCGCTACCGCGAACCGCGTCTGGTCGAACGCCGAAACCCGGTCGCGCACGCGCGAATCCTCTTCCAGCAGCGACGCGTCGAGCCCGTCCGTTCCGTTGAAGCCTTCGCCCCACTGCACCCGCGTGCACCCAAACACAGCGAACACCACCACCGCCGCGGCGGCCACCATGAGCGCGGAGCGCCGCCGCTGCAGCGCCACCAACAGGCCCGAAAGTCCACGTACCACGGCGCTGCGCAGCGCGGTCGGCGATTGTGTATCTGGCAGCAGCAGCGGGATCACGAAGCGCGTCATCAACACCGCGGTCACCAGGCCAGCGACCGCGAACACCGCGACCTCCTGGAGCCCCGGAAACCGCGACGCCGCCAGCGCCACAAAGCCCAGCGTCGTGGTGAGCGCGCCGGTGCGGAGCGCCCCCCAAATGTGCTTCAACGTCGCCTTCGGACTGCCGGCTGGCGCCTCCGCATGGTGGCAATATAGGTGCACCACGTAATCCACCGACACACCGATGAGCGAGGCGCCAAAGGCCAGCGTCACGCCATGAATACGACCGAAAATCGCCAGCGTAGCTGCGCAGCCCACGATCACGCCCGTTCCCACGGGGATGCCCGCGAGCAGCACCAAACGCGGGCTCCGGAACAGCGCGAACAGCAGCACGGTCAGCCCGATACACGAGCCGATTGTCACCCGCCGAATGTCCGCTTTGATGCCCGCCTCAGAAGCCACCGCGAACCGATTGATTCCACTGACGTCCATGTCGAGCGGCGCACCAATACGCACCGCGGTGCCCGCGAACTCCTGCTGAATACCCGCCAACACGACCGTCTGTGCCGCGGAGTCGAACGCCGACGCTTCGGTGCCGATAAACAGCACCGCGAAACGCCCGTCGCGGGTCACAAAACGACCGTCATGCACCTCGATCGCCACGCCATGCGACGCTTCGAGTTGCTCAAACAAGCGCGGCAGCACCAACAGCGGGTCGCCGGGCGCGACGCGGGTCATGAGCGTCGACATCGGGCTCTCAAGGCGCAGCCGCAGGTCGGCCGCGGCCTCCTGTAAGCCTGCGTCGGACACCGCCACTTCGGCCGCCTCCACCGACGACGCCAAGAAGCCAAACCGGCGCGGCTGATACATCTCCCAAATCGCGCGTTCGGTGTCCTCGGGCGGGCCGCCCTCGATGAACGCGAGCTGGTCCGCGATCGGGCTCGCGCGCAGCATGTCCTCAAACGTGCGGCTCGCCGCAGCGGCCACCAAACGCGTGGGCGCCTCGATGGTCACCACCATGGTCCGGCTCAGTTCGCTGCGCGCAATCTCGCGTGACAGCTCCGCCGCCTCCATGTCCGTGCCTTCTGGCATGAACGCCAGCATGTCCGTGGACACCTCGAAGCGCAGCCCGACGAACGCGAGCGTCATCGCGAACAGCACCAGAGCGATGCCGAGCGTCTTGCGGTCCCCGGAGCTCAAAGCGGTGCGGGCTCGAACAGCCGCTCGCGCTCTTCATCGGTGAACTCACGCGCCGGGTCCGCGTCCAAAATCCGCGTCCGGGTCTCATCGCCAGTCGTCTCGACCACGCGAATCTCCTGCACCGCATACCCGCTGCCCATCACCGTCATCTCGGCGATTAGGTGCGACAGCGGCTCCTCACGCGGGGTCAGCGTGAGCGTCCACGCCTCGGTGGTGCCCGTCATCGCCGGAGCGTACGCCCCGTTGAGCGACGCCGCGTCACCCGAAAGCAGCCACACCATCGACTCGACCAAAGCGCTGAGCTCGGGCCGGCCGGTCAGCGCGATCATCTGCGAGCCCGTCGCATCCGAAAAATGCACCATCTCGGGCGTGATCAACACCTGTGACGGGCGCGGCGCATCGACGAACCGCGCCAGGCGCCCGGGCCGCATGAAGTACAGTCGCCCAGAGCTTCGCAAAGGAGCGGCGAGCAGGCCGATGTGCTTCTCCTCTTCGAACGTCGCCTCGAGCCCTGGCATCTGCGCAAACGCAGCCATCAACTCGCC
>CBDUJZ010000249.1:0-4802 GCA_965367675.1 uncultured Myxococcales bacterium | reverse complement strand
ACACCCGGCCTCAGCGTAGTCGAACGACTCCCGGCAGAACACCCTTCCTGAGCGAAGTCGAAGGACACACCCGGCCTCAGCGTAGTCGAACGACACCCGGCAAAACACCCTTCCTGAGCGAAGTCGAAGGACACACACCTTCCTGAGCGAAGTTGAAGGACAAGCCTTCAACCCACTCCCTAGGCTTCGCCGTCGCCCGTCTCCACGTCCACCACAACGCCCGTCTCCTCGTCATCGCTCAGCAGCGACTCGAGAATATCGGCGATGAACTGCTGCACGTTCTGCAGGTTCGCGAACGGCCCGATCAAGTGGATGTCCTTCTTGTACGTGCCCACCTCGATCGGCAGCACGCTCGTGAGCTTGCCGCGCTGCATCTTGTCCATGCGGATGCTGTCCCGCGTCAGCCGCGACCGCGGAATCAGGTACGCCCGCGACCCGCGACCGATCAGCAGCTCACGCTCGCTCACGCCCAGGTAGTTGCGCACCGCGAACAGCGACCAGTGCCCCACAATCGCGAACGCCCACAACGTGTAGCCCGCCAGCACAGCGAAGCCGAGCTTGTGAATGAACAGCGCCAGGCCGCTCCAGTACGCAAGCCACGACGCCACCACGAGCAGAATGAGCCCCGTGATGATCAAGAACCACGAGCCCGGAATGTTCGGCCGGTATCGGTAGCCTTTCACGCCCTCCGACTTGATCCAGCGCAGAATCTCTTCCTTCTCGATGTACCGTACTTGCTCAGCCACTCCGCACCTCGTTGCGCTCGCTCATGCCGTATCGACGCCCGTGGCTCATGCCGCCACATTCGTGGCTCATGCCGTAACCTCTCCGGCGCTCACATTCCAGCGCTTGTACGGATGCTCCAGCCGCACAAACTCGGCGTCGGTCGTCGTGATGAACACCTGCCCATCAATGCCGGACAAGAACTCGAACAGCCGCGCGTTTCGCACCGGGTCGAGCTCACTCGAGACATCGTCGAGCAACAGAATCGGATAGTGGCCCAGCCGCTCATTGAGCAACCGAATCTCGGTAATCTTGAGCGCCAACACGAACGCCCGGTGCTGGCCCTGCGACGCGAACTCCCGCATGGGCTGCCCCATCAGCGTGGTCTCGAAGTCGTCGCGATGTGGGCCAACGCTGGTGTGCCCGCGCGCCAGGTCACGTCGCAAACGGGTCTTCAGCTCCGCGCGCATGGCCTCGCGCAGCGCCTCCGGTGACCGCACCAACGTGTCGTGGTCCGGACGGTCGATCGCGAACCGCGCCGCGTACCGAACGTGGGGCTCAAACCCCGGGCCAAAGATCTCGGCGAACGTCTCCGTGAACGGCGGCAACAGCGCGTCCAGGTAGTTCAGCCGCCGCTCGATCACCGTGGCACCCAGCTCCACCAGCTGCGCGTCGTACACCTCAAGCACCGCGTGATCGCGCACGTGGCCGTCCCGAATCAGTGCGTTCCGCTGCTTGAGCGCGCTCTCGTAGTCGGCCATCTCACCGGCATACGCCGCCTGGGCGTTGAATATGGCGCGGTCCAAGAACGTGCGCCGCTGGCTGGGGCCCGCCTTGAGCACGCTCACATCCTCGGGCACAAACGCGACCGTGTTCACGAGCCCAAAGAAGTCGCTGAGCTTGCGCACATAGTTGCCGTTCAAGCTCACCTTGCGACCGCGCGGCTTCAGGTCGATCTGCACCTCGCGGCGCATGCCGCCACGGTCGACCCACGCCTGACACCGGGCGGCGTCATTGCCGTGCCGAATCATCGCGGCGTTGGTGAGCGACCGGAACGACTTCAGCGCCGCCAGGAAGTACACCGACTCCAGCAGGTTGGTCTTACCCTGTCCGTTCGGCCCGACGATTACGTTGAATCGCGGGTCGGGCTCGAGGGTGACATCGCGGAGGTTTCGAAAGTCGCGCAGCTGCAGCGACTCAATCCGCAACGGCTCAGAGCCGCATCGGCATCACGATGAAGAGTGACTCTTCGTCTTGATCACCGGCGACCTCGTGCAGGACCGTCGGGCTGACGGTATCGATGATTTCCAGGCTCATCTGCTCGGTGTCGGACACACCCAGAACGTCGAGCAGGTAGCGGTAGTTGTAGCCCGCCTTCACACTCGGACCGGCGTAGTTCACCGGAATCTGCTCCATGCACTCGCCCTTGTCGGGGTCCTGCGAGGAGATGGTGCAGGTGCCGTCTTCGAGCTGCAACGTCACGTTGTGCGTCTTCGAGTTCGAGAACAGCGACACAAACTTGATGCGGCCGACCAGCTCGGAGCGGTCGATCATGGCGCGGCGCTCTTCCTTTTCCTCAGGCATGACGCCGGAGAACACGGGGAAGGTGCCGTCGATGAGGCGGACGAACAACGTGGTGTCGCCCTGGCGGAACACGACGCTGGAGCCCGAGATGCCCAGCTCCAGGTTCTCGGCCGTCAGGTCGACCGTGCGGCGGAGCTCCGAGAGGCCCTTGCGCGGCACGATGACGCCGTTGTCGTTGGTCAGCGCGGCCGGGGCGCCGGACACGTCGGCCTTCACGCGAATCATGCTCAAACGGTGGCCGTCCGTGGACACCATCAACAGCTGCTCGCCGTCGACGCGCAGCAGCGCACCCGTCAGGTTCGGTCGGCCTTCGTCGGTCGAAATCGAGAACAACGAGCGGTCGACCATGCGGACGAACTTGCCCGACGGAACCGAGAAGAAATCCGCCGCTTCAGACGACTGCTGCTGCGGGAACTCCGTGGGGTCCATGCCCACAAAGCGCGCCTTCACGGTGCCCGCCGAGAGCTGGACCCAGAGGTTGTCTTCCTTCTCGAGCGTGACCGTTTGCGAACGCAGGTTCTTCACCGCGTCGTACAAATCCTTGGCGCGAATCGCGATGCGACCCGCCTTCTGCACGTCCGCCGTGACCGTCGTCGACACGCTGATGTCCAGGTCGGTCGCGTACAATCGCAGCGTGCCGTCCGCGTCAGCGTCGAGCAACGCGTTGCTCAGAATCGCCAACGTGCTCTTGGAGTTCACGATGCCCTGGAGCTTGAACAGCGCAGCGGCCAGAGTCGCGGTGTCGAGAGTAATCTTCATGCGGTGCGTTTTAGCGACGGAGGAGGCAGAACCGAGAGCAGCTCGGCTGCGCCTTTCACTAATACAGCCGACGGCGAGTGTCCATGGATTTGCCCGCGGCTTGTCTTCACAGAAACCCCAAGGTTTTCAACGACTTCCGTCCTGAACCGTCCTAGCTCGCCTTCCTTTCGATTCCCGCCCGATTTCGCTCTTTCCACAGCGCTTGTTCTAATAGCTACACGAATAGGACATTCTCTTTTTAGATACAGCAACAATAGTAGAGGGAGACAGAACTGGGGACCGAGCGCGCTAACTCGCCTCACACTCGGCACTTTATTCGCCCACAACCGTGTTGGAAACCGCTGGATACAACCCTTCGCTTCTTGCGGACTTGTGGGGACAATCGCCAGCGCGCTCATTTTCGTCCACAGTGCTCCACACCCAGTTCCAGCGGATCTCACAGCTTGTCCACATCCATCACAGAGGCCCGCATCATCCGGGCGCTAGAGGCCATCGCGGTCACCGTTGAAGCCGGTGTCGCGATGTCCAATCTACTCGCCAACGCCGCAGCCACAGCGGAAATCCCGGCGCCAATCCTACAGGCGCTGCACCGCTCGTCCAACGACGGAGTGCCCCTCAGCGAGGCGCTCTTCCCCACCGGACTTTTCCGCCCCCACGAGCTCGCAATCCTCAACGCGTCCGAACGTGTCGGCAGCCTGCATGTGGGGCTGCGCGCGGTCGCGGCGGCCATCAAGCGGCGAATCGACGACCGGCGAACGCTCATCGGCGGCATCGCGTATCCAACGCTCCTGCTCATCGCCGCCAGCGTCATTCTGCCTCTCCCGCTCATCTTCACGCAGGGCCCGCTCGCCTATGTCATGCGCGCGTTCTGGCTGCCCGCGCTCCTGCTTTCGGCCGTATTCGTCTTCTTCTGGTGGCTGCCCCGCCTGCCCGCCACCGACGTGCGCCGCGCGTGGCCCCGCCGCATCGCCTCCCGCCTCCCGTTCCTGCGCGCCGCCGCCCGCAGCGCTGAGCTTTCGGACTACTGCAACGTGCTCGGCACAGCGCTCGGCGCCGGCATTGGAGTCGACGAGGCCATCACCAGCGCAGCCCGCGCCGTCGAGCTCCCCGCCCTCCGAAACACCCGCTCCGCCATCCTCGGACGACTGCGCAAAGGTGACCGACTCGCCGACGCCATGCAGAGCACCGGCGCGTTCGACACCACGCTCATCGGCGTCGTCGCCCAAGGCGAGCTCGTCGGCTCTGTCTCCGATTCGTTCATCTCGCTAGGTGTGGTGTACGCGGACGAGGCCAAACGCCGGTTCCGACGCATCCTCATGGTGAGCATCGGCCTGCTCTACGCCTGCGTCGTGGTGTTCATCGGCTACCAAATCGTGAACGCGTTCACCCAAGTGCTCACCACGATGGAGCAGTCGATGGAGTTCGAATAACCATGCCCAGCGGTCCCCTACGCCAGCCTGAACGCGCTCCACGCCTGCCGCGTGCCGTGTCGCGTCGAGCCGTGCGCGCCGCCGCGATGCTCACGGTGCTCGCGCTCGTGATCGCCTGTGGAGGCGACGCGGCCGCCCCCGAACCCACGCCCGACCCCGAGATGTTCTCCGTGAAGGTCGGCGTGTGGGACGCAGACCAGGCCGCCTTCTCCGAGCTGCAGTCCGGTCAGTCGGTCAACATCGTGATGGGTTTTCAGGGTCTGGTGTTCGTCAACCTGGCGCTACTCACCGAAGCCGAGATCCCGA
>CBDUJZ010000248.1:0-4824 GCA_965367675.1 uncultured Myxococcales bacterium | reverse complement strand
TCTCCGTCGGCATCGTTGAACGTCATCGTGCTGTTCAGCGCGCCGGCGATGTCCACCTGGATCACGCGCTGCAGCACGCCGAGCGCTGCGATGGCGGCTTCGACCGACGCCGGGTCCGAGACGAGCGCGTCGGCCAGCGGCTCCGGAACCGCGTCGAGCGCCTGCAGACTCTCCTCGCGGGCGGCCCGAAACGCGGCAATGACATCGGCGCGACCGCGGGCGTTGAGTTGGTCCACCATGCCCTGGTCGTCCGGCCCGTCGCCGCCCTCAAAGAACGCGTCCACGCTGCCGACCGCGTCGCGGGCGTCTTGGAGCGAGCGCCCGCTGAAGCGGCTCTCCACCGCCCCGGCGTCCACCGATCCGCCACCATCTCCGAGCGGCGCGCCGAGCTTGTCGCGGCGTAGATTCTCGATGGTGAAGCCCATGCGATTGACGAACTCGGACACGGCCGCGTGCGGGTTCACAAAGTCGTCGCTGGGCGAGAGCATGGCCGTCGCGAAACCGCCGCCCTCATGAGCCCACGCCAGCGCGTATCCGTTGGCGAGGTTTACCAAATCCTCAGTCGCGGCGGTCACATAGCGACACACCGCGGGGTCGGAGGGGTCCGCCGCGAACAACGCGTATTCGATCGGCGGAAGTCCCCGACGGGTCGAGCCCGCTGCCGCCACATCCGCCGCCGTCAGGCCCTCGGATGTCGCAAAGTACGCGTCCAGCGTGTCCGTGCGGACGGGGTACGAGTCGATGTTGGGCCCAAAGCGGTCCGGGTACGCCGCGTACGGCCCAAACGCGAGCACTTCGAGGCGCTTCCACGACGTCCGCGCCGTGCTCCATGCGTCCTGAACATCGCCCAGCTCGCTGTCCTCGGGGGCCGCGCAGTACGCCGAAGCGGCGGTCGCCAACGCGCTCGCGTCGGCCGCGAACCGGTCGAGTCCAGGCAACACCACCGCCGGAATCAGCGACTGCAGCAGCTCCTCGTCCGCGCTGCTCGACGTGTCTTCACACGCCGAAAAGGAGGCCATGGCCGCAGCGAACGCGCCCGCCGAGAGCGCCAACGCGCCTATGCGCCGTACCGAGTTGCTCATCGACCTACCTTCATCGCCTTCAGCACTCATAGGGATTCACCGCACTCAGCACTCACAGGGACTCCACGAACCGGACCAGCGCGGCGCGCTCTGTCGCTGACATCGCCGTGAAGGCTGCCCGCGACGCGTCCGCCTCGCCACCGTGCCACAGGATCGCCTCGGCGACACCTCGCGCGCGCCCGTCGTGCATCAACCGCGAATCTCCATTCACCGTCGTGAACAGGCCAACGCCCCACAGCGGCGGCGTGCGCCACTCGCTCGGCCCGGCCGAATACACGGGCCGCCCGTCGCTCAGCGCGGGGCCCATATCGTGCAGCAACAGGTCTGTGTACGGCCAGATCACCTGGTCGGCGACCTCCTCAAACGCATGCGGGCCGGTCTCGTGCCGCGACACGTGACAGCCGATGCAACCCGCGTCGGCGAACAGCTGCTTGCCGCGGCGCACCTCCGTGTCCTCCCAATCGCGGCGCACCGGCACGGCGAGCAGGCTGCTGTAGAGCACCACGCGGTCGAACAATCGGTCGTCGATCTCGGGCTCACCGCCAGCGATGGCCGCCGCGCACTCCGGCTGTGACGCCGTGCAGTTTTGCTCAGGAAACACCGGCGTGGTGATGCCCATATCGCCGAGGAACGCGCCGGCTGTCTGCTGACGCACCGTCGGCTGCTCGGACTTCCACCCGAACCGGCCCACGGCCATCGCCTGCGCCTCCTCGTCCCACACGTAATTCAACCGGCCGCTGATGCCGTCGTTGTCGTCATCGTCCGCGTCGGCCAACGCCTCGAGCCGCTCCGTCGGGATGGCCTCCAGCAGCGCCAACCCGATCACCTGCGGAGCGATGCGCGGCGACAACAACAGCGGCTCCTCCGGCTCGCCATAACCCAGCGAATCAATGGCGTAGGTCGGCTCGAGCAGCGTGTAAGGCGTGCCGTCATCGTACTGCCCGGGCACCTCGGTGTAGAGCACGCGCGGCGCGGCTTCGACGGGCACACTCGGCAACGCGAACGGCTGGAGTTGGCCGCCATAGCGGGCGTCCGCCAGCGGTCCACCATGCACGTCTTCCCCGGGCACGCTCACACGCACGAGCAGCCCCAGGAACGACGCGTCCGGGGAGTCCGGCGGCAGCCCTCGGCCGTCGCGGGCGTGGCAAGCCGAGCACGATCGGGCGTTGAAAAGCGGCCCCAAGCCGTCGCGGTTGCCCGTGCTCGCCGGCGCCTCCACCCACGGCTCGTTGAAGAGCGCGTTGCCCGAAAAGAACATGCGCTCGTGCTCCAGCGTGATGTTCTCCACGTGGCGCGAAAACGCGTTGATACCGAGCAGCAGGGTGTTGGTCGTGTCGCCTCCCGGCAGCCACTCCCCCGGCTCGATCGGCGCCAGATCAGACGCCTCTCCGTCGTCGCAACCCGCGCCGGTCGCCCCCGCGGACAGGGACATGGCGAGCAGGAGAGCGGCGCGGCGAAGGGCCACGCCGAGCGACGACAGAGAGGGCTGATTCATGCGGTTACTCGACGACCGGGATTTGCAGGTCAAACGCGCGGAACGCGTCGGCGAGGAGGTCATCTTGGGCCTTGAGCGATACCACGAGGGCCTCGACGCGGGCGTTTCCTTCCACGTTGTCGAGCGCGATCTCTTGGTCGAACGGCGGCTGCAGCGCCTGGGCCAGCGTCAGGCTGTTGGCGATCTGCGTGGTGATGCGCGCCGCCAGGTCGGCGTCCTTAGCCGCAACCACGTCGCGAATTCCAACGCCGTCGATGGTGCCGTACTCGCCGAGCCACACGTTCTGGATGCCTTGCACATCCTGAACCATATCGCGGTGCGTGTTGTCCGAGAAGCACGAGTGCTCGTCCTCTTGGTCGCCCGAGTCGAGCGCGACCTGGAGGCGCTCGCCGCCGGTCTCAAAGCCGCTGAGCACGATCATCCCGGTGAGGATGCGCTTGAGGCCCTCTTCCGGCGTGAGCTGCGCCCACTCGGCTGCGTAGTTCTCCGTTCCGGTGGCGTCCCACGCGTCGATCATGTCCTGCAGGTGCACCTGCACGAGGTCGCCGACCGTGGTCAGGTACAGTCCGCGGCGGTCACCGTTGGGCGCGGTCGCCGTCTCGTCGGTCGCGTAGTCGGTCGCGGGGCGCGCGCCCGGGCCGTCAGCGTCGAAGTCTTGGCCCCACAGCAGGAACTCGATGGCGTGGTATCCGGTGGCCACGTTGGCGTCTCCGCCCTGCTCGTTGAGCCCGAGCAGCGTGTCCGCGTCGATCGTCGTCGCGGTGTCGTTGACGATGCCCGCGTCGGCGTTGCCCTCCACGTAGTCGATGTACGCCTCGTCGAGCGGCCACGCGTTCAGCAGGCCCTCCGGTCCGTCCTCGTCGTCGATCGGGCCGCCGTAGAAGCGGAAGACCTCGGTGAGCAGGTACGGCTCACGGGAGTCCAGCCACGCCTGCTTCGCGGTGGCCAGGTTGGCCTCCGTGGGGTCGGCGACAAAGGCCTCGAGGGCCGCGTCCAGCTGTGCCGCCGAAGCGCCCGCGGCTGCGTACGTCGCCGACACAATCTCGGCGTAGTTCGCGACGGCGGCGGCGGTGTTCTCTGGGATCGTCGGGCTGGTTTCTTCGTCGTCAGCGCAGGCTGAGAAGGAAACGGTCGCGGCGAGGGCGAGGACGAAATTGCGTTGCGTTTTCATAGTTTGCACCGACTCTCGGGAGGTTCACACGTCGAGTATGACGTAGGTCGTGGGAAGGGGGTTCAGCGCGGGGTGGTGTGCCCTTAACGAAACTGAACACCGTTTTCAATATCAAGTTCAATGCAAGCACTTGGCCGTGAAATGTGGCGCGGATGATTTGGGGCGGATTCTGGACACCGAGGGGTTGCGTCCCTACAGTTTCAGGCGCCGAAGACCCGTTCGGCACACAAACCGCTGGGTGGGCGAATTCATGTACGGGCGCCCTGTCCCCCAGGCGCTCCGCTCCACTCCTTTTGTCGCCCAGCCGCGTCTTTAAGTTGCCCACGTTCACGCAAAAACACAGGATGTCCGATACGCGGTCACCCACACTCTGTACGGCACTCCCGATGGTACGTTTTCTCTTCGCGCTCCCCCGATTGGTGGTCGCACTGATCGTGTTCTCCTGCGCGACCGCAGTCGCCCAGGACACGCGCATGCAAGTGCTCGTCCCCGTGACGGTCTGCACCGAGGTGCAGGCGGGGTTCTGCGTCGAGTCCGAGCTCCAGTACATGGAGACCGAGGCGCGTTGGGTCGAGCTCCCGGACGGTTTTGGCGGCGCGCAGCGCGTGTTCGTGTACTGGCACCAAGGGCAATGGTGGTGGGTCGGCGAGTCCGAGCCGAACCCCGCGTACGCCGCTTACATGGCCGCCCAGGGATTCGCGACCAGCTCGGACCAAACCGTAGTCGTCCCCACAGCGCCGACCAGCGTACCGGCCGCCGCCGAGCCCACCTCGAACGAGGCACACGTCGGTGTGAACACGCCTGAAGACGCCCAACCGATCGCAGCGCCCGAAGAACAACTCACCGGGCGCGCGCTCCGCAGAACCGCCATGGTCGAGGCGCGCGCCGCCGCGCGAGCCACCGCGTACGGCGTCCGCGCTGCCGGACAACGCGTCGCCGCCGCCGTGCGACTGCAACGACGAGAGAACCTCGCCCTCGCGTCCGTCGCCGTCGAACCAGCGGTCATCGAAGTGCTCATGCCGATCGAGGGCGAGACCCTTGAGGGAGACGCTTCGGTCGACGCCGCACTGGTCGAC
>CBDUJZ010000247.1:0-4832 GCA_965367675.1 uncultured Myxococcales bacterium | reverse complement strand
GTCCACGTCCTCCGCATCCGGGTCCACGTCCTCCGCATCCGGATCCACGTCCTCCGCATCCAAGTCCACGTCCTCCGCATCCGGATCCACGTCCTCCGCATCCGGGTCCACGTCCTCCGCATCCGGATCCACGTCCTCGGCGACATCGCCGTCCGCATCCGCGGGGTCCACATCCCCGACCGCATCCGACGCCGCGTCTTCCGTCGGCACATCCGCCGCGACGTCCTGCGCCACGGCGTCCTGTGCTCCCGCGTCCTGTGCTCCCGCGTCTTCCGTCACATCCGGCGCCGCATCGACCTCCGTAGTGTCCTGCCCCACGTTCACATCGCTGACCGCTGCGTCTTGTGTCACCCCGACGTCGAACACCGGGTCGATGGGGTTTCCGATATCGGTCGGCAGGCACGCGCTCGTGCTCAGCAGCAGCGTGGCGAGGGGCCAGAACAGCAGTCCGAGCGGCCCCGTCAGGGCGTGACGCACGGGGGCGCTGTTGGGCAGAGCGGAGGGGCTACGTCGCATCATCGAATTGGGTCAGCGGGAACAATTGAACGCACAGTTGATACACGTTTTGCGGGTCTTCGTCGCGTAGCGAGAGCTCGAGCAGCGCCTCGCGGAACGCGTGAATCCGCGCCTTCATTTCGGCCACCGTCGCCCCGCTCACCACCATCGTCAGCGCGCTCACGTCGCGCGCCTCGCGGTTGACCAGCTCGATCGATTCGCCCGCCCGCTGCAGCATCTGCCGGTGGTAGTTGCCGATCGCCAGCGACCGCACCTCGTGGCCCGTCGCCAGCGTCGGCTCGCCCTGCACCAGCGCGTCGTGCTCGTCCCGCACCAGCAACCCCAGGTCGAGCAGCAACTGCAACGACTTGGCCGCCTCGGCCTTCGAAATGTTCGGCAGCAGGTGGTCCGCGATCCAGGCCGGGTCCTCCTCGAAGTCCGGGCGCAGCACCATCTCCCGGATCGCCGGGTTGTACCAGTGCGACAGGTAGTCGAAGTAGCCCACGTCAATGTGCCGCGCGTCCCGGTACGCCCGCGACGCCGCCACCCGCTCATACGCCGCGTTGCGCTCCGCGTCCGTGTCCGCGTGCGCCAGCGCCACCATGTCCGCGAAGAACCGCGCCTCGTCGCGGCTCAGCTGCAGCGCCTTGGCAAAGCGGGGCACCGAATCGGCGCCCAAGTTCCGCTTCCCGTCGATCACCAACTTCAGAAAGTTCGGCGACGCGAAGCCCGCTTTGCGCGCAAAGTACCGGTACGAAAAAGCGCGCGTGTTCGCCTTCGCGGCGTCGTAATACGCCTTCAGGTACGCGCGGTAGTCCAGGTACTCGTAGATCTCGGGGTGCCACTCCATGGAATACACCTAGCGACGGTATCCGCTTGATACAACTGCGATTGTGCAGTCGTTCCGTTACGGTGTGCGTCGGTTTGGAATACACCTTGGCGCCGGCGTTCTACTCGTCGAACGACTCCATCTCGCTGTCGCGCCCGTGCAGCTCCTTGGGCGTGCCTTCGATCTCGCTCACGCGGCGGCGCAGCACCTCGATCTCGTCGACCAGCGCTTGCAGCACGTTGGCCACGGGGTCGGGCAGGTCGGCGTGGCGGTGAAGCAGCGCAGCCTGGCCGTCGGCCGTTGTGGAGGCGCGGGCGACCTTGCCGGGCACGCCGACCACGGTCGCGTTGTCCGGCACGTCGCGGACGACCACCGAGTTGGAGCCGATCTTGGCGCCGTCGCCCACTTGGATGGGCCCCAAAACGCACGCGTTGCTGCCGACGACGACGGCGCGGCCGAGCGTGGGGTGGCGCTCTTTGCGCTCCAGCGAGGTGCCGCCGAGCACGACGCCTTTGTAGAGCAGGCACTCGTCGCCCACGGTGGCGGTCTCGCCGATGACGATGCCCATGCCGTGGTCGATGAACACGCGGCGGCCGAGCGTGGCGCCGGGGTGAATCTCGATACCGGTCAGCGAGCGGTTGACGTTGGCGAGCACGCGCGGGCCGAGGATGGCGCCCCGACGCCAGAAGCTGTTGGCAACGCGGTGCATCCAGATGGCGTGGAGGCCGGGATACGTGAGCACCACTTCGACGGCGTTGCGCGCCGCGGGGTCGTGCTCCAGCACGGTGTCGACGTCCTCTTGGATGCGCTTCAGGAACTCGACGATGGAGTCGGGGTGGGGCGCCGGCGGGCTGACCTTGACGCGCGCTTCACGGCCCTGGCGTTCGGTCTCGGGCTTGGATCGCATCCAACCGAGCACGTCGAGGGCGCTTCGCCATTTGCCGTTCCCTTCGGAGGGTTTGCGATCGTCGGACATGCGCGGGGGAGGGCTGTGGGACAGGCGCGAAACGCGGGGCGCTTCGCTGGAGGTCACAAGTTCGGGGTGAATGTGCGATCCGCAACCGCGCGGACACGAATGAGCCAACCATTGATCGCGTCAAAGCGCGAAGGCTGTGGCGTGGTTGGGTTTGCCAGCGGTTGCCCGCTCAGGTTGGCGAGGGGTTGCCCGCTCTGACTTGCCAGGGGTGGCACGCCTCGCGCGTGCGCCCAAGCTGTGGCGTCGTCGTTCCACAACGATGCCGCCAGCGTGCAAAATGATTCAACAAGACCATGCGGATCCCAGGCGGGCGGGCGGGCGCTACAGAGCAGCGTGCCGCCGTGCGATTTGAGCAGCAATCGCGCCCACTTGGAGGCCTCGAACGCGACCACAGGCGCGCCCTCGAACGTGAACTCGACCTCGTCGCGCCAGTGCGCCAACGTGGCCAAGCGAAGGCTGGGGAAGGCGTAGATCAGACGGATTGCATGGGGCTCACGCCAGCCGGCGACGAGCAGCGCGGGCTCGCCGAGCGCCTGCTCCAACGCCTGCGCGACGGCCTGCCTGAGCTCGTCGTCGTCCGCGGCCAACCTACTTGAACAGCGGCGTGGACAGGTAGCGCTCACCGCAGGAGCAGATCACGGTCACGATGGTCTTGCCGGCGTTCTCGCTGCGCTTGGCCAGCTCGATGGCGGCATGCACGTTCGCGCCGCTGGAGATGCCCGCGAGGATGCCCTCTTCGCTGGCCAGCCGGCGCGCCATGACGAACGCGTTGTCGGCGCGCACGGTGCGCACGTCGTCGATGACGGACATGTCGAGGTTCGACGGGATGAAGCCGGCGCCGATGCCTTCGACCGGGTGCGGGCCGGGCGGTTTGCCGGAGAGCACCGCGGACGACTCGGGCTCCAGCGCGACGGTCTTCATGTTGGGGTTTTGCGACTTCAGATAGCGCGACACGCCGGTGATAGTGCCGCCGGTGCCGACGCCGGCCACAAAGATGTCGACGTTCTGGTCGGAGCCTTCCCAGATCTCGGGTCCGGTGGTCGCCTCGTGCGCGGCCGGGTTCGCGGGGTTCTCGAACTGCTGCAGGATCACCGAGCCGTCGTGTTGCGCCTGCAGGGTCTGCGCGCGCTCGACGGCGCCGATCATGGCCAGCGCGGCCGGCGTGGTCTCGACCTGCGCGCCCATGTGACGGAGCAGCTTGATGCGCTCCATCGACGCGTTGTCGGGCAGCGTGAGGATGAGCGAGTAGCCGCGCGCGGCGGCCACAAACGCCAGCGCGATGCCGGTGTTTCCGGACGTCGGCTCGATCAGCGTAGCGCCCGGCGCGAGCACCCCGCGGGCCTCCGCGTCGTCGATCATCGCCAGGCCGATGCGGTCCTTCACGCTCGACATCGGGTTAAAGTACTCGAGCTTGACGAGCACCCGCGCCTTCAGGCCCGCGGACACGCGCTGGAGCGCGACGAGGGGGGTGTTTCCAACGGTATCGAGAATCGTTCGGGCCGGCATGGTGTCCACGGAGATGGGGTGCCCGCATGGTGCCGTGCGGGCCGTCCGCTGACAAGCCCGGAATCGCCCTTCGACACCGTTCCGGCCTCCGCTGACATCCCCGCGCGCGCCGTCCTTCTCGCCGCCGTGGGGCTGACAGTCGACCCAGGCGCCGTTAGGTTTGTCCGCGCGCCGCGAGCGCCCCCGTCCTCACCCTCCTGCCACCCCTAGCGCCCATGTGCGGCCGATTCGCCGTCGATATTCACCTCGGCATCGTCGAAGAGGTGTTCGAGCTGCTGCCCGAGAGCAGCGCCGACCTGGACTTGCAGCCCACCTGGAACGCCTGCCCGGGCACGGACCGGCTCATCGTGGGCAGCACGCCCGTGGGTTTGCGCCGCGCCAAGATGGCCCGCTGGGGACTCATCCCGCGGTGGGCGCGTGACCCTGCCATCGGCGCCAAGCTGTCCAACGCGCGGTCCGAGACGGCGGCCCAAAAACCCTCGTTCCGCGACGCGTTCGCGCGTCAGCGGTGCTTGATTCCGGCGACGGGCTACTACGAGTGGAACCCCAAGACGCGGGTGCCGCACTTTCATGTGGTCGACGAGGGCGCGCCGTTTGCCATGGCCGGCCTGTGGTCGCGTTGGGTGGGGCCCAAGGGCGAGGTGCTCGACACCTGCTGCGTGCTGACCACCGCGCCCAACCCGCTCGCGGCGCAGGTGCACGACCGCATGCCCGTGATCATCGACCGGCCTGACTACGCGGCGTGGCTGGCCCACCGGGCGCCCAAAGACGGCCTGCACGCGCTCATGCGCCCGTTCGACGAAGCCCGCATGGCGAGCTGGCCGGTGTCACGCGACGTGAACAAGACGCAGAACGACGGGCCGGACTTGATCCGACGCCACGACCCGGTGGTGCAAGGCAGCCTGTTTTGAGTGGTGGCAGCCTGTCCTAGCGGCCGGCCAGCGTCCGACTCAACCGGGCAGGTCCAGCGCCTACCTCAACCGGGCAGGTCCAACGTCTACCTCAACCGGGCAGGTTGAGCGTTGG
>CBDUJZ010000246.1:0-4962 GCA_965367675.1 uncultured Myxococcales bacterium | reverse complement strand
ACGTGCCGGAGAAGTCAGCCGCTCAGGCGGCAGAGTAGTCAGCCGCTCAGGCGGCGGAGAAGCCGGCCGCTCAGGCGGCAGAGTAGTCAGGCCAAACGTTCCGCACGTCGCAGTGTTCCACCAACGTTGCAATGTGAAACACGCGTAACAAACGAAAGCGCGCCTCGAGCGCGAATCGTACGGGCCGAGCGCCGAAACGCGCGATCGGGGGACGGTGGCACGCGCGTTGCATTGTTCAATGCCAAGCGCGGTCATAATGCACCGACAACCGTGAACGGGTTCGCCCCACAGCGGTTCTCACCGCGTTCCCACCGCCTTCGGTTCCAAGTTTCAACCCAGAAGCACCATGCCCTTGAGTCTCTCGTCCGTCCTTCCGCCGCTGATCGGTGGCATCATGATCGGCCTCGCGTCGATCACGCTCATGCTGTTCAGCGGACGCATCGCTGGCGTGAGCGGCATCTTCGCCGGCGCGTTTACACAGCGCGGAAACGAGCAGACTTGGCGGGTGGCGTTCGTCGCCGGACTCATCGCGGGCGGCGTTCTGCTCCGGGTCGCGTATCCGGAAGCGTTCAGCAACACCCCGGCGTCCATGGCGGTGACCGTCCTGGCCGGGCTGTTCGTCGGCTTCGGCACGCGGCTCGGTAGCGGCTGCACCAGCGGTCACGGCGTGTGTGGTTTGAGCCGGTTCTCGCCCCGCAGCTTCGTCGCGACGCTCACGTTCATCGCGACCGGCATGTTGGCCGTCGGCATCGTTCGCGCAATCTTCGGCGCCTTTGGAGGTGCAGCATGAAAATCCTGATTACGACATTCGCCGCGGGCCTCCTCTTTGCCCTC
The DNA here is from genome assembly GCA_965367675.1 of uncultured Myxococcales bacterium. Lineage (GTDB taxonomy): Bacteria > Myxococcota_A > Bradymonadia > REDH01 > REDH01 > CBDUJZ01. The sequence goes on along the minus strand of CBDUJZ010000246.1, from coordinate 4,128 downwards.
GGGCTCGGGGTCTCTGGCATGACTCAGCCCGAGAAGGTGATCGGCTTCCTCGATGTTCGGGCGTGGGATCCTGCGCTGCTGTTCGTCATGGCCGGCGCCGCGACCACGTACATGCTGCTGTTCCCGCTCGTCACGCGGCGCGCCCGCCCCATCCTGGCCGAACGCTTCGACGTGCCGACCAGCCGTGACCTGACGCCCCGCTTGGTGGTTGGCGCCGCGATGTTCGGCGTCGGCTGGGGCCTCGCCGGCTACTGCCCGGGTCCGGCGATCGTGTCGCTGCCCTCCGGCATGTCGTCGGTGGTGGTGTTCATCGCCGCCATGGGCGCGGGGATGTTCGCCTTCGACCGCTTCAACCGCATACGCTCCACTCACCCGTAACCCGAGGTCTCTCATGGAGATTCAGACTTTCTTCGACGAACGCACCTACACATTCTCGTATGTCGTGTGGGACGCGGAAACCCGCGACGCGGTGCTCATTGACCCTGTGCTCGACTACGAGCCCGTGGGATCCAAAATCTGGACCGAGTCGGTCGACGAGGCCCTCGCGTTCATCCGCAAGAACGCGCTCACCCTGCACTTTGTGCTCGAGACCCACGCGCACGCCGATCACCTCTCCGGCTCGCAGGTCGTCAAAGACCACTACCCCAAGGCGCAGACCGCCATCGGGGAGCACATCACCAACGTGCAGCGCGTGTTCAAGGACGTGTTCGACCTGCCGGACGACTTCCCGACCGACGGCCGTCAGTTTGACCGCTTGTTGCGCGACGGCGAAGCGGTGACCGCCGGCTCGTTGTTCTTCGAAGTGATCGCGACGCCCGGCCATACGCCGGCGTGTGTGTCGTACCTGTTCGACGACGCCGTCTTCACCGGCGACGCCATCTTCATGCCCGACATGGGCACGGGGCGCTGCGACTTCCCGGCCGGAAGCGCCGAGGACTTGTACGACTCCATCCAGCATCTGTACGCGCTGCCCGACGAGACGCGCGTCTTCGTGGGTCACGACTACCGTCCCAACGGGCGCGAGCTCGCGAATGAGACCACCATCGGCGCGCAAAAGGCCGGCAACATCCAGCTCAAGGCCGGTACCAGCCGCGAGGAGTTCGTCGCCTTCCGCACCAAGCGCGACGCCTCGCTGGACGCCCCGCGGCTGCTCTTCCAGAGCGTCCAGGTGAACGTGGACGCCGGCGCGCTACCCACGCCCGCGGGCAACGACCGACGCTACCTGCGCATCCCGATCAACGTGTTCCGCCCCGAGTCGGACGGCGACCTGGAGCTTGCACCGGCGACGCCACAGGCGAGCTAGAGCGCCGATCGATCAGATGCGCTCGGCAAGCAATCCACCGATGGTTCCGTCGGGTTGAAACCTGTCTGTCCTTCGACTCCGCTCAGGAAGGGTTGGGGGCGGGTTGTCCTTCGACTCCGCTCAACAAGAGTTGGGGGCGGTTGTCCTTCGACTTCGCTCAGGAAGGGTTGGGGGCGGATTGAAACCTGTTCTTCGACGCCGCTCAGCAAGGGTTGGGGGCGCCGCGCCTTGGCGCCACGAAACGAAACGCCCGAGCCGCATCAGCGACTCGGGCGTTTTATGATCGGAATTGTCGTCGCGACGGGCCGCGCTTAGGGCGCGGGGATCGGAAGGCAGACTACGCCGACGTCCTCGCTGTGGCCGCAGTTGTTCACGCCGAACGGGGCGCTCGGGCAGTCGATGAGCCGCGTCTCTGTACCCACGCACTCCACATCGTCGAGCCAGATGGGATCGACGCCGGAGGGGACGCTGAAGTCGACCGAATCGGCGCCGGCGAACCCGAGCTCACGGCACACAACGTCCGCGCTAAGGGTACCGACGGCGAACTCACCGTCGTCGCAGACCGTGCCCCAAACGCCGTCGTGGTAGATCTCCACCCGTCCTTCGAGTTCGGTCTCGCCGCCGACCAAACGCAACGCGCCGTCGGGGTAGGTGCAAGCACCGTCAACGCATGTGCCGCCGTCGGCTTCGGCGCAATGCGTGTCCACGAGGCACTCGCCGGGCAACAGGCAGCTCAGCGCCACATCCTCGCTGTGGCTACAGTCGTTCACGCCGATGCCATCATTTCCGCAGTCCTGCAGGCGCGTCTCCGCGCCTGTGCAACTCACCTCGTCGAGCCAGATGAATTGTGACTCAGCACCGGGAATTGACGGCAACAACGCGTCGCGCGCGCCCGGGTACCCGAGCTGCTGACACGCCACGTCGGCGTCGGGGGCGCCCCAGGAGTCGTCACATACGGTGCCCCACTCCCCGTCGAAGCTGATCTCAAGGCGACCGGATGTCTCCGTTCCCTCGGCCAATCGCAACGTACCCTGGGGAACGTTGCAGAACCCGAACTCACCCTCGAAGATCTGACATTCCGCGGCTGCCTCATCGCAGTCGGCCGCGGTGCGGCAGCTTCCCGCTGGGGCGCAGGCGATCGCGATGTGCTCGCCAGTGTTGCAGTCTTCGGCGCCTATGGCGTTGTGGAAGCAGACGTCCAAGTTCGCTTCGGTTCCATCGCAATCCACGCCGTCGAGTAGGAAATCGCTCGTGGGTCCCGTCTGTCCGATGAGCACGCTAGCCGGCGGGCCGAAGCCCAGGTTGCGGCAAACCACCGCAGCGTTGGCGTCCGAGGCCGAGGAGGACCAGCCGTCATCACACACCGAACCCCAAACACCGTCGTAGTACACTTCGACAAGGCCCTCAGACTCGGACGCACCCACCAGACGGACATCGCCGTTCAACGGACGACAGACGCCCGACTGGCACGTCTGGCCCTCAGCACAGTGACCGTCAACGCGACACGTTCCGACCTCGAGACACGTCAAACCCACGGTCTCCGACAGACTGCAGTCGTCGTCTCCAAACGGATTCGCCGGACAATCGGCCAGGCGCTCTTCGGTGCCCGAACACGACACTTCGTCGAGGATGATCTCAGGCCCGACCAGACCCGCAACAAACGATGCGGCACCCGGATAGCCGAGCTGTTGGCACGCCACGTCGCCGTTCTCTCCCGTCAGCTGGGCTGTGAATGCGTCGTTCCAGCCATCGTCGCAGATCGCTCCCCAAGCACCGTCATGGTAGAATTCCACGCGGCCGGAGTTGGCGGTCACACCGTCGATCAGGCGGAGGTCACCTTCGTCGGCTTGGCAGAAGCCCTCGCCGCAGAACTCGCCGAGCGGGCAGTTGGCGTCCTCCACGCATGCACCTTCTTCGAGGCAGGTGATGCCCACGTGCTCCGTAGCACCGCAGTTGTTCAACCCCCAGGCGGGCGCAGGACAATCCGACAGCGAGGTCTCGTCGCCAGCACAGTCCACGTCGTCGAGCCAGAACGGGCCATCGCCGGGGGGGACGCTCCCAGCAGTGGCCACGCCGCCAACGCTCGCGAAGCCGAGCTGCTGGCACGCCACCTGGGCGTTCAACGGATTCGGCGCAAAGCCGTTCCAATTGTCGTCGCAGATCACACCCCAGACGCCGTCGTGGTAGATCTCCAGGCGGCCGGAGTTCGGCACCTCCCCAACGAGGCGGAGCTGACCTTCGTCGCCACACTCGTCGTCGATCACGCCGTCGCAGTCGTTGTCGATGCCATCGCAGGTCTCAAAGTTCGGCAGGACTTCGCCCGCACAGACGAACTCGCCCTCAGCGCACATCGTCGCGCCTGGGACGCACTGGCCGACGCCGTCGGTCTCCGGGTCTCCGGTGTAGCAGGCGATCGACGGAATGTTATCGGCCGTACCGTCGCAATCGTTGTCGACGCCGTTGCAGGCCTCCGGGGACGGCAAGACTTGGCCGAGGCAGACCTCGCCACCCTCGCCGCACGCGGTCGCGCCCGAGGCGCAAGCGCCGACGTCCAGGGTGTCCACAGGGCCGTCGTAACAGACGACCGGCGCGATGTTGTCGGTGACGTCATCGCAGTCGGTGTCGGAGCCGTCGCAGACCTCAACGGGCTCGCCGTCGCAGACCACGCCGTCTTCGTCGCAGATGTACGCGCCGGCGTTGCAGGCGCCGCACGACTCACCAGGCGCGGCTTCGAGCGTGCTGCAGCCACCGCACGCGTTGACGATGTCGCCCACGCACTCGGTGTCCGAGCCGTCCGCGAGACAGACGGCGACACCGCCGGCGCA
>CBDUJZ010000245.1:0-5021 GCA_965367675.1 uncultured Myxococcales bacterium | reverse complement strand
GCGTTGTTGGGGGCTTCGAGACGCGACTCCAGCAACGGTGTTTGTGTGAGTTTGCGAACACACTCGGCTTCGTCGCGGGTCGCTTGGTCGATGTTTGTTTGCACATCGTCGGCCAGCGTGACGGCGACGGCACCTACGTGGAGCCCGAATTGCGCTGCGGAGTCGGTGGCGAGTGGGACGCCGGCGAGGCACACCAGCCCGCTCAGTCGCACGTCGTTGGTGGCCGTGGCGATGGTTGCGGCGAGGTCGCCGGCGGCGGTCGTTTCGATGGAGACGACGGTGCCGGGTGCGAGCGTGGACGCGGCGCTTTGCTGCGTGGCGTGTCCGACGATGAGCGTGTGTGTGTCGAGGACGAGTTTCGCGCTCGCGAAGGGGTTCGGGTAGCCGGCGCCAAACTGGTGGGCGGCGATGAACTGGCAGACGCGGTCGGCGGGTGCGTCGAACTGGATGGCGCTTGCGGCAGCGGGGCGTTGGTACTTGGAGAAGTAGGTGCGGGCGGCTTCGTCTTGCTCTTTGAGGGTGACGTTACCGGCGTCGATTTGGTCCGCGAGCTCGGCGAACGTTGTGATTCCGGCGTCGAAACACTTGGCGTTGAGGCTGAGGGCGGTTTCGTCTGCGTCGACGGGGAACAGGCGTTGGGCGGCGATGCGTCCGCGGTCGGCACCGGCGGTCATTTCGTGCCAGGTGACGCCGTACTCGGTGGCGCCGTCGATGAGGGCCCACGAGGGCGTGTTGAGGCCGGCGAAGCGGGGGAGCGGGCCGTCGTGGAAGTTGAACGCCTGCTGCGCTGGCAGTTGGATGAGCGCGTCGGGCAGCAGCGACAGGTTGACGATGCTGAACAGGTAGTCGAACGGCTGCGCGGCCATCCAGTCGACGAGGTGGACGCTGTCGGAGCGGGTGTCGATGCCGCGTGCGCTGGCCCAGGAGACGACCTGATCGTCGTGGGTGGCGACACCGAGGATGCGGTGTCCGCGTTCGAGCAGAGTCTGCGCGCATTGCAGCGCGAGCGCGCCGTTTCCGACGATGAAACAGGTAGTGGTAGCCACAGCGTTCAGCACGAGTGAGGTCGGGTAACTGGCCCCCTCAAATGCCGAGCCGTCGACGACGAGGGGGGATAGACACGCAGGTCTATCGAGTCTCGAACGGCAGCACAGCACACCGCCGCGCGGTAGTCAAAAGGTGTGTGATTTCAGGCACCTATATGTGGTCCGATGGTGCCGGTGTGCGCCGTCGTCGCGCGCTTCCTTACACGGCACACGGGGGGTGTGTAAGCGCGCGAGAGGACCTATAGTGCTGCGACCGGAGTCTGTCCGACGTGCGTCCGCGTCGCGGCTACCGCTGACCTTAGCCCCATACTCTCATGCGCCTCGCTCTCACCTCCATCCGTACCGCCGCCGATACGACGTCCTGCCGCCCGCTGGAGCGGGACGCCTCGGCGGGGCATCTTCCTCGTTTGCTTCGCGCCGGGCGCTCGGCGCTGTTGGCGCCTACGTTTGCGGCGGTCCTCCTGGTGGGATGCACGAGCCAGACGAACGCGCGGGCCGAGGCGGGGACGGGCGACCTTGCGGCGACCGAAGTGGGCGCCACGGATGCCGTCGCTGCGGACTCAGCGGCGGAGGACTCAGCGGCGGATGACGCGCCGGCCGTGGAAGGCGATGCGCCGCTCGACGCGGTGGCGGACACTCCTGGCGATGGTGTGGCGGACGCTCCTGGCGATGGTGTGGCGGACGCTCCTGGCGACGTGGTTGTGGATGTACCGGCGGATGTGGCGACCGGGGCGACAGGAATCCGGGCGTTATCGGATGAGTTCGAGGGCACGGCGCTCGATCCGTCGTGGCATGTGAAGAACGGTCAGCTCGCAGACACCCAGGTGAGCGGTGGCACGTTGTCGCTGATCCCGAATCAGTTCACGGTGTGGTTTCATGAGGACCACGGCCCGGGGCTGTTTCGCACCATCGAGGGTGACTTTCGGATGACGACGTCGGTGCGTGCGCGGCGCGCTTCGGACCCGGACGCGTCGGTTTCGACGGGGTTTCAGTTCGCGGGCATCATCGTTCGGGACCCGGCGTCTGACGCTGAAACGAACCCGGAGAACTATGTGTTCTCGGTGGTCGGATACCGCGGTGACTACTTCTCGGCTGAGACCAAGTCGACGGTGAATGACTTGTCGATGGTGGATGGTCCGCCGTGGCCGTCGACCGACGCTGAGTTACGGATTTGTCGCATCGGCGATACCTTCCAGTTGTACATTCGTGAGATTGGCGCGTCGGCGTGGAATCCGGCGATATCGTATGATCGGCCGGGGTTTCCGGACACGGTACAGGCGGGGCCGATCGCTTACACGTATACGGACGCGTACGACTTGAACGCGATGTTTGATTACGTGCGCTATGCGCCTGTTTCCTCGCGCGCGGATTGTGTGGTTGACGAGTGACGGCGCGGAGTAAAACTGTTGCCAGCGAGGTCGTGGTGTCGCTGCGCCCGCTGGACCGCGGCGCGGAGTTTGTGGCGGAGTGGAGCGCGCTGGAGCGCGAAGCTTTGGAGGGGAACGCGTTTTTGTCGCCCAACTTTGTGCTTCCGGCGCTGCGTTGGCTAACGCCGCGACGCACGGTGCTGGCGCTGAGTGCACGATTGGGCGGGCGCTTGGTCGGGCTGGGGGTGTTCGAGCCGCGGGCAGCGAGTTCGCGTGTGCCGATGTTGCACCTGCGCTCTTACGGGTGCGAACACACGTATTTGTCGGGTTTGTTGCTGTCGCGCGATTGCGCGGAGGCGGCTGCGAACGCGATGTTTGTTTGGTTGCGCCGATGGCGGCGCGTGTGGGGAGGTGTTGAGTTTTCGCTGCGGCCTGCCGACGGACCGTTGGCGGAGGTGATGGCCCAAGCGAGCGCGGCCGCAGGAACGCCGTGGCACGCGTATGTGGATTTCGAACGGGCGACCGTGGTTCCGGCCGAGGTGAACGACGTCGCGATGGCTGCCTGGTGGTCCAAGAACCAGCGCAAGAAGCGTCGCCGCAGTCAGCGTGCGCTCGAGGCGACAGGGCCGGTGACGTATGTCACGCGCTGGGGTTGTCGCGGGACGGACGCGGAGACAGAGCGGTTTCTGGAGCTGGAGGGCATGGGCTGGAAGGGCGAGGGCGGCTCTGCGCTTAACAGTGCGCCGCATCGGGAGGCGTTCTTTCGGGCGATGGTCGATGGCTTTGGCGCGACGGGTGATAACTACTTCTCTCAGCTTCGATCTGGGGACACGGTGGTCGCGTCGAGCATGAACTTGGTGTCGGGCGACGTCGGGTTTGGTTTTAAGATTGGGTGGCACGAGGACTTTGCGGAGGCGAGCCCGGGCACGCTGCACGAGTTTGAGTACGTGGGGACGGCCGCGCAGGAGCTTGAGCGGTTGGCGTTTGTGGACGCGACCTCGGATGCGGACAGTTTCGTGGACAAGATCTGGCCACACCGTCGGCAGATCACTTCGGGCGTGTATGCGTCCGGCCGAGCTTCTGGAGTGGCGATCAACGGTCTGCTGCGTGCGCGCAGAGAAGCGAAGCGACGGTGGCGGAGGCGGGCGGCATGAGCGGGTCAAACGCGTGCCAAGTTCGTGTGCATGAGGGCGTGGGGCGCCTGCGTCGACCGGAGTGGAACGCGCTGGTGGACCGCTCGGTGCAGCCAACGGTGTTCTTGCGTTCCGGGTTTCTACTCGCCGCGGCCGCCGCCTACGAAGACGCGGCGCTGGTGCGCATCTTCGAAGCCCGTTTAGAGGGCCGCCTCGTGGGCGCGTTGGCGCTGGTGCAGGATGGCCGCCGGTGGCGTGCGCTCGGCGCGGGTGCGGGCGACTACCTGGACGTTGTGTTGGACGCCGGCTTGAGCGCAGCGGAGCGAGCGCGGGTTGTGGCGGCGCTGTTTCGAGCGCCTTTGGCGGCGCGGGGGAGCGTGCTGGTTCTGCCCGGCGTTGTGTTGGCGCTGGGCACCCCCGCGCTGTTGCGCGCCGCGGGGCTGGATGTGACGGAGCTGCGCGTGGTCCCGGCGCCGACGATGGACGCGGAAGTGTTCGGGGCGGCGCTGTCGAAGAAGAGCATGAAACGCCATACGCGGAAGATGGCGCGTGCGGGCGAACTTACGTTTGTTTGTTTGTCCGACGCGGAGTCTATCGCGGCGCAGCTACCGGGGTTCTTTGCGCAACACATTGCGCGGTGGGCGGACACGGAAACACCGAGCATGTTTGCATTGGAGAGCCACCAGAAGTTCTACCGAGAGTTGGTCGCGCGGCTGGCGCCGACGGGCGTGTTGCGGTTCCACGAGGTGCGCTTGGATGGGGCGCTGGTGGCGTGTCACCTGGGCTTTGAGTCGGGTGGTCGGTTCACGTGGTACAAGCCCGCGTTTTCGCCCGAGTTCGCGTCGCTGTCGCCCGGTGAGGTGCTGCTCCGTCGCTTGATCGAGGACGCGTCGGCGGCGTCGGTGGACGAGTTCGACTTCACGGTGGGTGGCGAGTCGTTCAAGTTTCGGTTCGCGTCGCGGGTTCGCACGGTCGTAGACCTGCAGGTGACGGCCTCGCGCCCGTTCGGTTGGGGCACGCGGGCGTATCTGCGGGTGCGCGACACCACCAAGTCGGTGCTGGAAGCGTCGGGTTACTGGGCACGGCTACGACGCGTGGTCGGCCGGTAGAGAGCTGAGGAATTAGACGCGTTTGGCATGCAATCTACCGATGGTTCCGTCCGGATCGCGTGTATGACGACGCTGGGCGGGTTGAGACCTGTCCTTCGACTTCGCTCAGGAAGGGTGGATTGGGTGCAGAGACCTCGGATGGGCCAGGTCGCTAGAGAGCCAACCAAACGGGCCAGGTCTCTAGAGGTTTGAGCGGCGGGCTTGGCGCCTGCGGACGGTGAGCGGTACCCAGAGCAGGGCGACGACGAAGAGCGCGAGCGGGGCGGCGGGCGCTTGTTGGCTCGAGACGCTGCAGTCGAACAGGCCGGGGTCTTCTTCGGGTTCGTTCGGCGTTGAGCCGGTGTCGTCTCCGAAGCCGGTGTCGTC
>CBDUJZ010000244.1:0-5078 GCA_965367675.1 uncultured Myxococcales bacterium | reverse complement strand
TTCAACCGCGCCTCTCTTAACGCGATCCTCAAAGCGGTCGGGTTGAGCAAGGGCGCGATGTACTACTACTTCGACTCCAAAGAGGACCTGTACGAGGCCGTGATCGAGTACGGCCGCGACCTGTACAGCGCGCACTGGATCCCGCCAAAACTCGCCGATGTGACGGCCGAAAACTACTGGTCGCTGCTCGCCGACCTGTCCGAGCGCAACCTCGAGTTCACGCTCCAGCACCCGTGGGTGATGGACCTGTACCGTATGGTCATCGGCCACATTGACGACACCGCCGTTGGCCGCCGCACCCTGAAGGCGTTTCGCGGTTGGGTTGCCGCGTACCTCGCCCACGGGCAAGCGCTCGGCACCGTGCGCGACGATGTGCCGGTGTCGCTGCTCGTCGGCTGCGTCATGGGGCTCGGCGACGGCCTCGACCGCTGGTTCCTGTCCAATATGGAGGCCGCCGAGCAGATGACCGCGATCACGCCGCTGTCGATCGACCTGTTCCGGCGCCTGCTCGAGCCTCGTCCGGAGACCCCGGCGCCATGGCATCCGCAACACAAGCCCTGAGAGCCCTATGAATCCCACCGCTCTGTTCCGTAACGCGACCGTCGCCCGCGCGCTCGCCGCGTTCATCGGGGCCGCCGGAGTGCTGGCCACCCCGCTCTCCTCGGCCAACGCTCAGGACGCGCCTGCCGTGCCTGCGCAGCCTGCAGCGCCGCTGTCGCCAGCCGCCGCGGCGCTCGCGTCGGGTGAACTGCCGGACGTCACCACGTTGATGGACCACCTCAATGACCTGTACCGGGCGGAGAACTCGCACGCCGAGATGACCATGAGCATCGTGACGGCGAACTGGGACCGGACGCTGTCGATGGAGAGCTGGTCCATGGGCGACGACCTGTCGCTCGTGGTCGTGCGCTCGCCCGCGCGCGAGTCGGGAACCGCCAGCCTGAAGACCGAAGAGGGCCTGTGGAACTACGCGCCGCGCGCCGACCGCCTCATGCGCGTGCCGAGCGGCATGATGTCGGAGGGCTGGATGGGCTCGCACGTGAGCAACGAGGACCTGATGCGCGAGTCGGACTACGTGGACGACTACGACAGCACCCTCGAGTGGCGCGGGGAGGGCGATGACCGCACCATCGTGGTGTCCTCGGTGCCGCTGCCCTCAGCGGCGGTCGTCTACAGCCGCATTGAGTATACGGTGCGCGCGGCCGACTGGGTCCCCATCTCGACGGAGTTCTACGACGGCGACGAGCTCGTGCGCACGTTCGCGTACTCCGACGTGCGCGAGGTGAGCGGCCTGCTCATCCCCATGCGCATGGAGATCACGCCGCACTACGCGCCCGGCGAATCGACCGTCATGGTGTACGACTCGCTGGAGTTCGACGTCGGCAACATCGACGCGTCGACGTTCACCCCGCGCGGCCTGCGTCGCGTGGCCCAGAGCCGCTGATGTTGATGCGGCTCGCCATACGTAACATCCGCCGCAATCGCTGGCGGAGCTTGATCACCGCGCTGGGGATCGCCCTGGCCATCGCGATGCTCGTTTGGACCAACGCGTTCATCGAGACGATGATGTCCGACATGGTGCGGGCGGCGACGGCGGTGGAGACCGGCCAGGTGCAGGTGCGCACCGCGGCGTACGATGAGCGGCCGTCGATCTACGACTCGTTCGCTGTCGACGACGCGCTGATCACCGAGGTGTCTGGGCTCAGCGGTGTGGCCGGCGCGGCACCTCGAACGTACGCGTTCGGCCTGATCGGCAACGAGCAGAAGTCGCTCGTGGGCCGCACCGTGGGCGTGCTGCCGGACGCCGAAGCGGTGGCGTCGATGGTGGACGACGGCCTGACGGAGGGCCGCTGGCTGGCGAGCGCGCCGGCGGAGATTCCGGGCCCGCGCGAGGCGGTGGTCGGCTACCAGCTGGCGCAGCAACTCAACGTGGGCGTGGGCGACGAGCTCGTGGTGTTCCTGGAGGCCGCCGACGGCTCGCTCGGCAACGACCTCCTGACCATCGTGGGCATCACGCGAACCGGCAACTCCATGGTCGACCGCACCTCTGTGTACATGCACCGCGACGACCTCGCGTACACGGCCGCGCTCGAGGGCGTCGCGCACGAGGTCATCATCACGGTCGACAATCTGGACGATGTGGACGCCGTCGCGGGTCGCGTGCGCACGGTGTTGCAATCGCACATGGCCGACGCGGGCGCGCTGGAGCCGGACGACACTCCCGTGGTCCGCACCTGGGAGCAGACGATGTCGCAGCTGTACAACATGATCAGCGTGCAAGAGTCGTCGAGCTGGCTGCTGTATATCCTGGTGTACGGCGTGGCGGGGTTGGGCCTGCTGAACACGCAGCGCATGGGCGCGCTGGAGCGTCGCCGCGAGTTCGGGGTGCTCATGGCGGTCGGGATGCACCCGAGCAGAATCGGGCGCATGATCATCGTCGAGACCGTGGCGCTCACCGTCGCTGGCGCGTTCCTGGGGGTCCTGCTCGGCGGGGCCGTGACGCTGTACCACGGCGCCGTTGGGCTTCGCATGGTGGCCGAAGGCGCCGGCTCCGGCAGCTTCTCGTTCATGGGCGTGGCGTTCGCCGAGCGCATGTACCTGCACTTGTCGGCGAGCACGATCGTGGAGCCGTTCTTGGCAGTGTTGGTGGTCGCGCTCGTATGCGGCATTTTTCCCGCTTGGGGAGCCATGAGAATCGACCCGATCCGCGCGATCGCAGGGAGGTCCTAGTGTTTCGTTTGGCGTGGAGAAATCTTTGGCGGAACAAGGGGCGCACGGCGATCATCGTGTCCGCCATCTCGTTCAGCCTCGCGGTCATGTTGATCGGCTACGGCATCACGGCCGACCGAACGACCAAGATGATGGCGTCGGCGGTGCTCGCCGTGGGCGGCAACGTGTTGGTGCACCAGCAGGACTATTGGGCCGACCGCACCAGCGACCTGCAGATCGTCGACGGGGCGGGCGTGCAGGCCACGCTGGAGGGCATCCCCGGCGTGGACGTTGTCATCCCACGCGTGCTCGCGAGCGCGCTGGCCACGTCGACCCACGGCGCGCAGGGCGTGCAGCTGCAGGGCATCGTGCCCGAGCTGGAGGCCCACGTTTACGACTATTCGAAGCACCTCACGGCCGGCGAGTTCCTGAGCGCGGACTCCGATGTGGACCACCCGGTGGTGCTCGGCAGCGGCCTCGTAGACAAGCTTGAACTGGAGCTCGGCGACCGCGTGGTGCTCACCGCGACGGGCGCCGACGGCGAGGTCACCCGCGCCTTGTTTCACGTGTCCGGCGTCATCCACACGGGCAACAACGCGATCGACGACGCGTTCGCGCTCACCACCATCGACGTGGCCCGCGACGCGCTGGCGATGGAACAACACGTGACACAGTTCGGCCTGCTCATCGCCGACGACGAGCAGCGTTACGAAGTGCGTGACCGCGTGACCGCTACCCTCGGTCAATCGTTCGGCACGCTCGAAGTGCTGTCCTGGGATCAGGCGATGCCGGACCTGCTCGGCTACATCGAAATGGACGACAAATTCGCGCTCGTTTACGCGCTCGTCATCTTCCTGGTGGTGGCGTTCGGCATCGGAAACACGCTCATGATGATGGTGATGGAGCGCATCCGCGAGCTCGGAATGCTGACCGCCATCGGCATGCGTCCCAGCCGCGTGTTGCGCATGGTGATGACCGAAACGGCGGCCCTCACGCTGGTCGCGGTGTCCATCGGCGTCAGCCTCGCGTTGGCGGGCCACCTGGCGCTCAAAAGGTACGGCATCGACATGGCGCAGATGGCCGGCGGCGACGTCGAAGTCGCCGGCGTGTCGATGAGCGACACCATCCTGCGCAGCCAGCTCAACCCCGGCGGCTGGATCATCGCCACGCTGCTGGTGGTGCTGCTCATCTTCGCCGCCTCGCTATACCCCGCCAGCCGCGCCGCTCGGCTCGATCCCGTCGACGCCATGCGCACCTACTGACCGCTCTGCACGCCTTCTTCACGTCGAAGCAATCCACAACATGAACGACAAGAACATCATCGAAGCGCGCGCGCTCACCCGTGTGTACCAGCAGGGCGACATCCAAGTGCACGCGCTGCGCGGCGTCGACTTGGACATCAAACCGGGCGAGTTCACGACCCTCGCGGGGCCGTCTGGCTCCGGTAAAACCACGCTGCTCAATCTCATCGGTTGCCTCGACACCCCCACCAGCGGAACGGTGACGGTCGATGGCCACCCCGGCAGCGGTTTCAGCAAAGGCGCGGCCGCAGACTTCCGGCTCAATAACATCGGATTCGTGTTCCAAGCGTACAACTTGGTGCCCGTGCTGACCGCGTTCGAAAACGCCGAGTTCACGCTCATGCTTCGCGGCGTGCCAGCCGCCGAACGCCGCGCCATCGTAGACCCGCTGCTCGAGAAAGTCGGTCTGGCGGGCATGCGCGACCGGCGCCCGCATGAGCTCTCGGGTGGCCAACAACAGCGCGTGGCCGTGGTGCGCGCCATCGCCCCCAAACCCGCGATCGTGCTCGCCGACGAGCCCACCGCGAACCTGGACACCGCCACCTCCATCGCGTTGCTCGACCTGATGCTCGAGCTAAACGCCGACCAAGGCCTCACGTTCTTGTTCTCCAGCCACGACGACGCCGTCATCGACCGCTCCCGCCGCGTGGTTCGCATGGACAGCGGCAGCATCGTTGGTGAGGACCGCGCGTGAACGCCCTCCATGCGTTCGGCATCCGAGGCCAATCATCCAGCGCTAGCGTGCCCCGCGCGAGGACGAAGGCAGGGACAGGCTGCAGCCCACCCGCCATTCATCAGCCCCCGCACCCACCGGCCAATCATCAGCCCCCGCACCCACCGGCCAATCATCAGCTCCCGCACCCCACAAAATCATCCCGAGCTCGTCGAGGGACAGGCTGCAACCCACCGGCCATTCATCAGCCCCCGCACCCACCCGCCAATCATCAGCCCGCGCACCCCACAAAATCATCCCGAGCTCGTCGAGGGACAGGCTACAACCCACCCAAGTTCCTCGGCCTCCCAGTCGTTGCCGCCGCGCTCTTCGCGCTGCTCGCCCTCACGCTTCTG
>CBDUJZ010000243.1:0-5089 GCA_965367675.1 uncultured Myxococcales bacterium | reverse complement strand
ACAACTTCCAAACGTTGTCCACACCAAGCGTTGGCGTGGGAATCCCGAAATCACACGCCGCAGGACGCGAACACTCACCGAGGTGTAGAGTCCTGCGTATAGCTCCCAACCTCCTAAGATATCGGCCCACCGAAGTGCGAACTCCGTTTCAAGTTCTCGTCCTGCCGTACCGCGTCCAACCTCGACTCGAAGTGGCAATACTGCTGCGTACGGACTCGCACGAATGGCAGTTCGTCGCCGGTGGAATTGATGCCGGCGAAACCGCCGTCGAAGCCGCGGCGCGAGAAGCGGCAGAAGAGTTGGGCATCGGCAGCCTTCCAATCCCAGAGGCGCTAGATTCCCGGTGCATGATTCCGAGGGTCTGCTTCCGACACGAGGGATGGAACGACGACGTCCTCCTCGTGGAGGAACTCTCCTTCGCAATCGACTGCGGACGACAGCCAGTACAGCTTAGCGGCGAGCACACCCGCTTTCAGTGGGTGCAACCCCAAGAGGCGATGCCGCTGCTGCGCTTTGACTCAAACCGCACGGCGCTCTGGGAGTTCTGCTGGCGCCTTGGCATGAGCGTGCCGTTAAGCCGACAAAACTCGGACCGGCAACTTCCATGACGAATCAGACAGAGACGATCGTGGCCCTCGCTTTCTTTCTGGCAATACCGGCGTCTACGACAGCGCTTGAGTGTCCTACAAACGCCGAGATTCCTGTACTCGCCGAGTTCGAAGAACCCGAAACGACGTTGCTCGCAGTTTGGGCCGACGGACGTATCGTCACGAGTTCCCACGGCGTCGAAACATGGCTCCGGGTCGAACCCAAACTCGTCCGTTGGGCGGTCCAGCAGCTCGCGGCTCCGCGGACGTGCGAAGACCACGATGGTGACGGGTATCGCTACTTCGAAATACCGCCGACCGTGACCCGATTCGTGCGCGATGCACCCCATCTCTCGTGCTGGTACGATGAAGTCCTCAGCGGAGAAGCACGACAGGGTTGGTGGAGTGCCTGGGTCTCCGAGATCCTCACTTATGCCGAACCGTGGGTCGCGTTGCCACGTTGTATCGTTCCGTCGCGGCTGGAAGTGAACGTACGTGCGCGAATTCGGAATGCCGAACTACCTTCGATGGAGTGAGCGCTCTCGAGACGGAAAAAACGTTCTCGGGCCGTCGAATCAAGTGGACAACAACGCGTTCGTACGGACGCCGCTGGCGGACTTCCGTTTCGCACCCTACGGGCGCTACACTACACCCCACCAGCGGTTCCCTCCCTTCGGTCGGCGCCGTACAACTTCCAAACGTTGTCCACACAAACCGCCCCCAGTGCTCGTACGACGACAGCTCAAGAACTCGCACCGGGTTGCGCGCTTCCGCTCGATTGTCTATCGCGTCGGTAGACGCGCACAGGAGGCCATTTACAATGGGTAAGAAAGTATCCACCGAGTCCGACACCGCAGGAAGTCCATGCAGCGAAAGCGGGACGATCGTTCAAGTCGTTGCTGCGCCACCTACAGCGTATTCCCGTCTCGACACGATCGAGCGGATTGCTAGAGTCTTCGGTGCGGTCGCGATACCTGTCGTGTTGGGGGCTGGGAGTTTGCTTGTAAATTCCGCAGTTGAGACTCGAGCGCAATCAGCTGTGTACGTTGAAATCGCACTGTCCGTCCTGAGTGATCCGAGTTCGCCATCGGAGCTTATCGGTTACGCCGTGGACGTCTTGAAAGCGCAAAGCCCCGTTCCGGTACCCACTTCCTTGGAACAATCTCTCCGACAGGGCTCAATCGCCTTCCCACGGCGTTCGGAAATTCCAGGTTCCGGTGGGGTAACTTATCAAGACCTGGCCGATCAGGTTGCCGCTACGGGCGAGGACCGGACGTTCAGCGACCACTGGGGCCGAATGAACTGCGTGGAAGATGGAATCCTTCGAGTGTCGGCAACCGGCTCCCTAGGTGATTTGAAGACCATGTTGACGTGCTACGAAGGACCGATTCGCTCAGGTCCTTACTCCGTCTTCGACACGCGACAGCTCCCGCCGGTGCTCACCCTTGAAGGCTACCACCGTGCCGACCAAACCGATGGTTGGTTGAATGAATACGATTCGACTGGCCATTATGTTGAATCTCGATGCTACGGAGAACAGACCGGCGGCGACCGTCCTCCCGGCGTAACGAACGGGCCGTTCGCTCCGGGGTCATCGTGCCTAAGTCCCGGACCTTGGGTGGACTGGAGAGCGGGCGAGGAACAAGCCAGCGTCCAACTCCCGCCAGACCGATCTGCACGCCCTGGTCATATCGATGGCCTCATGCACCGAGCAGCGTATGCAGAAGGCGAAATGATTCACGTAGCAACGATCGCAGCACAGCCAGCCCCGTGCTCTACGGCCGGCCCTCCGCCGTCCGGCGGCACCTACGGCTGCGAGATCTCGATCCAGCTGTCGGAACAGAATCCACGCTCAATATACCAACCTCTCGGTGGCTCGGAGGAACAAGCGTGGCGTTGGTGTCAAACTAAAGCAGCATGGAACTGTTGTGACGCGTCAACCGGAGGCGATGGCGAAATTCGTGCGGCAAGTTGTACGGCGGGGTTGGGCCACGTCGATTGGCCGCCGGAGCCTTGAGCGTCTCTTCATCGAGGTCCCGCACGCCATCTTGCGAAGTCCACGGGTGGACAACAATGCGTTCGTACGGACGCCGCTGGCGGACTTCCGTTTCGCACCCTGCGGGCGCTACACTGCACCCCACCAGCGGTTCCCTCCGCGCCTACGGCGCTCCGGCGCCGTACAACTTCCAAACGTTGTACGCGCCGCCCGATCGCACGTGACGGTGATGCATTCCGCCAATCCTTCTCCGGGTCACCACACAATGCGCGCAGCTATCACAACTATCCTCGCGGTCGCAGGCGTGTGGTTCATCGCAATCTCTCTTATCGCCCCGCCGAGCTTTCAAGACGATCCAGGACCTACCATCAAGATCGACTCACTCGCGAATCGATGGGCAGCGATCTCACCTCGGGACGAGTGGTCGTCCATCGACATCTCCGCGAATCCTGGCGCGCTGTTCTCCCCCGCCGAGAGTTGTGAGTCCGACTTTCCCGACGGGAGATGTTTGGTCGGATGGCTCTCATGTTCCCCGGGTGTCCTCTTCTGCACGTTCGAACATCGAAGTGAGGGGCGAGGACTAACCGTAAAACGACGTAGCGATGGTGTACCGATCAGCGGCCTAGTCAGAATACTCGGATGCGTCCTTCTGCTAGGCGCGTGGCGGACGGGACGCCGGCCCGCCATCAATCACGCAGCGGCTTCGCCACCCGACGACACGCATCCCAAAGACCCACGACGCCAAGTATGGCAGTGAATCGAGGCTCGTTGCCGCGCTCTACGTTCGGCGCAGTGTCTACCACTCGGAGCATCGGAGACCGCTCCAGTCGCTGCGCTCTTTGCGCGTCCCCCGACGCGCCCTCACGGCAGCCACCGCTCCGTCCTCGATGAAGAACTGCCATGGACTCACTTGAGACGTGGAGCCAAGTTCGGACGGTATTCAGGCTGGACTACATCGCCCAGGATAGCCCTCGGCGGGCGATGACGTTCGTCGACGAATTGATCCATGCAGGCAATCATCTAGCGGAGTTCCCAGATACCGGCCATGCGCCGCGAGAAATGCCATCAGGGCCTTGTCGGGAAATCGTGCCCGAGCGGTACAGAATCCTGTGCCGGTACGTCGACGACGCGATCTTCATTACCTCCGTGTTTCACGGAGCCCGCCAGCTGCGAGCGCGAGACGTGGAGATCTGACGCCGGCCGAGAGGGGGAGTCGTTCCACACAAGCGTACAACAATGCGTTCGTACGGACGCCGCTGGCGGACTTCCGTTTCGCACCCTACGGGCGCTACACTGCACCCCACCAGCGGTGCCCTCCGCGCCTGCGGCGCTCCGGCGCCGTACAACTTCCAAACGTTGTGCAGCTTCAAGCAAAGCGACGGGGCGACGCAAACCAAACGCGGAAGAAACGATGAGGGACAACCCGACGCAGCGCGACAATGCCCGCTCCGAGCGTTTCTCCGACTGGCGACGCCGCCTTTCCGGGGGCCGCGAACCACGCTGGTGGGTACTCCTCGTCGCCGTGCAGCTGGGATTCTGGGGCCGCGGGCTTCCCGAATTGGTGTACTGGGCAAACGCCCAAAACGAACACGTCTACAGAGTAGGTTCGCTCCTCGCGGCCGCCGCTTTCCTGCCGGTTCTCATGGGCTCCATCGCCGCGGCGGTCACCGGCCTCGTATGGAGCCGACTCGGCGGACACACCCCAACAATGGTGAGAGTTACGGCGGCCCACGCGATTCTTCTACCGCTCTGGCTCATCCCAACCCCAATTCTGTCGTCGCGAATTCAGATCTCGAACCTATCTGGGGTTGCCGCTGACATTTGTCTGTCCGACTTCGCAGCCGAGAATCCCGCGTGTGCAACATCAATCGCCCCGGGAGACGTCGTCATTCTGCACGCTTGCGTCTCCAGTCTCAGTGGAACCCTGCTGACGGTAAATCAAACGGGACGAGAGTGGAGTTACTACGACCTGCCCTCGATGGGATGCCCAGATATCGACGGAAGCACACGCGTCATAGTGATCCGAGAACCCGGCATATATGAAGTCGGCTGGTACGACTCGGATCTTAGAACGCTCCGAGAATGAGACCAGCTCGTTCCTGCAGCCCAAGGCGCAAGCGCGATTTTCTTGCGCAGTCCGACCTCCGAGCGTCCCAGGACGCAGACCGATGAGCGCCGAAGGCGTGCTCATCAACGCTGTTCAACCCGGAACACCACCTCGACACATTAGGCAGCCGCCCGGGCCGCGTGACTCGCTTCGGTAGCGTGCAGCGAAGAGACCGGCCGAGTTCGGCACTCACTGCACAACAATGCGTTCGTACGGACGCCGCTGGCGGACTTCCGTTCCGCACCCTACGGGCGCTACACTGCACCCCACCAGCGGTGCCCTCCGCGCCTACGGCGCTCCGGCGCCGTACAACTTCCAAACGTTGGGCAGACTGAGCGTAGCCGCTCCGTGCCGTCGCTCCGTCCGCTCACGAAACTGTGCAGTGCTAGCACACACCGG
>CBDUJZ010000242.1:0-5278 GCA_965367675.1 uncultured Myxococcales bacterium | reverse complement strand
CGCTGCTCAAAAGCCCGTCGTTGCTAGACGTTGAGGCCTTCCACGCGGTAGGCTTGCCCTGGTAAACGCGACACGTGCGGTCACATGCACGGCCCCTGGCGCAGTGGCACTTACAGTCACTCACCCATCGCGACACTGCCGAATCGAACCACCCCGTTCGACTGTCGAAACCGGCCCCGTCTCCCCGACCGGGCCACCGACCGAATCGCCCCGATCGCGGTCCCCCTAAACCCTGAGTCATCATGTGCGGAATTGTTGGATACATCGGACATCGTCCCTGCGGCGACATCCTGATCGACGGCCTCCGCCGGCTGGAATACCGCGGCTATGACTCCGCCGGTGTCGCGATCTGGGACGGCGAACGTGTGATCCGAATCCGCGCCGAAGGGAAGCTGCGCGAGCTTGAAAAGCGCTTCCTCACCGAGCAGCCCGTCGGCACCGTCGGCATCGCGCACACCCGCTGGGCCACCCACGGCCCCCCGGTCGAGCGCAACGCCCACCCGCACCAGGTCGGCCGCATCACGCTCGTGCACAACGGCATCATCGAGAACTACGCCGACCTGCGCCGCGACCTGCAAGCGGACGGCGCCGTGTTCACGTCCGACACCGACACCGAGATCGTCGCCCACCTGGTCTCCCGCGCCGTCGAGACCACCGAAACGCTGCGCGACGCCGTGCTCGACGCCATCTCACACGTCCGCGGCTCCTACGCCCTCGTCGTGCTCGACGGTGAACGCCCCGACCGCATCGTCGCCGCCCGCAGCGCCTCCCCCCTGGTGCTCGGCATCGGCGAAGGCGAGTTCTACGCCGCGTCCGACGTGCCCGCGATCATGATGCACACCCGCGACGTTATCTTCCTCGAAGACGGCGACGTGGCCGAACTCACCCGCGACGGCATCGACATCATCGACGCGACGCACCAGTCGGTCGAGCGCCCCGTGAAGCGCATCCTGTGGGACCCAATCTCGGCAGAGAAGCAGGGCTACAAGCACTTCATGCTCAAAGAGATCCACGAGCAGCCCGACCGTATCGTGGACACCCTGCGCGGCCGCATCCAGCAGGACGACTTCTCCGTGGTGCTGCCCGAGATCGCCCTCGACCCCGAGTGGCTCAAAGGCATCGACCGCATCATCATCCTCGCCTGCGGCACGTCGTACCACTCCGGCATGGTCGGCAAGTACGCCATCGAGTCCATCGCCAAGCTGCCCGTCGAAGTCGACCTCGCCAGCGAGTTCCGATACCGCGACCCCATCGTCACCGAGCGCACCCTCGCGATCGCCATCTCCCAGTCCGGTGAGACCGCCGACACGCTGGCCGCGATCCGCGAAGCCCAGCGCCTCGGCGCCCGCAGCGTCGCCATCGTCAACGTGATGGAATCCACCATCGCGCGCGAGTGTCAGAACGCCATCTACACGCAGGCCGGCCCCGAGATCGGCGTCGCGTCGACCAAGGCGTTCACCACCCAGCTCGCCGCGCTGTACCTGCTCGCCATCTGGCTCGGCCAAGAGCGCGGCACCCTCCCCGTGGTCGAGCGCCGAGAGCTGGTCCAAGGCCTCCGCGAGATCCCCGGCGCCATCGAGCGCGCGCTGGAGTGCGAGGAGCCGATTCGGGCGTTCGCCAAGGAGTACGTCTCCGCGACCAGCTTCTTGTACCTGGGCCGCGGAAACCTGTTCCCGATCGCGCTCGAAGGTGCCCTAAAGCTCAAAGAAATCAGCTACATCCACGCCGAGGGCTACGCCGCCGGTGAGATGAAGCACGGGCCGATCGCGCTCATCGACGACGACCTCCCCGTGGTGGTCTTGGCCCCCGAGGGCCGCGTCTACGAAAAGGTGGTGTCGAACCTCGAAGAGGTCAAAGCACGCGGCGGCCGCCTGATCGCGATCCACACGGCCGGCGACGAGCGGTTGGCGCCTTTCGCCGAGCACCTGATCTCGATCCCCTCGGTCCCGGACGTGTTCCTGGCGATCGTGGCGGTCATCCCGCTTCAAGTGCT
Source organism: uncultured Myxococcales bacterium (assembly GCA_965367675.1). Taxonomy (GTDB): domain Bacteria; phylum Myxococcota_A; class Bradymonadia; order REDH01; family REDH01; genus CBDUJZ01. Next base: position 3,285 of record CBDUJZ010000242.1, on the reverse strand, counting down.
CTCCTACTGCATCGCAGACGCGAAAGGCACGGACGTGGACCAGCCGCGAAACCTCGCCAAGAGCGTCACCGTGGAGTGACCCGCACGCGTGCGGGCAGATGAAACCTGGACATGACACTCGGAGGCCCTACCTTGCGGAGGCACCCGTGCTATGTTGGGTGCGTAGACGACCTTTCCGACCGTCGCCTTAGTGGAGTGTATCCGATATGGAGCAGGCGCAATTCGACCAAGCTGTACTGCAAATGGCGCATCAGGGCGGCGTTCAACGCCTGACCCCTCCTGCCGTTGCGTACCAGCTCCGCCTGAGCGTGAAAGACGCCGAGCGGATGCTCGACAAGATGGTGACCAACGCGCTGCTCGAGCTGGATAGCGACGACGACGGCAACCTTTTTTACTACGTCCCCGGTCATGGAACCCCGGGCGTATTCACGGAGGGCACGTCGGCCTCGATGCCGGTCGACTCGCCGAAGCCGGACGCCTCTTACGGAGCTCCCGCGTCTTACGGTCAGCCGCCCGCACCCGCGCCCGCGGCCTCCTACGGGCAGCCGCCGCAGCAGCCGTATGGCGCGCCGCACCAACAGCACACGCCGCAGCAGCACCCGCAGAATCCGCCCTACGGAAACTACGCGCCGCCCACGCAGGCCCCGCCAGCGTATGGCCAACCCTACGGGCAACCCTACCCGCCGCAGCAAGGCCAAGCGCCCTACGGGCAGCCGCCGCAGCAAACGCCCTACTCGCCTTACGCACCGCCGCAGCCACAGCAGCAGTACGGCCAGCAGCAGCAATACGCGCAGCCGGGATACCAAGCGCCCGTGGGTCAGCCCTACGGACAGCCCGGCTACCCGCAGCAAGGCCAGCCGTATGGCCAGCAGCAGTACAACTACGGCCACAACGCCCTGGTGCCGGTGCACAGCACCCCCAAATCGCCCGGAGCCGCGTCGCTCCTCAGCGCGATCATCCCCGGGGCCGGACAGCTGTACAACGGCCAGGTCGGCAAAGGCCTCACCTTCTTCTTCGTGACGTGCTTCTTGCTCGCCGCACCACCGCTCGCTGTCGTCCCATGGCTGCTCGGCGTGGTCGACGCGTTCAACACGTCCAAACAACAGAACCAACGACAGCAAAACTACGGTCTGCTCGGACCGTAGGCGCGGGAAGCATTTCGTGTCCGAAGCCAATCTGAACCCCGAGCAGAGCCGGGCGGTGAACTACGCCGACGGCCCTCTGCTCATCCTCGCCGGTGCCGGTACAGGCAAAACGCGCGTCGTCACTCACCGCATCGCGCGACTCCTCAACGAGGGCGTGCTGCCGAGCTCCATCCTGGCGCTCACCTTCACCAACAAGGCTGCCCGGGAGATGAAGGAGCGCGCGGCGCGCATCGCTGGCCCCAAAGCCGACCAGACGTTCATCTCGACGTTCCACTCGGCATGCGCACGCCTGCTCCGCCGCGAAGCCCACCGCGTAGGCCTCACGCCGTCGTTCTCGATCTACGATGACGACGACCAGACCTCCCTCGTGCGCTCGCTCGCCGAGACGCTCGGTATGCCCAACGACGCGGCAGCCGTGCGCGAGATCCGCGGCAAGATCGACGAGGCCAAGAACAACGCTTGGCGCGTGCACGACGTGGAAACACGCGCCACCGACAGTGACGGCGAGGCATTCGCAGAGCTCTACGAGGCGTACCAACACGCCCTGCTGAGCGCGAACGCCTGCGACTTCGGCGACCTCGTCGCGCACATGGTCCACGCGCTTCAGGACCACGAAGCGCTGCGACAAAAGTACGCGTTCCGGTTCCAACACCTCATGGTGGACGAGTTCCAGGACACCAACAAAGCCCAGTACGAGCTCATCACGCTGCTCACCCCCACCAGCCGCGACGTGGCCGTGGTGGGCGACGACGACCAGGCGATCTACGGCTGGCGCGGCGCGACCGTCGAGAACGTCCGACGCTTTCGCGACGCCCTCAACTGCGAAGTCGTGGCGCTGGAGCAGAACTACCGCAGCGCGCCCACCATCCTCGAGGCGTCACACGCCGTCGTCGAGCGGTTGTCGCAGCGCATGGAGAAGAAGCTGCGCACCACGCGTACCGATCGGACGCCCGTGCGGGTGTTCATCGGCCGCGACGACCGCGAGGAAGCGGACTTCATCGCCCGCGAGATCCAGCGGCTGCGGACGAGCCAAGGCCTGCGCAACGGTGACTTCGCGGTGTTCTTCCGCACCAACGCACAGAGCCGCGTGGTCGAAGAACGCTTCCGCGCGGCGGGCATCCGGCACGTGCTGCGCGGAACCGTCGCGTGGTTCGACCGTAAAGAGATCAAGGACGCGCTCTCATACATGCGCTTGGCGGTGAACCCGGTCGACCAGGTCGCGTTCCGACGCATCGCGAACGTCCCCAAGCGCGGCATCGGCAAGACCACGCTGCTGCGGCTGCTCGACTTCACCGAGGAGGCCGGAATTCGCGGCTATGCCACGGCGATTCACGAGTTCCTGCACGCCGGCATCAAGGTGAACAGCAAGGCCCGGACGGGTCTGCTCGAGTTGGCTGAGCTGCTCGACGACATCGCCCGTATGGCGGTGAACGGCTCGGCCGAAGAGGTCCTCGAGACGGTGTTTACGGACATCGACTACGAGGCGTGGCTCATCGAGTCCGACAAGCTCAACGGCGAAGAGCGCGCTCAGAACGCAGCCGATCTGCTCGCCTCTGCGCGTGATTTCTCGGAAGCCAACGAAGACAACTCCGTACTGGCGTTCGTCGAGAAGGCCGCCCTCGCAGCGCCCGAGCGCACCGACAACGACGCGTCGCAAGTCCAGATGATGAGCGTGCACGCGTCCAAGGGCCTCGAGTTCCCGGTCGTGTTCGTCACCGGCATGGAGGACAAGCAGTTCCCCCTGGTGCGCCGCACCTCGGAGCCCGACTACGACGAGGAGCGACGCCTTTGTTACGTGGCGTTCACGCGCGCCCGCGACCGGCTGTACGTGAGCGCGGCCATGCGCCGACGTATGTACGGCAAGACGCTCGAGACCGACCCATCGTGCTTCCTGGTCGAGCTCCCTGAAGCGGTGACCGAGATCCTCCCCGAGTCCGCCTCGCGTGAACTCGATTGGCGACTCGGGCGCCGGACCGAGTTCAAGGCGACCCGCAACCGGGCGTCATACGACGAGTTCGACCAGCGCCCCTGGCAAGAGCGCAAAGCCGTCCCCCAAGCAGGTATGGTCTTCGGCGAGAAACTCGTGCGCTCCACCCCGAACGCCGCTGGGCTCGAAGGCAAGAGCGCGGTGCACAAGACC
>CBDUJZ010000241.1:0-5288 GCA_965367675.1 uncultured Myxococcales bacterium | reverse complement strand
GGACGGCTGGGGGGGAGACATGTGTATAGTAGGGGGCCGCCGGAGAACTCTCCAGCGCGCTAGTGCCGCGCGCCGATCGTCTCTGGCAGCGCCCCTTCGCAGCGCCCCCTCATGACACTCGACGAAGCGATTCCCAAGTTCCTCGACCATCTCGCGCTCGAACGCGGGCTGGCCGACAACACGATCGCGGCCTACGGCACCGACCTGGCCAAGTTCGCCGAGTTCGCCGTCGATTCGGGATTCCCAGACATTCACGACATCACGGCGCTGGTGATCAGCGACCACCTCGTCGCGCGCCTGGACGGCGGAATCTCCACGCGAACGCTAGCGCGCAACATCGTCTCCATCCGCCGCCTGTTCCACTTTCTGCACGCCGAAGGCCACCTGAGCGCGAACCCGGCGGAGACCATCGACGTACCCTCCGCCCCGCGCAAACTGCCCCGGGTGCTCACCGAGGACGAGGTCGACCGCCTGATTCAGTGCCCGTCCGCGTCGACGGCCGAGGGCATCCGCGACCACACCATGCTGGAGCTGCTGTATGCGACGGGGCTACGCGTCACCGAGCTGGTCACGTTGCCGGTGACCGCTGTGGAGCTCGATGTCGGCTACGTGCGCGTGTGGGGCAAAGGCAGCAAAGAGCGACTGGTGCCCATGGGAGAAATCGCCGCCGACGCGATTCGCGTGTACATGGCCGGCGCGCGCCGCGAGCTGCTCGCCGCTGGAGGCGGACGGGCCTCCAACGCGCTGTTCGTCACCCGCCGCGGAAAGTCGATGACACGCCAAGGCTTCTGGAAAAACGTCCGCCGGTACGCCATCCGCGCCGGCATCGACGCCGACGTGTCCCCGCACAAACTCCGCCACTCCTTTGCCACGCACCTGCTCCGCCACGGCGCCGACCTACGCGCCCTGCAAGCCATGCTCGGCCACGCCCGCGTATCCACCACCGAGATCTACACGCTCGTGGCCCGCACCCGCATGAAAGAGCTCCACCAACAGCACCACCCGCGCGGATGACGGCCAGCGACCCCACAGAGCTGCGCCTGCAAATGGAGGGCTTCGAGGGCCCGCTCGACCTGCTCCTGCACCTGATTCAGAAGCACGAACTCGATATCCTCGACATCCCCATCGCGTTCATCACCGAGGAGTACCTCAAGTACATCGACGCGATGAAGGACCTCGATCTGGGCATCGCCGGAGAATACTTGGTGATGGCGGCGACGCTGCTGCACATCAAAAGCAAGATGCTGCTGCCGAAGCCGGAGCTCGACGAGGACGACGCTGCGCAAGACGAGGGGCTCGACCCCCGCGAGGAGCTCGTCAGGCGGCTGCTCGAATACCAGCGATATCGCGATGTTGCAGACGCGCTCGGCAGTCGTGAGCTGCAAGGTCACCACGTGTTTCGTCGGCCGTCGCGCGCGAGCAAACACGCCGCCGAGGCGGGACCCGGAGAGCTCGTGGCGGTCGACCTCTTTCACCTGCTCGACGCGTTCCGCAACGTGGTCCGCGACGCGAAGGTGGAGGTCCTGCACGAGGTGACGCCCGAGGGCATGAGCCTGCGCGATACCATCAACGCGATCGCCGACAAGCTGCAGGAGTCGCCGCGCGTGTCGCTGCTCGATCTTGTATACTTGGCAGGCGACGAGCCCACGCGATCCACGATCGTGGTCACGTTTATGGCGGTGCTCGAGATGGCCAAGCTACGGTTGGTTCGACTGTTTCAGAGCCGACTCACCACGACCGACCTGATGATCGAGCGGGCCGTGATCGCGCCCGACGAGTTGGCGCAAAAGCTCGCCGGCCTCGGAGACTTATGAGTGACACCAACCGCAAAGCCAAAGCCGCCGCACGCACGGGCGACGCCGCTGGCGGGCTCGGCACCGCTCCGGCGCACTATCCAGCGGCCATCGAAGCGTTGCTCTTCGCCGCCGACGCCCCGCTGACATTCGAGGTCCTGCAGGGCGCGCTCTCGAACGTGGACGAATCTGTGGTGCCGCTCGAGTGGGTCGAAGACGCCGTGCACGCGCTGCGCGAGCGCTACAGCACCGAGGACCGCGGGTTTCAGCTGGTGGCCATCGCGCAGGGCTGGGAGCTGCGCACCCGCGCGGCGTATAGCGATTACGTGCGCCAACTGTACGCCAAGCCGCCGGTGCGGCTGTCTCGCGCGGCGCTCGAGGTGCTGTCGGTGGTCGCATACCGCCAGCCGTGCACGCGCGCCGACGTCGAAGACATCCGCGGCGTCGATTGCTCCCGACTCTTACGTAGCTTGCTCGATCGAAGCTTGATACGAATTATCGGAAAGGCGGACGACGTCGGGCGCCCTTTGCTGTATGGCACTTCCCAAGCGTTCTTGGAGTTTTTCGGCCTGACGGCCTTGTCCGAACTCCCCACGCTCAAAGAATACACCGAGCTCACGGAAGACCACGTGGTCAAACTCCAGGAGCTCGAGGAAACGTTGCGGGCCACAGAGGACGCGGCGCTCCCCCCCTCCCCTGACGAGCCCCCGGCCCCTACATCGGCCGAAGACTCGGACCCCGATGGAGCCCAACGTGGCTGAATCAGAAAGACTCCAGAAGTTCCTCGCCCGCGCGGGCGTCGCCAGTCGACGCGCCAGCGAACAGCTCATCACCGCCGGCCGCGTTCGCGTAAACGGTAAGGTCATCACTGAGCTCGGTTTCAAGGTCGACCCCGTCGGCGACGCCGTGGAGTTCGACGGCGAGCGGATCAACGTCGACGTCCGGCACGTGTACATGCTGGTCAACAAGCCGCCGCAGATGATCAGCGCGGCTTCCGACCCAGAAGGACGCCGCGTGGTCACCCACCTGGTGCCCCGCGAGTACGGCCGCTTGTACCCCGTCGGCCGGCTCGACTGGGACAGCGAAGGCGCGATCCTGCTCACCAACGACGGCGAGCTCGCCAACCTGCTGACGCACCCGCGACACGAAGTCCCCAAGACCTACATGGTCAAGATCAAGGGACTGTGGGCCGACAACGACCCCAAAATCGTCAAGCTCCGCGACGGCATCGCGCTCGACGACGGCCACGTGACCGCCCCGGCGCAGATCATCCGCGACGAGGACACCGGCAAGCACACGTGGTTCCTGGTCTCGATCAGCGAAGGCCGTAACCGCCAGATTCGACGCATGTTCGAAGCCGTGCACATCGACGTGCTCCGCCTCAAGCGCATCGCCTACGGCAGCGTCACGCTCGGCGACGTGCCTCCAGAGGCCTACCGGCGCCTGTCGGAAGAAGAGATCGAAGAACTCTACAACGCCGCCGGCGGAAAGCGCGGCGAGTTCTCCGCCTCGCGTGGACGGCTCACCAAGAGCACGCGCGAAGCGACCGTGCGGCGGTCCCACGCGGCCAAGCGTGAGCCCAAGCGGCTGTTCCGCTCCATCGGCGTGGACAACAACCCCACCGGAGAGCCCCGCGCCAAACGCAAGGACCGCCCCGGCGGACTGTTCGCGCCGCAAAAGGACATCGGCCGCGACGATGGCCACACCAGCGGCCCGAGCGACAGAAGCTCAAGCGACCGAGGCCCCGGCAGCAAGCGCAACGCCGACGACCGCGGTGGCCGTAAAGGCAGCGGCAAGCCCGGTAAGGGCGACGCCCGCAACAGCGATCGCGCCGGCAAGGGCGCCAGCGATCGCCCCGGACGCGGCGACGACCGCTCCGCAAAGGGCGGCGGACGCAACAGCGATCGCCCCGGCAAGGGCGGCGGACGCTCCGGTCGCGCGAGCACCCGGCAGAACGCCGGCTCCAAGCCCAGCGGTAGCAAATCGGGCGGCAAGTCCGGCGCAAACCGGGGCGGCGGAGCCAGCCGCGGCGGCTCTGGTAAGGGCGGCCCGAAGGGTGGCGGACGCTCCGGCGGCGGCCGCTAGAGCCGTCCGTCGCGCGAAGCCCTGAACGACTGCTACTGACAGAGTTCGTCGTTGAACGTTCCCGCGACCGTGCCGCCCGTTTCCGATGACAGCCCGATGAGGCACCAGGTGGACTCGAGCTCGGAAGCACTCGCAGGAATCATCGGCCGGCCGGCGAACACTGCGTAGTTGTCGAGACGCTCGCTCGCCAAATCACACGTCGCGGAGTTCAGCTCCGTGACCTCAATGACCGCCCCTTCGGGGAACGGGCTCGCGAATCCCACGATCACGTAGCCCCCCGTCCCGCCGATGCTCACGTAGCCGGGTACGAGGTCGAGATCACAGTCGGCCGAGGAGCTGCCGAGCGTGTCGTGTGCGAGCACAGCATCGGCGTGGGTGATCAGCGGTCGCGTGTTGTCCTCGTTGCCGGGCCCCTGACTCGAGGCGACCACCTCCACCGGCATCACCTCCGTTCCGTTCACCGTGATCGAGATCGCGTCGATGTCCGGTCCGGGATTGACGTTATCCAACGCTTCCGGGTCCGTGGTGTAACTATAGACCGCGATCCATTGATACGACCGCTCCTCCACCGACGCGGGGTTGCATGTGCCCTCACCTCCGATCACGTCGCATTGCTCGTCTTCGGCGCAGTCGTCCTCGACGGTCTCTGGGGTGCAAGCGTTTCCGCCGCCAACAGCCACGCAGGTTGGCGTACCGCTGGATTCGTCGCACGCGAGATCGCCGCAGTCCACGTCTGCGCAGGTAAACTCACCGCCGATGGGGGTACATCGGGTTACACCGTCGACGGTCGTCGCCCCAAAGCCAGCGGCGCAACCATCGGTGGCGGGCGAGGAGCTGCATACTCCCGTCTCGGCGCCACTCGCGACCACACACGCGTTGCCTCCGCATGACGACACTGCCGTCGCAGTCGTGCACGGGATCTGCGTCCCGAAGAACGGATCATCGCCGCACGCGCCAAGCCCCAACGCCCCAGCGGCCAACACAATGCGCGTCACGCGCAAACTGACGAGAAACTTCATCACACTCTCCAGATTTCGTTGACGAACCCCCGGGAGCGACACTCCCTAACGCAGCCCTATTCCATCGCTCCCGCGGCGGTCAATCGGAACCGAATTGCGTGGTTTCGAACCCAAATCCGCCATGAGGGTAAACTCTCCTTGACACCCCGGACCAACATCATCTATCTTCCGCCACCCCGACGAAGACAAGTCGTCGAGGACCCTGACGCGGGGTAGAGCAGTTTGGTAGCTCGTCGGGCTCATAACCCGAAGGTCGTCGGTTCAAATCCGGCCCCCGCAATTCGCTGAAAAGCGCAGTACATTTGAAAATTCATCGCATCGCACACGCGACGCAACCCCTGACGCGGGGTAGAGCAGTTTGGTAGCTCGTCGGGCTCATAACCCGAAGGTC
>CBDUJZ010000240.1:0-5304 GCA_965367675.1 uncultured Myxococcales bacterium | reverse complement strand
GCAGTCGGTGATGGTGAACACCGGCGCGATGGTCATCTCGAGCGCGTTGAGCGGGTTGTAGCCGTCCTCGGTGCCGTCGGAGCCCGGGCCGACATTGCGGTCGCAGTACTTCCAGGTGTCTCCGGAGTCGCTGCTAAAGCGGTAGGCCACGTCGAACGGGCCGCCGACGACAGGCGCGGAAACGGTGCCGTCCCACTCGTCGTAGTCGTACTCGTAGTCGGCCGCGCCGCTGTTGTAGCCCGTGTCGCGGGCCGCGTCGGTCCAGGTCCAGCCGGTGTCGTCGGTAGAGGGGTTGGAGTTGTCGGGGCCGACGCCCACTTGGCCCACGAGCAGCGGCGAGCTCGCGCTGCTGCCGCCCTCGGACTGGCCGGGTACGCCAAGCCGCGCGCTAACGGTGAAGGTGCTGCCGCCGGTCACGTTGAGCAGGTCGTCGGGGGCGTGGGTGCGGCAGAAGCCGATCTGGTAGCACGGGGTGTTTGCAGCGCCGGGCGTGCCGTAGTGGAAGTCGCCGCCGCTCACCGAGAACGCGGAGGCGTCGGAGGCGTCGCAGCGCACGTCGTAGGCGTCGTTTCCGACGGAGTCGAGCACCGAGGGGTCCACCTGGCGGGAGTAGTCCGCGCTGTCCTCGTTGCCGTAGTACAGGCTGTCGATCACGGTGGGGTTGCCGCCGATATTGCACTCGATCACGATCTCGTCGCCGCTGTTACCGAGCGACCAGTTCGTGGGGTAGTCGTAGGCGACGACGCCGGGAGGGCCGTAGCTGCGGCTGCTGCCCTTGGCGAACACGGCGTACTCGCCGGGGAAGATGACGACCGAGCTGCTGACGAAGAACGAGTCGGAGCCGGCGTCGCGCATTTCGCAGCCCTGCAGCTGCAGCGGGCGGGCGGTGGTGTTGTACACTTCGAACCACTCGCCGGTGCTGTCGCCGCTGGAGCCCGGGTTGGGCAAGAACTCGGTGATGATCACATCGCCGACCGCCTCGACGGGCCCGACGGGCGGGATGACGGTGAGGCTGCCTTGGCCGCTGCAGTTCACGTACGAGCCACCGTTATTGCCGGAGGCGCGGAACGCGACGGCCACGGTGTCGTCGACTTCGCCGCTCGCCGTGAGGACTTGGGCGTACTGGTCAAAGCCAGGCGCCACGGTGTCGTTCCAGCCGCCGTCGGCCGCTGCGGGGATCCAGGTCCAGAGCTCTTCTTCGTCGTCGAAGGGGTCCACGTCGACGGGGCCGTAGCCGAGCTCGACCAAGAAGCGCGGGCCGGCTTCTTCGGTGGCGGCGGTGGTGTCGGTCAGGCCGGGCGACATGACCAGCGCGGAGAACGTGCCGGAGGTGCCTTGCGGCGCGCCGACCACGCGGGTGCCGGACATCTCACACTCGGTGATGACCACGTCGCACGAGGTGTTCGCGGCGCCGGGGGTGCCGAGGTAGCCGGGGAAGTACGACTCGTTGGACAAGCACAGGTTGCCGAACGCGCTGTTGCCGGCGGCGGTGAGCTGGCCCGGGTGCACCTGCACGCTCACGCGGCGGGCGAGCAGGTCGCTGGTGTACTCCATGGTGTCGACCACGTGGTCCGTGGTGGCGTTGGGGCAGATCAGGTTCAGGTCGTCGCCGCCGTCGGCCAGCTGGGGGCCAGCGGCGTACGGGTAGACGGATCCGCCGAGCGCCAGGAAGTGGTTGGTCCACAGGTCGTCGTGCGCGGGGTCTTGGGGGTCGAGCTCGCGGGCGAACACTTGGTACTGCCCGGGCGCGATGGTCAGCCCGTTGATGACGAACTGTTGCTCGGAGTCGGTGATGACGCAGCCGTCGAGCTGCAGCGTCTCGGTGGAGACGTTGGTCATCTCGAACCACTCGAAGTCGCTCTCGGCGGACACGCCGGAGTCGCCGTGGATCTCGGTGAAGATGACCTGGCCAACGCCCGGGTAGTCGTGCGGTACGCAGGTGTTGCGGAAGCAGTGGTCGGAGGCGCAGTCGCCGTCGACGTTGCAGTCGAGGGTGTCGGCGCAGGGGGCGCAGGCGCCGCCGCAGTCCAAGTCGGTCTCGGTGCCGTTGCGCAGGCCATCGGCGCAGAGCGAAACGGCGCAAACGCCGCCGTCGCAGTTGCCGGAGTCGCAGTCGAGGTCGTCGCTGCACAGGTTGCCGAGCTCAACGCAGCCGGCGAGCTCGTCGACGTCGCCGTCGCAGTCGTCGTCGACGCCGTTACAGACCTCGACGATTTGCACGAGCAGGCGGCCTTCGAACGACACCTCTTCGTTGTTTCCGGGGTTGCGGAAGGCCCAGGTGGCGCGCGCGGAGTTGTTGGCGGTGATGGTGGGGTAGCCGAACGCGGAGTACGGGTCCGGGGCGCCGTTGCCGACCGCGATGGCGGGGTCGACGCCGATGATGCCGTCGGTCTCGAGGTAGGTCCACGGCTCGTAGCCGGTGGTGACCTCGAGGATCTCGGCGACCGGGTTTACGAGGGCGGGCTGGCCGTTGGGCGCAGACAGCTGCACGTTGGCGCACAAGGCGCCCTGGCCGGCGGTGATAAAGTTGTCGGGCACGCCGCAGGCGGCGAGCGAGGCGCCGATGGAGCCGGCGACGGTGTTGATGCGCACGTCGCCGGAGTTGCGGCCGAGCTCGCGCTCGCACCACAGCGCCTGGGGCACGGAGCGGAAGCGCGTGTCGGTGTTGGCGTCGACCCAGTAGTCGGGCACCTCCCACTGGTCCGCGTCGACCATCTCGATGCTCATCTCGCCGGACTCGGGGTCGAAGTGACCCACGAACTCGGCGATGGCCATGTGCTGGGTCTCGACGGCATCGATGCCGGACGCTTGACCCGCGTCAGCCTGCGCCGATTGTGCAGCGTCGGGCGCGAGCGTCTCGAGCTCCTGACAGCCCACGAGGGCGGCTCCGAAGGCGAGCGAGGCGAGGGCCCGAGTGCGAAGGCGAGTACGTAAGGGGCGCGTCATCGGCTGCATTGTGCGGCGAGCGGGGTGCTCTGGATTTTGGGCGCAAATCGCCGTTGGTGGCGATGCGAGGCGTGGGAGCTACCGGTCTTGTAGCGAGTGATGACGCCCTGCGTCAACGCCCCCACAGCGCATTCACCAACTTGTCAAAATCGTGTCACCCAAGCACCCAGTGCTACGCAACCACCCGATTCACAAAGCCTTTTACATATATGACACCCCGTCCATCGTGAAGGCCGCCGCCCCGACCATGCCGGGCGAACCGGCGAATGATCGGTGGAAGCGGTCCGTATAAGTGCCCCAACGTGCGTGGTTGCACACCTGCTCGCACGCACCGCAGCCCCCGGTCAGCCTAGTCGTATTCGACCTCCACGTCGTCGAACCAGAACCGCTCGGCCTGGCCTCCGGCCGTGACCACCACCCGGATCTCGAGCCATTCGCTGGGCGTGCGCGTGAACGAGGGACTGCGGATAGAGGCGCTATACCCGCAGGCGCGCCACCGGCGGCTCCACCCGCCGCCATCCATGCGCACGTACACAGCGATGCAGTCGTTCGACTCGTAGGCCGTGGAGGAGGCTGGCGTGTCCGTATTCGCCTCGATGCGCACGGTGTTGCCGTTGGTCGTGATCCGGGGTGACTGCCAAATCGCCGTGCCGCTGATCCCCCTCGCGTACATCACTTCGTTGTAGCGCCAAGTGGTCCACCCAATTTCAACCACTTTGAAGAAGTCGGCCGCGCTCGTCAGGTTGGCGCCGGAGACATCCACGGTCCAATCCTCGGCAAACGGGTCCTCCCGGTTCCCGGGACCGAACGCCCCCCGCCCTTCGAGACCGCTGAACGACTCGCTGTACGGCATGTTTTCGCGGTTGAAGGTCGTCAACCGCGTCGGCTGGACGCTGTTCGAGTTTGGCCCGAACGTGTCGACTCCGCAGTAGGTCCACGTGAAACCGCCGTCCCCCGAAACCCGCGCGAGCAGCTCGTATGAACCCGCCGGAGGGTTGTTGTATCGATACCGTTGAACGTCGTCATCCGCGACACCCCGAACCGGCGTCGAGTCGTATGTGCTGCCCCAGTAGTACGCCGACTCCCCGGCGTCCCGAAGGCCAAAGTCCACCACCAAATCGGAGTGCTCATCGACCCCGGTTGTTCGCGCCGTGAGATCGGTCGCGTAGTAGCGAACTTCGATGTTCGAGCTCCATCCCGCTTGACCCTCCCCGGTCGTTGGACTCAACGCGCAGTAGCCCACGTCCCACGGCTTAGGTACCAACGCGGCGGCATCGGCGGCATCGTACGCCCCGCCGTTGGTATCGCAGTATGTCCAGGTGCCGCCAGCGTCACCTGTGACCCGAAACGCGTGGTCGTACGGGCCGAAGCGGACGTGCGGGACCTCGAACTCTGCGAAGTACTCGTCGGCGACATCACAATCGGTGCACGCCAGATCGCCGGACGCGGGCTGCCAATTCGACCACGCGTCCGGGTCGGTGCCGGCTGTTCCGTACGCGTGCTCTACGCGGACGCTGGGGTGGAGGTTCACGCCAGGGCCATCGCTCACGCCCGGTATGATGACGCGGGCGGCGGCACGCACCATCGCTTGCGGGAATTCGCCCGTGACATCGCTCCCGGCCACCATCGTGCAGTCCGCGATCGGGATCTCCTCGGCCACTGACAACTGGAGCGCATTGAGCGGGCTGTAGCCGTCCAACGAGCCATCCGACGCCGGGCCCGCGTTGCGGTCGCAATACGTCCAGGTGGCGCCGGCGTCGCCGCTGAAACGATAGGCGACATCATACGGCCCGCCAGCGAGCGGCACGTTCACGGAGCCCACCCAGCCGTCGTAGTCTTGCTCGATCCCCAAGCTGAACGGGTGGTATGCGGAGTCGATCCCAGCGTCCGTCCATGTCCAGCCCGTGGGATCCACGGAGGGATTCGAATTGTCGGGGCCCAAGCCGACCTGGCCGAGCAGCAGTGGCGAAGTTGCGCGGTTCCAGCCTTCGCTCCGCCCCGTCACGCCCAACCGCGCGTACACGGGCTTGGCGCTGCCTGCGGTCACGTGGAGCAGGTCGTCCGGAGCGTGCGCGCGGCAGAAGTCGATGGGGTAGCACGGCGGATTTGCGACACCGGGCGTCCCGTAGTGCTCGCCTGATGACACCACGTACGCATCCGTCCTGTTGGCGTAACAGCGCACATCGAGGCTGTCATTGGCGACCGCACCGAACCCCAAAGGGTCCACCTGAATGGCATACGCAGTCGGTGTGGACGTGTAGGTGAGCCGGTCCACCACAGTCTGCGTTCCCCCGATGGCGCAGGCGATCTCAATCTCGTCCACGTAGTTGTCGAGCGACCAGCTGACCGGATAGTCGA
>CBDUJZ010000239.1:0-5368 GCA_965367675.1 uncultured Myxococcales bacterium | reverse complement strand
AATCCCGTCCTGAGCGAAGTCGAAGGACAAACAAACACACCTCCTTCGACTCCGCTCAGGAAGGGGTACTCCGTTCGCGCTCAGCACAAATCCCTTCCTGAGCCCCGTCGAAGGACAAACAAACAAACGTCCTTCGACTCCGCTCAGGAAGGGGTACGCCGTTCGCGCTCAGCACAATCCCCTTCCTGAGCGAAGTCGAAGGACAAACAAACACACGTCCTTCGACTTCGCTCAGGAAGGGGTAGACGCGTTCTCGGTCACCCCATCTTTCCACCGCACTCACAATGAATCCCATCCTGAGCCCCGTCGAAGGACAAACACGTCCTTCGACTCCGCTCAGGAAGGGATACTCCGTGCGCACTCAAAACAATCCCGTCCTGAGCCCCGTCGAAGGACAAACACCTCCTTCGACTTCGCTCAGGAAGGGACACTCCGTTCGCACTCACAACAAATCACCTCCTTCGACTCCGCTCAGGAAGGGATGCGCCGTTCGCACTCAGGACGGGTTGGTGCTCAAAGGCCGCCGGCGCCCAACCGTTCGCGCGCCTGCTTCGCAGCCGTGCTCACTCGCTCCGGCGCCGTGCCGCCGGGCAGCGACTTCGCCGCGATGATCGCGTCTAAGCCCAACCCGTCGAGCATCTCCTGCGTTGCCATGGGCGCGACGGCTTGAATCTCGGCGAGCGGCAGGCCCTGCAGCTCCACTTCGTTCTCGACCGCTACCGCGACGATGCGGCCCGTTTGGTGGTGGGCCGTGCGCAGCGGTTCGCCCGCGCGGACGAGCATCTCGCAGAAGTCGGTGGCGTTGACCCAGCCGGAGCACGCCGCGCGCATGCGGGCGGTCTGGAACGTGGCGCCGTCCATGATCGCGGTCGCCATGTCGAGGCTGAGGATGACGGTGTCGAAGGCGTCAAACAGGGGCTCTTTGTCCTCCTGCATGTCCTTGTTGTACGTCAGCGGCAGGCCCTTGAGCGTGGTCAGCAGGCCGACGAGATCGCCGAGCACGCGGCCGGCTTTTCCGCGCATGAGCTCGGCGCCGTCCGGGTTCTTCTTGTTGGGCATCATCGACGAGCCCGTGGTGACCTCATCGCCCAACGCCAGGAATCCGAACTCGGCTGTGGACCACAGCACGAACTCTTCGCCCAGGCGAGACACGTGCGTCATGATCATGGTCGAGGCGTACACGAAGTCGCAGATGAAATCGCGGTCCGAGACGCCGTCGAGCGAGTTGTGGGTGATGGTCGCGAACGCGAGCTCTTGGGCCACGCCGTCGCGGTCGAGCGGGAAGCGGGAGCCCACGCAAGCGCCGGATCCCAATGGGGAAATGTTCGCGCGCTTGCGTACCTCGCGCACGCGGTCGATGTCGCGCAGCAGCATCTCGACGTACGCCAGCAGGTGGTGGCCCAACGTGGTCGGCATGCCGCGCTGCAGGTGAGTGTACGCCGGGATCGGGTCCGCCGCGTGCTGCTCGGCCGCCGTGATCAAGCGGTCGCAGACGGTGGTCAGGCGCTCGACCACGTCGTCGCAGCATTGGCGCACGAACAAGCGCACGTCGGTGGCCACCTGGTCGTTGCGGCTGCGGCCGGTGTGCAGCTTGCGGCCGGGGTCGCCGACCAGCTCCGTGAGGCGACGCTCGACGGCCATGTGCACGTCTTCGTCTTGCGGGTGCACCTCGAAGGTGCCGGCGACGAGCTCCTTGGCGACGGTCTCCATGCCGGACTCGATCGAGGCCAGCTCGGTGGCGTCGAGCACGCCGATGCGGTGCAGTCCGCGGGCGTGCGCGATGGAGCCCTGAATGTCTTGGGGCCAGAGCCGCAGGTCGAACCCGATCGACTTGTTGATCGCGTCGAGCGCGGCGGTAGGGGCCTTGGAGAAGCGTCCAGCCCAGGCGTGTTTGGCGTCGGTCATCGTGCGTTGGGAAAGCGGGGAATCAGACCGCCCGCTTAGCACATCTGTGCCGACGAGCGCAGCGGGCCGTCGAGGCTCCGCTGCGCTCGCAACAAAGGCGACGCCGAAGCGCCGCCCGAGTCGACATCGCGAAGATGTCAGTCAGCTACATCCGTCCGTTACATCGAGAAGATGTACGAGTTGCTCGTGTGGAGCTCGTACATGCCGATCGACATGCTGCCGATGGCCATCGCGATGTGGTCCCGGTTGTCCGGGTGCCAGTAGAAGATGCCGTGCGACCAGACGCCGGGCTTCAGGGGTCCGCGCACGTCGTGCTGCACTTCGTATCCGCCCGGGTAGAGCGGGCTCTCGCTGCTGAACGCCATCAGGTTCTGGCGGTCGCCCGTGTCCATATCGACAACGACAAAGATGTCTGTGGCGCCGCCGCTGGTCCACAGCAACCCGCTCTCATCGTCCCAGCGGAACCAGTTGTTTCCCATCGTCGGCATACCGCCGCCAACCATGTCGCCGACCGAGCTGATCATCGTGCGGTCGCCCGTCTCCGGATCCACGCCGTACAGGCGGGTGCCGAGCACGGTGAACATGACGATGGTGGGGTCTTCGTCGGGGCGTTGGATCCACGCGATGCTGCCGGGAGGTTGCGACTGGAAGCTCGCGCCGCCGCCGATGTCCGGCGCGTCATCTGCACCATGCATGCGCATGATGGGCGTGCAGGTCTCACCGTCGGCGTCGATGCGCGCGATACCGTCACCGAAGAAGGAGTCGCGGAAGCCCAAGTAGAAGTTGCCTTCGGGATCCATCGTGAATGAGCGGTGTACGAATTGCACCGAGCGCGCGTCGTCCGGGTCCTCGGGAAAACGTTCGCACTGACCAAACTCCGCGTACTCGCCGAAGTCGGTCACGCGGTGCCAGACCAACTCCCGGTCGCCCGTTTCCGGGTCCACGCGGATGATCTCCAAGTTGGTCAAGCCATCGGCTCCGTAGGTGTACCAGTAGCCGTCGGGGCCCACCTGGACATCGAAGATGTACGGGAAGGGGGCCGTGTGCTGCAGCACGTCGTCGGCCCACACCTTGCTGTCATAGCCGCCGCCGACCGTCACGTAGCCGTCGGGCGTGTCGTTCAGGCCCGCGATCACGCGACGATCGCCAGTGTCCACGTTGATGCCCCAGATGGCGCCGGCAGACTGCGTGTACTCCTCGTCATTCCAGTTGAGCGTCATGATGTACTCACGCGTCTCGGCGTCGACAAAGCCGCCGCCGGACTCACGCGACAACCGGTTGACGTCGGCAAAGCGCGGCCCGGCTCCCCACTGGTAGTCGTAGTTGTACGCAACGCCGGGAGGCCAGCAGATGGCATGGCCGCCGCCGGCCTGCGCCTCGTTGCAGCGACAGTCGACCGGCAGGTCCGTGCGGTTGTTCTCGTACTGCTCGATCGTGCAGTTGTCGTAGTAGTATTCCGAGTCTTCGACGGTCGTGCTGCTGATGTAATAGAGGTTGATCAGCGCCTCCATCGGGTTGCCATCGCGGTCGATGATCAACGGGTCGTCCACGTCGAACTCGTTCGGCACGCCGAGGTCGTCGTACACGGCCAGGTGCAGGTCTTGGCGCGGGTCCCAGTTCACCGGGTTCTCGAGCAAGACGCGCCCCTCGCGGAGCTGGCTCACGCGCGTTTCGAACATCACCTCGCCGCGCTCGCCGTCATTGTCGGCGTACACCACCACCCAACCGCGGTGATCCAAATAGATTCCCGGGATCTCGGCCTTGTCGCGGAGCTGCGTCGTCCATGGGTCGGAAAGTTCCCAGTGCGCGACCGAGACGGGCTCGACGTCCTGCTCGACGTCGGCGCCAAGATCAACGTCGGCGCTCGCATCACCGATGGTCGTGTCGTCGGTCGTGTCGTCGGTCGTGTCGTCGGTCGTGTCGCCGATTGACGCGTCGCCACCCGCGGTATCGCCGCCGGCATCTGCCACAAGGCCTGCGTCCGCGATGTCGGCGGGGTCATCAGCCGAATCGCCACACGCCGCGAGGGCGATCTGAGGCAAGGCCAGGAGGAGTAATGGACGGAGCAAAGGACGCATGAAAACTCTCAGTTAAACGAAGCACAACACTCAAGAACGCAGCCGCCTCTAGCACAGACGACCACGCGAAGTTCCCGAAGCAGGACCAGACCGCCGTGACGACGGCTGACCCACAGTGTTCGGCTATAGACGAGCGGGCCCTCCGCCCATTCAAACGAAAGTGGGAAAGTTGCCGGGCGACACCCGAAGCCCGCCAAAAACCAAACGAGGCAGCCAGCACACGCTGACCGCCCCGTTACACAAACTCGCCTAGCGGCGGTACGTTACCCGCCCTAGCGTCGGCGACTCCTCGCCCTAGCGTCGGCGCCGAGTCACCACGAGCGCGGCGAGCGCGGCGAACCACAGCAAGCCGCCGGAGCGACCGGGTGCGGCCGCGCATCCAGCGCCGCCTTGCACGGAGCCTTCGACGTCGTCCACACAGCCGGTGCCCTCGTCTTCGCCATCGACCGCGCCGTTGCAGTCGTTATCGACGCCATCACCACACACCTCGGCTACGCCGGGGTTGGTCAGCGCTTCGGCGTCGTCGCAGTCGCCTTCGCAGACGCGCACGCCGTCCTCATCGCTGTCGTTTTCGTCCGCCGGGATGGTGCCGTCGCAGTCGTTATCGACGCCGTCGCAGATCTCGGCGGCGCCGAGGTAGCTCATGGGGTCCTGGTCGTTGCAGTCGCCTTCGCAGATGGAGAGGCCGTCGTCGTCTTCGTCGGCTTCCTCATCCGGCACCGCGCCGGCGCAGGCGTTGTCGAGGCCGTCGCACAGCTCCGGCGCGTCCGGGAACACGGTGTTGTTGTCGTCGTCGCAGTCGACCGGCTCGCCGTCGGCGTCGAGCAAGCAGAAGCCATCGGCGTCGGCGTCGCCCGAGGCGTCATCGCCCGCGCACAGGTCTTGGTCGTCACACACGCCGTCCAGGTCAGCGTCGCCCGATGCGTCGTCGCCGACGCACACGTCTTCGCTGTCGCACACTTCGTCGGCGTCCACGTCGCTGCAGATGCACACGAAGCTGCCGGCGGTGTTCTCGCAGGTGTCGGTCTCGCCGCAGTCGTCGGTGCCGTCGGCGCACTCGTCGACGTCGGTGCATTCCACGCCGTCACCGGTGAAGCCGTCCTCGCAACCGCAGGTGAAGCCGCCCGCGGTGTTGGTGCAGATCGCGTCGTCCGAGCAGTCGGCCGTCTCGTCGGCGCATTCGTCCACGTCCACGCAGGCGTCTCCGTCGGGCGCGTAGCCTTCGTCGCAACCGCACGTCACGCCGTCACCGGCGTAGCCCACGTCGCAAGCGCACTCGAAACCGCCCACCGTGTTGCTGCACGTCGCGTTCGCGTCACAGTTGTCGGTCTCATCGGTGCACTCATCCAGGTCGTCACACGTCACGCCGTCGCCGACGTAGCCGG
>CBDUJZ010000238.1:0-5421 GCA_965367675.1 uncultured Myxococcales bacterium | reverse complement strand
CGCCGCAGCTTCCGCCGCAGTCCACGTCCGACTCGTCGCCGTTCATGAGCAGGTCTCCGCAAGAAGCCGGGACGCACGCGTCGTCCGCGCATACGCCGCTCGTGCAGTCGCTCGCTTCGACACACGCGCCGCCATCATCGCACGCGTCGCACGCGTCGCCGCCGCAGTCCGCGTCCGTCTCCGTCCCGTTTGCCACACCGTCGTCGCACGTCGCCGCCGCGCACACGCTGTCCGTGCACACGCCGCTCGAGCAGTCGCTCGCTTCGACACACGCGCCGCCATCATCGCAGGCGTCACAAGTGTCGCCGCCGCAGTCCACGTCCGTCTCGTCGCCGTTCGCTACCTCGTCGTCGCACGTCGGCAACACCTCGGCGTCGGTCACGTCGGTCGCGTCTACAGCCACATCGCTCGGCGCGTCCTCAGCCACATCGCTCGGCGCATCGGAACCCGCGTCCCCGATATCGGACGCGCCATCTGCGCCAATGTCCAAGATCGCGCCCGTGTCGGCATCGCCGGGGTCTGGAGAGTCGGAACAGCCTGAGACGGCGAAGGCGCCGACCAAGCTACAGAGAAAAACGGAACGGGCTAAGGCCGAGGACATGCGGACTCCACGAGGGGGGCGTCGAAACGCCATGGGATGCGATTGGGCTACAGGGGGACATTTTGACTGTCACAGTTGGGCGAAAAGCTCAATGATATCAGCCGTGTGTGTGTCAGTGTGTGCGTGTGCGCGCTGTGGGCGTTCCGACGCGCCGGACCACCCCCGGCGCCGCTCCTCACGCATCATCCCTAGCCTCTTGAGGGCGCCACCCACCCAGAACTCCGCGGGCCGGCAGCACCCCAAAACGAACACCGCCGCGTCGCCCGAAGGCGCGCGGCGGCGTCACGTATGGGCGGTCCTGGCTAGCGGGCGCCGAACACGTAGCGGACTTGATTCATCAACAGCTCTTCGCCGTCGGGGATCGAGTCGCTATCCGCGTCGGCGGTGTACTCGTCCAGCATGAACCCGTTCACGATCGTGGTCGGTGTGACCGCCAGCGAGATGCTCGTTCCGGTCGGCGATCCCGCCGCCACCAGCGACACCCCGCTGCCCGTGCTCGTGAGCAGGTCTCCATTGTCGCCCACGATGTCCTCTCCGACCATTCCCGGAAGTACCTGCTCGTCGAGCGTGAACAGGTTTGTTACCGCACCGCCGGTGGGGTGTAGGTCTTGAGGTGAATCGAACGAGCTCGTCGTGACTTCGAATGCGGCGCGAAGACTCGCGGCGGGCTCTTCGGTAGAATCACCGTCGAGATCCCAGTAGCTGAAGATGAGCGGCCGCCCCGCTGCGTGGTGCAGCAGGATACGATCCCCTACGGCTTGCGGGAGCGTGTCGTGAGAGTTCATCGCAATCACGAGCTCCCACGGCTGCTCGTCGTAGGCCGCCACGAAAGCGGCTTCGCCCGCACCCGTATTTGTGACCCCAGTGATTCCCAATCGCGACAACGCGGAGTTGATCTGCTCCGCCGTGCTCACACTGGAGTACTGATACACGAGCACGCGTCCAGGCAACGGACACACACCGCAGCTTCCGCCGCAGTCGATGCCGGTCTCGTCGCCGTTGCGTGCACCGTCGCTGCAGGTCGGGGCCTGGCACACGTTGTCGGTGCACACGCCGCTGTTGCAGTCCGTGGATTCGAAGCAGAGATCGCCGGCTACGCAGGTCGCCCCGCACGAGCCGCCGCAGTCCACGGCGGTCTCGCCGCCGTTGCGTGTACCGTCGTCGCAGGTCGGGGCCTGGCACACGTTGTCGGAGCACACGCCGTTTTCGCACTCTCGCCAGTCGTTGCAGGCTCCGCCGTCAGCGCACGGTACGCAGAGGCCGCCACAGTCCACGTCGGTCTCGACGCCGTTGCGTGCACCGTCGCTGCAGGTCGGGGCCTGGCACACGTTGTCGGTGCACACGCCATTTCCGCAGTCCGTCGCGTCGTTGCAGGCCTGGGCATCGAGACACGTCCCGCAGCTTCCGCCACAGTCCACGTCGGACTCGTCGCCGTTGGCCACCGAGTCGGCGCAGGTCGGGACCTGGCACACGCCACCGGTGCAAACGCCGCTGGCGCAGTCCGCCGCGTCGTCACAAGCGCGGCTGTCCGCGCACGTCTCGCAGCTACCGCCGCAGTCCACGTCCGACTCATCGCCGTTCAGCACCGCGTCGTCGCAAGCCGCCATCAGACACACGCCGGTGATCCCGTCACATGCGCCATCGACGCAGTCCGTCGCCTCCACGCAGGCCGCGCCTACGCCGCACGCCGCACACATCGCGCCGCCGCAGTCCACGGCCGATTCGTCGCCGTTCATCACCGCGTCGTCGCAGGCCGCAGGCGTGCATGTGAACAGCTCCGCGTCGCACACGCCGCTGGTGCAGTTCTCGCCGTCCACGCAGATCGCCTCGTCGTCGCACGTGCCGCACGCCTCGGTGCCGCAGTCCACGTCGGACTCGTCGCCGTTCAACACGCCGTCCTCGCAGGTCGCTTCAACGCAGGCCTCGTCCGCACATACGCCGCTGGCGCAGTCGGTCGCCTCAAGGCACGCCCCGTCGGTATCGCAGGCGTCGCAGTCAGCACCACCACAATCCACGTCCGTCTCGTCGCCGTTCATTACCTCGTCGTCGCACATCGGCAACAGCTCGGCGTCGGTCACGTCGGTCGCATCGGGGTCGGTCGCGTCAGTCGCATCGGGGTCGGTCGCATCGGCGTCGGTCACGTCGGTCGCATCGGGGTCAGTCGCATCGGCGGCGACATCGCTCTGTACGTCGATCTGTACGTCGCCGGGCGCATCCGAACCCGCGTCCCCGGTATCGGACGTGCCATCTGCACCGATATCCGAAACGTCGTCCGAGACATCGCCCGCATCGGGAAAGAGGGGGTCAGGGGAGTCGGAGCAGCCCGAGGCGGCCAAGGCGCCAACCAAACTGCAGAGAAAAACGGAACGGGCGAAAGCCGAGGACATGCGGACTCCACAAGGAGGACGTCGAAACGTCAATGGGGGGCAGGCGCCGCACCAACGGGTGCGAGCGGGGCTGCATGGGGCCAGCGCGCATGTCACGTTGTGGCTAAAAGTTCAATGATATCAGGCGTGTATGCCGTGGTGGGTGCGTGTGGTGGAAGGGGGGCTATCCCGACGCGTGGGCCGCTCTGAGCCGGTCACGGTGTCTCCTGTCGCGGGTCCCACAGGCCGGATTCGCCGCCGTTCACCCACCTGCTCCGCGGCCTCCACCGCCCCCCGTCAGCGATTCGTTTGACGTTCGTGCGCGTGTGCACACCTTGCCTGTCCGCAAACTCCAACCCCACGCATCCAGAATAATGGCACAGCACGCATTCCAGGCAGAAGTCGCTCAGGTCCTCGACCTCGTGATCCACTCGCTCTACCGCAACAAGGAGATCTTCCTGCGCGAGCTGGTGTCCAACGCGTCCGACGCCCTCGACAAGTACCGCTTCGAGGCGCTGACCAACGACGCGCTCGACGCCTCCGATGAGCTTGAGATCCGCCTCACGACCAACGTCGAAGAGGGCACGCTCACCATCTGGGACTCCGGCATCGGAATGACCCAAGACGAGCTCGTCACCAACCTGGGAACCATCGCCCACTCGGGCACCAAGAAGTTCCTCCAGCAGATCAAGGACAGCGACAAGGGCGTCGAGCTCATCGGCCAGTTCGGTGTCGGCTTCTACTCCGCCTTCTTGGTCGCCGATCAAGTCGACGTCATCTCGCGCGCCGCCGGCTCCGAGGACGCGTTCAAGTGGACCTCAGACGCCAAGACCGGCTTCGACGTGATGCCGTGGGGCCGCGACGCGCACGGCACCACCATCGTGCTGCACCTCAAGGACGAGGCCAAGGACTACCTGGGCTCCTACACGCTCCGGAACCTCGTCTCGCGCTACTCCGACTACGTGTCGCACCCCATCAAGCTCGCCGTCGAGAAGCCCGTCGAGAAGGCTGAAGAAGAGGGCGACGACGATGTGATCGATGCGACCGAGCCCGAGACGGAGACCGTCTACGAGGTCATCAACCAGCAGGGCGCCCTCTGGCAGCGCTCGCCCGACGACATCACCGACGACCAGTACGAGGAGTTCTACAAGCACCTCACGCACGACTGGGAGGCGCCGCTCGCCCGCAACCACTTCAAGATCGAGGGCGGCCAGCTCTTCACCGGCCTGCTCTACGTGCCCGCCCGCCCGCCCTTCGACTTGTTCGACCGCGACGCCAAGCACGGCGTCCGCCTGTTCGTAAAGCGCGTGTTCATCATGGACGACGCCGAGGAGCTGCTGCCCATCTGGCTGCGCTTCGTCCGCGGCGTGGTCGACTCGGACGACCTCCCGCTCAACGTGTCCCGCGACGTGCTCCAGGACTCCGGCGCCGCCCGCGTGATCAAGAAGCAGCTCGTCAAGAAGGCGCTCGACATGATCGAGGGCATCGCCAAGGCCGACGCCGACAACACCGGCGACTACGAGAGCTTCTGGAACACCTTCGGCAAGGTCCTCAAGGAAGGCCTCCACTACGACGACTCCGCCCGCAAGCGCGTCGCCAAGCTCGTCCGATTCGAGAGCTCCGGCGCCGAGGGACTCACCTCGTTTGAGCAGTACGTCGAGCGCATGCCCGAAGGCCAAACGGCCATCTACTACGCCATCGGCTCCACTCGGCAGCTCGTCGAGAACAGCCCCCACACCGAGGCCCTCCGCGCCAAGGGATACGAGGTCATCTACTTCACCGACACCGTCGACCAGTGGGCCATCGACGGCCTCAAAGAGTTCGACGAGAAGCAGCTCGTGTCCGCCGCCCAGGCCGACCTCGACCTCGAGGAAGACGCCGACGAAGAGACCAAGAAGGCCACCGAAGAGCGCACCGAAGCGCTCAAGCCCCTCACCGACAAGTTCGCCGAGGTCCTCGAAGGCAAGGTCGCAGAAGTCCGCGTCTCCACCCGACTCGCCGGCTCCCCCGTCTGCCTCGTCGTCCCCCAAGGCGGCCTCCCGTCCCACATCGAGCGCATGCTCCGCGCCCAAAACGACTCGCTCCCGCCGGTCAAGCGCATCCTCGAGATCAACCCCAAGCACCCGATCATCGCCAGCCTCGAAGGCCGCGACGGTGACGAGCGCAACGAGTTCATCGAGCTCCTCTACGACCAAGCCCTCCTCGTCGAAGGCAGCCCCATCGAAGACCCCGGCACCTTCGCCGCCCGCATGACCAAGCTCATGACCAACGCGCTGGCGTAACGCCCACCCCCCAACGAAAAGCACCGGTCCAGCGCCCCAGCGCCCGACCGGTGTTCTTCGTTTTTGAGCCGCCCGCCCCCTGAACCCTTCCTGAGCGTAGCCCGCCGGCGGAGCCGCCGGGCGTAGTCGAAGGACACCCCCCAAACATGCGCCCGCCCCCTTAACCCATCCT
>CBDUJZ010000237.1:0-5486 GCA_965367675.1 uncultured Myxococcales bacterium | reverse complement strand
GCGGTCACACGCGTTCGCCACCGTTCTACACCCGTCCCGAGTTGTGCACCACCGCTGCTCTTGAGTTGTGCACCGCGATTGAAAGGAGCACGCTGTGCGCGCCCCCCTCCACCCGCAAAGCCCGCCATGTCCCTGCGTTTGAACAAAGATATCGTCATCGCTGTCGGAGCGTTGCTCGGCATCGTGGCCCATTTGCTGGCGCGATACGCCTTTGGTGTGAGCGAGGGGCCCGCGGCTTGGCCGCTGTACGCGGTGGTGATCGCGGGCGGCGCGCCGCTGGTGTTCGACCTGTTGCGCTCGCTCTGGCATCGGCAGTTCGGCGCGGACTTGCTGGCGGGCATTTCGATCGTCACGTCGGTGGCGTTGGGCGAGCCGCTGGCCGGCGCGATCGTGGTGCTCATGCTGTCCGGTGGCGAGACGCTCGAGGCGCTTGCGGTCAGTCGCGCCTCTGCGGTGCTCGACGCGTTGGCCCGCCGCAGCCCCACGGTCGCGCACCGGATCGACCCGGAATCGACCGCCCAGGCGCCCGCCGATGTGGCGGCGGAAGACGTGCGTATCGGCGACCACTTGGTGGTGTTCCCGCACGAGCTGTGCCCGGTGGACGGCGTGGTCATCGAGGGCACCGGGCGTATGGACGAGGCGTACCTGACCGGCGAGCCCTACGAGATCCGCAAAGCGCCCGGCTCGGCGGTCATCTCCGGCGCCGTGAACGGCGAGTCGGCGCTCACGATTCGGGCGACGGCGCCGGCGGCGGACTCGCGCTACGCCCGCATCATGCAGGTCATGAAAGAGGCGGACGAGAACCGGCCGCCCATCCGCCGCCTGGCCGACAAGCTCGGCGCTGCGTACACGCCTTTCGCGGTCGCCATCGCGCTGGCCGCCTGGGCGGTGTCCGGCGAGCCGGTGCGCTTTCTGGCCGTGCTCGTGGTGGCCACGCCGTGCCCGCTGTTGATCGGGATCCCGGTGGCGTTGGTGGGCGCGGTTTCGCTGGCGGCCAAGCGGGGCATCGTCATCCGCGACCCGTCGATTCTGGAGCGCCTGGACACCTGCAAAGTGCTCGTGCTCGACAAGACGGGCACGCTCACGGTGGGGCGGCCGAGCCTCGCGGATGTGCACGTGGGCGCCGGGTTCGACCGCCGCACGGTGCTCGGTCTTGCGGCGTCTGCCGAGGTGTACTCCAAGCACCCGCTGGCCCGTGCGCTGCTCGACGCGGCGGGGGCCGAGGGCATTGGGCTGTCGGCGACGACGGCGGTGGAGGAGCGGCCCGGCGAGGGCATGTTCGCGCGCGTTGGCACGGTCACCACGCGCCTGCTCGGGCGCAAACACCTGGTCGGACACCCGGACGAAGCGCAGCTGCCGCCCATCGTGGGCGGTCTAGAGACGATCCTGCTGGTCGACGAGAATTACGCCGGCACGTTCCGTTTTCGCGACGAGGCGCGCAAAGACGGCCGGTCGTTCATCGCGCACCTGGCGCCGCACCATCACTTTGAGCGCGTGTTCCTGGTCAGCGGCGACCGCCAATCCGAGGTGGAATACCTGGCCGAGAAGGTGGGCATCGACCACGTGCTGGCGCAGCAGAGTCCGGCGGACAAGGTGGCGATCGTGCAGCGCGAGCAGAAGACCGGCCGCGTGCTCTTTGTGGGCGACGGCATCAACGATGCGCCGGCGCTGCGCATGGCCGACGTGGGCATCGCGCTGGGGCAGGCGCACGAGGTCACGGCCGAAGCGGCCGGCGCGGTCATCCTGGACCCGTCGTTGCGAAAGCTGGACGAGCTGCTGCACATCGGCTCGCGCCTCCGCCGCATCGCGCTGCAGAGCGCCGTGGGCGGAATGGCGCTGAGCGCGATCGGCATGGCATTCGCGTTCGCCGGCTTCCTGCCCCCCGTCGCCGGTGCGATCGTGCAGGAGATCATCGACCTGGCGGCGGTACTAAACGCGGTCCGCATGTCGCGGGTCCCGGAGAGCCTGACGGACTTCGAGGAAGCTTAGAACCGCAATCAAATTGGGCCGGCCCCCTTCCTGAGCGCAGTCGAAAGCCTCCCATCCTGAGCGCAGTCGAAGGACCCCATCCTGAGCGCAGTCGAAGGCCCCCATCCTGAGCGCAGTCGAAGGCCTCCCATCCTGAGCGCAGTCGAAGGACCCCTTCCTGAGCGCAGTCGAAGGACTCCCTTCCTGAGCGTAGTCGAAGGCCCCCTTCCTGAGCGTAGTCGAAGGACTCCCTTCCTGAGCGCAGTCGAAGGCCCCCTTCCTGAGCGCAGTCGAAGGACTCCCTTCCTGAGCGTAGTCGAAGGACAGGCCCCCCTCCCGAACAACGTGATCAGGACGCGGTCACCGGCCGATCGCCGATCGCCCGCAATTGCTCAGCTCTCCAAGGCGGCTCCGTCGGAGCCGTTCCTACTCGGTCTCGTCCAGGATCGCGCCCAGCGGAGCCGCCGGTTCGGTCTTGGTGTTGTTGAGTCCGATGACACCCTCCGCGGCGCGGGCCTCGACGGCGTCGTCGTCCGAGTCGTCCGAGTCGTCCGAGTCGTCCGCGGTCTGCCGAGTGGCTTGCGGCGCTTCCGTGGCGGAGAGCGTAGCGGGCTCCGGCTGCGCCTGACGCTGCGCCTGGGCACCTGCTGGCACGACGGCCGAGGCGACGAGGGTGAGGATGAGGGCGGCGGCGAAGCTGTGGATTCGAACGGTCATACTGTGCTCCAAGTTTTGGGTACGAAAGTATACGCTCGGCGCGGCCGAAGATTCACATAGAACTTCGGCGCTGGTCAGCGGGGGCCGCTCTAGCTTGGCCGCTGAGTGTTGTAAGCCCGCTTCGCCCTGAATGTTGTCGCACCGCCGCCGTCAACGACAGCACCGCTCACGAACTCGCCCATCCGCACGATGCCGACCGACCACCGCTTCTTCCTGACCCCGCCGCCCACACGCCGCCAGCGTTGGATTACGAATCTGCTCGCAGCGGTCGCGCTGTTGTGTGCGTTGCTGCCGCTCTCGCTGGCGTTCGCTTGGACGGTGTGGCCCAAGATCTGGGCGCCGCTGGTGCCGATCGCAACCACGTACGTTGTGTTTCGAACGGTGGGGTGGTCGCGGGCAAACTTGGCGCGTACGCGTGCGGCCAACTTGTTGTTTGTTATTCTCATGGTTTTGGTCGCGGGGTTCTGGGCCGCGGTCGCTTCTTACGATTCGTCGGATCCACTCGCAGCGGCGGGCGCTCCGCGCCATACGGCGATGGCGGCCGATTGGAAGCCCGCGCAGGAGCCGCCGGCCGAGCCGATCACAATGATGGCTTGGAACCTGAACTCTGGCGTTCATTTCGGGCAGCATGATCGACAACTCCCCTTCATTACGTCGCAGCTGAGCGCGCCGAACCCGGTCGATGTGTATGCCTTTACGGAGGTGCAGCCGAACTGGATGAACGCGCTCGACAACGCCGCCGATGCGAGTGGGACGCCGTTCGGGCTCGTGCAGACCCGCGCCGGTCGAAATCAGCGCATCGCGGTGCTCTTCAACGAGGACCGGTTTGAGCTGCTCGGCGCCAATGAGATGACCGGAGTCGCGTACAACGAGAACCACAGGAATCCGATGGCCGTGACGCTGTTCGACAGGGAGTCGGGGACGCGCTTTGAGGTCGTCGCCGTGCACCTGGCGCGCGGAAATGGCGGCCGCCGTGAGGTCGAAACCGATCGCATCGCCGAGCGGCTGCGGCGGGCCCAGGACCCGGTGGTTTTGCTGGGCGATTTGAACTTCGATTGTCCGCCGGGGCGGTCGCCCGAGGGTTGCGATCGCGCGCCGTATAACAACCTGGTCAGCGGCGGCGGGCTCACGTGGGTCCGGCCGGATGTGGAGGGCACGACCACGTGCAACCCGCGCTATAGCGACATGCTCGACCTGGCGTTCGCTGGGCGTGGCGCCGAGCTGTGGGGCCTGCGCGCCGCCATCCTCGACGCCCCGCGGTTCTGCGCCGAAATGGCCGACGGAGCGCACTTTCCGCTGGTGGTCGAGGTGGCCCCGTAGGACGCGGCCAGCCCGAAGAACGCGGCGCCCTGGTCTACAGACCCGGAATGACGCACCGTGTGTGCGCAAGCCCCGTCGCCTCCCCCGGATTCCCTATGGCCGACTGCATTATCGAGACGCCGGTCTCTTCGCCGGAGCACACCCTGAACGCGGCCCGCAAAGCGCTGGAAGCGTACGGTGGCACGTTGACCGGTGATTTGGAGTCGGGCGAGCTGGTCGCCAAGACGCCCGTCGGAGAGCTGGTCGGCAACTACACGGTCACCGGCGAGCTGCTCACCATTCGTATCGTGAAGAAGCCGCGGCTGGCGCCCACCGCGGTAGTGCGGAGCGTGGTCGCAAACTTCTTCGCGGGGCTAGAGCGCTAATCGACGGGGCGCGGTAGCGCGGCCGCTCTACCGGTGGTCGCCCTAGCGTGGTCGCCCTAGCGTGGTCGTTCTAGCGGTCGCCGGTCTTGCGGATGCCAGGGCCACCGCTACGGCCGCCCGCGCCGCCCCCACTTCCGTCGCCGACCGGTCGTCCGGCAGCGTTCTTGGTGGACTGCGTGAGCACCTCGACCGTGCCGGCCTTGACCAGCTTGAGCACCGCCGGGTGCGTCAACGCCTTGGCCTTGAGCTCGGCGCTGGCGAGGGCGCCCAAGCGGAGGGTCTTGCCGTCGGGCAGCGAGACGCTCAACGGGCGCGTGGTCTTGTTTGTGATGGTTGCCATGTGTGTGTCCAAAATGCGGGGAACGTTGGGGCTCGGCGGGTTCGCGAGCGCCCGCTGTCACACTACTCCGCGTGGCGGATAAAGATACGCGGAACGCCCGGGTCGGCGCTTTGGTCGGGCGTTCGCACGGGCGTACCGCCGCCGCTCGGCGCGCGCTGGGTCACTCCACGACGATGTCCTCGAACAGAATCTCGAACGGGCTGTCCGTCGAGATGCGGTACTGCGAAAGGCGCAGCGGGCCGAACTGCGCGTAGTCTTGCCAGTCGAACGTGCCGTTGCGGCCGCCGGCGAGCGCGAACGACCACTGCGTCACGTCGCCCGTCAGCGGGTCGACCACGAACCTGTAGCGGTCGCCGGGGGTCACGCCGCCGGACGGGAAGAACACGTGGATCTCGCTTCCGTGGACCTCCACGTTCGCGTCTGGACCGGTCGCCAGCGCGGGCGCGAGCAGCCAGTACCGGTCGTTGATGAACGCCGTCCACGCGCTGGCCGCCTGGCCCGGACGGGCGTCCGGAGCGACCGAACGCCACACGTCGCGGTTCCTGCGCGGATGGTCGACCGCGTCCGACGGGTCCACGGCGTCGATGCCCGTGAACTCCACCACGCGCCGCCCCCGCGTGAACGTGAGCGTGCCCTCCGTGGGCCGCCAATCGTAACTCCGACTGCCGAGCCGCGCCCCGGCGAGCTTGAACGCGAACGTGAACGAGATGCGCTCCGCCGCGTATGGGTCGCCGACATGCGCGCGCAGCCGTTGCACGAGTCCAACGTCCGGCACC
>CBDUJZ010000236.1:0-5493 GCA_965367675.1 uncultured Myxococcales bacterium | reverse complement strand
CCACCACCGCAAAGCCTGCCGCGAAGACCACGACTGCAAAGCCGAAGGCCGCCGCCGTAAAGCCTGCCGCCGCGAAGCCTGCCGCCGCGAAGCCTGCCGCCGAGCCTGCCGCCGCGAAGCCTGCCGCCGAGGCTGCGCCCAAGGCCGAGCCCGCCAAGACGCCCGCACGCACCCCTGCCGGCGCCCGCGCCACCCGACGCCGCGCGCCCAAGCCAGCGTCGAACACCGACCTGTCCGGCAAGTCCAAGTCTGAGCTCTACCAGCTCGCCAAGGAGATCGACCTGGAAGGGCGCTCCGACATGACCAAGGACCAGCTGCTCGAGGCGCTCTCCAAGGTCGTCTCGTAGCGAGCGCGCGCTCGGCCTCCGGGTGCCTCGCTAGAAGCCGAACGACTCGCGGACGAGCGGGCGGCCCATCAGGTCCTGAAGCGCTTGCTCCATGCTCTTTCCGTTGTGCAGCACCTGGTATACTTGCTCGGAGATCGGCATCTCGACGCCCAGTGAGGCGGCCAGATCGTGCACCGAGCGCGCCGTCTTGACGCCCTCTGCGACCATGTTCATGTCGTCCAGGATGTCGTCGATCGTCTCGCCTTGGCCCAGCCGGTAGCCGACCGTCCGATTGCGCGACAGGCCGCCCGTGCAGGTGAGCACCAAGTCGCCCATGCCCGCCAGCCCAGCCAGCGTCAGCGGGTTGGCGCCGAGCGCGACGCTGAGCCGTGAAATCTCGGCCAGACCGCGGGTGATGAGCGCCGCACGGGTGTTGTGGCCAAAGCCCATGCCGTCGGCCGCGCCGCACGCGATCGCGATCACGTTCTTGAGCGAGCCGCCCACCTCTACGCCCTGCACATCCGTGGTCCGGTACGTCCGGAAATACGTGTGCTGGAACACCGACTGCAGCGTCTTACCGAGCGTCTCGCTGTAGCATGCGATGGCTACCATGGTCGGGTGACGCAGGCCGACTTCGCGCGCGAACGACGGCCCGGACAGGTACGCCAAGTACGGGTGATACCGAATCGGCAGCTCCTCCTCGAGGATGGTGCTCACCGTCGACAGCGTGTCGTTCTCGATGCCCTTGGTGGCGGACACGATCGGCACGTGCTCGGGCAGCAGTGTGGCGAGCTTCTTCACCACGCCGCGCGTCACGTGCGACGGGGTCACCAACAGCATCAGCTGGCGGTCGTCGCACGCCTCGGCCAGGTCCGTGGTGGCGGTCAGGTTGTGCGGGAGCGCGATGCCCGGCAGGTACGCCGTGTTCTCGTGCTCCTCGTTGATCGTGCGGGCGCACTCGGGCTCGAACGCCCACATGCGCACGTTGTAGCCCTTGTCTGCGAGGAGGAAAGCCAGCGCTGTCCCCCAGGATCCGGCTCCAATGACTCCGACGTTCATGGTCCTCTATGCGTGGTGCTCGGTGCCCGATGGGGGCGCCGCGCGGGTGTAGACCGGCCGCCGCAGCGACCGGGCACCCAACCGGCTAGCGGTTGTAGACCACCACGTCGGTGACCTTCACCGAGCCCCGGTCAATGACGAGGTTTTGGTAGGCCAACGCAGCATCCGTGGTCTCGGTGCTCTCGTTTACCATGTTGTTCGCGGCCCACTGCCGGTGCAAGTACTGACTGAGCTCTCCGGCTGTAATAATTCCGTCACGGGGCTCCGCGTCGGCGTCTCCGCTGATGGCGTTTCGCAGGAAGTACGACAGGTAGCCGCCGGCCTGGAAACGCGCGGCAACGTTGGACGTAACGTCCTCTTCGGACGAGAAGATACCCATGCGGTTGGGGGCCGAAATCACGTCGCGAGCGAAGCCGCCGGAGAAGCACGAATCGAGCGCGATAATGCTCAGTCGCGCGTTCACGCTGTCGAACCAGCCCGCGACCTGGTCGTCGGTGATGTGGCCGTCGAACACGTAAATGGTCTCGTCTCGGCCATCGAGCTCTTGGCGGTTGTCGATGTGCGCGCCGTGGCCGCTGTAGAAGAAGATGAACACGTCGTCGGGGCCGGCCTGGCTGGCCACAGACAAGAACGCCCGCTCCAGGTTGGCGACGGTCACCTGCTCGTCGGTGAGCACGATGCTCTCGTCGGCCATGATGCCGGTGGCGCCGATCGAGTCGCCCAGCCGGACGGCGTCTTCGGCGCAGAACGGCAGGTCGTTGGCATCGGCGTAGTCCGTGATACCGGCGAGGATGGCGTACACGCGTCCGGACGCGTTCTGCTCCACCGTGGTGCCCTCTTCGAGGGTCAGCGTGTAGCGGCCCTGCTCGCCGGGGGCGTAGGACGTCACGAGGATGGAGTACACGCCGTCGGCCGGCAGCGACGCTTCGATGCGGCTGTCCGTGCCGCCGCCCGGGCCATCGTCGTTGTCGAACGAGGTGTCGCCGGGGCCGCGCAGCATCACGTAGGTGTCGAACTGGCTCGACTCCAAGTTGATGGTCAGCCCTTGGCCCGCGCTGCCTTGGAACGAGATCGTGTCGTAGTACTCGCCCGAGGTCAGCTGGGGATCGCGGCGCGCGAGGCGGCCGTCGAGCGCTTGCCCGAACGAGATGGTATCGCCGGTGAGTTCAGTCTGCGGCTGCTGCTGCGTGGGCTGCGGTTGCGCGCTCGTGGCGGCGGCCAGCGACAGGCGATACTGCCCCACTTCGCCCGGCGCGTACGACGACGCCCGCACGGTGTACGTGCCGTTGGCCGGCAGCGTCGCGTTGATGCGGCTGTTGGTGTTCAGGCGCTCGATGTCGTCGTTGAACTGCTGCGCGCCGTTGGGCATCGTCAGCTCAAGGTACGTGTCGAACGCGTCGGAGGTCATGTCGAGCGTGATGCTCTCGCCCGCCGTGCCCTGGAAGCTCCACTCTTGGTAGTGCTCGCCGTCGCCGCGGTGGGGGAGCCCGGGGGCCAGGTTGCCGGTCGCCGGCTGGCCGGGAATCAGCGTGCTGGTGCGCTGCGTCGCCGCGCGCCCTTGGGTGTCCACGGTGAGCGTGTAAGCGCCCGTCTCGTTGGGCGCGTACGACGTCGCGATCAGCCGGTATGCGCCGGTCTCAGGCAGCGTGGCCGTGATGCCGCTGTTGTAGTTGCCCTCGGCCAGATCGTCGTTGTCGAGGCTCGTACCGCCGGGTCCCCGGAGCATGAGGTACGGGTCGAACTCGTTCGACGACAGCGCCACGTTGATCGTCTCTCCCGCGGTGCCATTGTATACGTAAGTGTCTGTGAACTCTCCGGAATTCAGCGTGGTGTCACCCGCCTCGAGCCGCCCGGTGGCCGGCTGGCCGTTGGGAATCGTCGTGGGCGTACTCGTCCGCGCGCCCAATCCACCGCCGGTGAAGGGAACGACGCTGAGCGAATACGCGCCCTGCTCGCCAGCGGCGTACGACGTGGCCTGGATCCGGTAGGTTCCGGTGCCTGGCAGCGTCACCACCAACTGGCTGTTGTTGCCGCGGCCGGGCGCGTCATCGTTGGCGTGTGCGAACGGAACCGTCGCGTTGGTCTGCAAGCTCGTCAGCCCCAGGTACGTGTCGAACGCCTGCGAGCTCATCGAGATCTCTAGCCGGTCACCCGTCTCGCCCTCGAACTCGTAGTAGTCCGCGAACTCACCCGAGTTGAGCGTTGTGTCGCTCGGGCTCAGCTCACCGTTGACCGGCGTGCCGATCTGGATCGTCGCGTTTTGCGCCTGCGCCTGCGCCACCATATCGTCTGGGGTGGCTGGACTATCGGCGGTCGCGCCAATGGCCGCGGCCAGCTGGACGGAAAGAAGGAAGCTCTCGATCATCGGAAACCCATTCGATGAAGGTGTCGGTTGCGGGGCAAGGCGACCTTGCCCGCGCGAGGCGGGGGGAGTGTCGCAATCTCAAGCACAGACGCGCACCAGCTCGCAATGTTCATTGCCCATGTAAGATGGTGTGGGGCACCCCGCGCGACACCTCCGAACGCACCCCATTTTACCGGTTTCCGAAGGCCCTAGGCAGGCGTGAGCCTAAGACGCCGAGCGGGAAACAGCGCAGCGCCCAGAGCAGGGCTAAGAGCACGGAACAGCGCAGCGCGCTCCAAACGGAGAACGGCCCAGCGGACCACGCGGCGCTGCACCCGCGGCCGCCACCCAGCGCCGCGCGCGCACCGCTTTCACCGCCGTCGTTGTCGCCTTCGCCTCCGGCGTCGTCGGCCGTGGTGCTGCCTACGTCACCCGCCCGGGTGTCGGCCTCGAGCGCTGTGTCTTCGCTCCCCGCGTCGTACACCCATTCGGCGCACGGATCCGGCTCCCACACGCAGATCGGCAGACACGCGATCGTCTCCCCCGAGCACGCCGACACGTACGACTGGCCGATCTCACACCGCTCCATGTTGTGGTACTCCACGACGCCGTCCCCGCAGTAGCGCGGTGTGCCCTCAATCCATTGGCACTGCGGATTGCACAGCGTGCACGCGCGCTCACCGTAATCGCACAGCCGGTTGAATGGCCCGTCGATTTCGCACGCCTCGGACGCGCCGATCACCCCGTCGCCGCACTGGTCGCCCAGGCACTCGGACTCGTCGAAGGCCTGGCAGTCGTCGGCGCACCGCAGCGTTCCACGGGCAGGATACCCTTGATTCTGGCACGAGTTGCCCGCCATCGCCTCGCCGTCACACACCTCGTGCGCTTCGGCGCGCACCCCGTCGCCGCAGGCGCTCACAACGCCATCCACCAACGTGCACTCGGCGGTGCACACGACGCAGCGCTCGCCGTACTCCGGGCACACGTGTTCCGGCGCCGGGCCGTCGTCGCACGACTCACCCTCGTCGAGCAGCCCGTTGCCGCACGTGCCATCGCTCACGCAATCGCTGGTGTCGTACGATTGGCAGTCATCGCTGCACCGCAGTGTCCCGTCCACGTACCCCAGCGCCTCGCAGGTCACTCGGCCTACGTTCGACCGGTCGCACAGCTCCCAGGAGTCGCCCTGCCAGTCGAGCCGCTCGTTCCCGCATCCGGGCTCCCAGCCCACGGTTTCTTTGAGCATTGCGGCGTCCATCCCGTCGGCGGGCGCCTCTGCTGGAAGACACGCACCCAGCGACGCGAATACGGGGGCGAACGCCCAGACGAGCGCCCATTTGCGCCGCGGCTGAAGCGACCGCGGCCAGGACGAAAACGTGAGGCTCATGACAACACCAAGAGTGCGGGAGTCTGTCGCTGGCCCCGCGCCATCGCGCGCGCAGGCCAGGCGCATCCCCCCAGAGGTCGTTGTGCCCGCGCGCCGAGGCAGCGCGGAACGGGTTCGGCTGCGCCGGATTTAGGCGGCCGTCCGCGCCGTGCGGCGGCGAATACCGAGGCAGCCGAGCACCACCCCAATCCAGGCCAGCGACGGCGAGGCCGGTGCAGCGCTGCAGCCCGAGTCTTCGTCGAGGGTCGGCGTTGCGCCCGCATCGCTCGAGTTGGCGTCAGCCCCGCCGCTGGCGTCCGCGTTTGCGCCGTCCGGCTGCACGTCCTCCGCGTCTAGGTCCACGTCTTCCGCGTCTAGGTCCACGTCTTCCGCGTCTAGGT
>CBDUJZ010000235.1:0-5646 GCA_965367675.1 uncultured Myxococcales bacterium | reverse complement strand
GCGGTGGCCGAGCTGACGGCGACGCAGAACTGCCAGCCGGCGCTGCTGGCCTGCGGCGTGGCGCTGACGCGTCTGCTGGCGCAAGCCGGTGTGGTGCCGCACGTGGTTGCGGGGCACAGCGTGGGCGAATTCTCCGCCGCCGTGACCGGTGGTGTGATGAGCGCCGCGGATGGCGCCCGCTGGACCGCCACGCGCGGCCGGGCGATGGCCGAACTGCCCCTCACCGACACGGGCGCGATGGCGGCCATCGTGGGCGATGTCGACAAGGTGCGTACGCTGCTCGTCGAAGGGGCGGTACTGGCGAACCTGAACCACCCGCGTCAGGCGGTGGTCTCCGGGACGACCGAGGCCGTGGAGGCCGTGGCGCAAGCGTGTGAGCGCGAAGAGATGAAGGCCGTGCGTCTGAACGTGTCGCACGCGTTTCACTCGCCGGTGTTCGCGGACCTGGACCTCAACGCGGCCGTCGACGGTATCGCGCTGAGCGACCCGACCACGCCAGTGGCTTCGTGCATTCAGGACCACCCGTACAACAGCGCCGCCGAGGCCCGCGCGGTGTTCAAGGCGCACGCCACGTCGCCGGTGATGTTCACTCAGACGCTCAAGCAGTGTGTGGATTTGGGCGCCGACCTGATTCTCCAGGTGGGCGCTGGCGGGCCGATCCTGTCGTTCGCGAAGGGAACGCTGCGCGGTGTTCCGCTCAAGGGAATGCTGTCCGCGGCGTCCAAGCACGACGATGATTTTGGCGCTTCGTTCCTGAGCACGCTCGGCGAGCTCTGGGTCCGTGGTGTTCCGGTCGACGCTGGCGCGCTGACAGCCGCCGCCGACGTCGCGTCGGTGCCCCCGACCGTGCTCCCGCGTGAGCACTACTGGCCGGTGCGCGGCGAGTCCGTGGCCTCGCTTAAGATGGCCAAGGCGACCGGCGCGCATTTGGTCGTGCAGGCCCCTGTGCAAGTGGCGGTCACGCCGATTCCTAGCGTCGAAGCGGGCCTCGCGGCAGTCGTGATCGCGGCCGTTGCGCGCGCGAGTTCGTACCCGGAGAGCTCGCTCAAGACGTCGATGAAGCTCATCGATGACCTGGGCTTCGACTCCATGATGGTCGCGGATCTGGCCGAAGAGTTGACCAAGGCGATCCCGGGCGTGCAGGGCATCCCACAGGAGATCCTGGTCAACGCGCCGACGATCCAGGACTTGATCGATTTCGCTGAGAATCCGGGGGCTTACGGCGGCAGCGACGCCGCCGACGACGACGCGCCAATGGAGCGCTTCGCGCTCCAATGGCGCCCGTCGCCGCTGCCCAACAACGGCTCCGCCGTCGCTGGCCATGCGGTCCTCGTCGCCGGACCCGGCGAACACACCGCCTACGCACAAGCCCTCAAAACACGCGGCGCAGAGCTCACCACAGACCCAGCACTGCCCTGCGACACCGTCCTCTACATCGCCTCCGGACTCACCCTCCCCACCGTCTCCGCCGTCCTCGCCGACGAAGCCGAAACACCCGACCTCGCCGGCGACTTCGTCCAACTCCTCGACGAACTCGCCAGCCAAAAGCGCACGCCCAACGTCGTCGTCATCCGCGACGCCCTCGACCCCTGGGCTGAGTCGCTCGCCGGAGCCACCCGCGCCCTCGGGCGCGACTGGACCGGCTCCGCATGCAAGGTCATCGCTTTCGCCGACGGAACCCCCGAACAACACCTCGCGCTCGCCTTCAACGAAGTCGCCGCTGGCAAGTCCGGAGCCGACACCACCACCGACGTCCGCTACGCCAACGTAGCCGCCGGCTCCGCCTCCCGCGAAGTCCTCGGCACCAAGCGCATCGCCGAGCGCGCAGAGCCCTGGACGCCCACCGCCGATGACACCATCGTCATCACCGGCGGTACACGCGGCATCGGCCTCAAGCTCGCCCAGCGCCTCGCCCCCTCCGGCGCCCGCATCGTGCTCGCCGGCCGCAGCGCGCCGTCTGAAAACGCCGCCGCCCTCATCGCCGGCAGCCAAGGACGCATCTCGCACTGCGCCGTCGACGTCACCGACCGCGCCGCCGTCAAAGTCGCCTTCGCCCCCTACGCGCCCGTCACCGGCTTCATCCACGCCGCTGGCGTGCTCGCCGACGGCCCCCTCGGCGACGTGCCCGCCGACACCGGCCGCGCCGCCCGCGCCGTCAAAGCCGCCGGCTTCCTCAACACCCTGGTCGCCGTCAACGGCTCCCTCAAGGTCGCCATGGGCATCGGCTCCTGGGCCGGTCGCTTCGGCAACCGCCATCAGGTCCACTACGCCGCCGCCAACGCCCAGCTCGCCGAACTCACCCAGCACCTCCCCAGCCGCATCCGCGGCGTGTGCTCCGAGTTCGGCCCCTGGACCAACTCCGACATGGGCGCCACCATCCCCGAGGCCGTGCAGTCCGCCATGCGCGCCGAAGGCATCGACTTCGTCGGCGACGACGCCGGTCTCGATGCGCTGCTCCAAGACCTCGGCGGCTCCCAAGGCGTCATGGTCCGCGGCCGACGCGTCGCCACCACCACCCGCCGCGCCAGCAAGCCGCTGACGATGTCGGTCCAGACGCACCCGTACCTCGCCGACCACGCGATCCAGGACACCCCGGTGCTCCCCCTCGCCGGTGCCGCGAACCTGCTGGCGAGCACGTCTAACCTCTCGATTCCATTCGAGATTTCGGACCTCACGCTCTTCCAGGGCGTCACCGTCAAGGAGCCCGCCAAGCTCGTCGCGTCCGCCGTCGGCGACACCGCCGAGATCCGCTCGAACGACGGCAAAACGCTCCACTACCGCGCGACCGTG
Organism: uncultured Myxococcales bacterium; assembly: GCA_965367675.1. Lineage (GTDB taxonomy): Bacteria > Myxococcota_A > Bradymonadia > REDH01 > REDH01 > CBDUJZ01. The sequence goes on along the minus strand of CBDUJZ010000235.1, from coordinate 2,856 downwards.
CGGCCGCTCTCCAGCCCCGTCGAAGCCCCCGAAAGGCTCACCGAAGGCGGCGCGCCCGAGCTCGACCTCGCCCACTTCTACAGCGACGTCACCTTCCACGGCCCGCTGCTGCAAGGCATCACCAACGTCCGCTTCGCCACCGACGCGTCGGTCAGCGGAACGGTCCGCACCGTCGACCCCGCCCTCTGGGTTCCGGGCGCCGCGGCCGAGCCATGGCCGCTCGACCCGCTCGCCTTCGACAGCGCCATGCAGCTCGCCGCCTTCGTGCTCGGCAGCAACGCCGCCGTCGGAACGCCCGTCGGCTTCGACCGCTTCGTTCAGCTGCAGCCCACCCCCGGCCCCGGCGCTGAACTCACCGCCGACGTCCGCGTCCGCGCCGCCACCGAAGGCGACAAGTCGGCCATCGACATCGCCCTCTGGGACGCCGCTGGAACGCTCATCGCCGTCTGCGAAAACCTGGTCATCCAGCGCCGCGATCTCGGCCAAGACGAGGCCGCCGACGCAGCCCCCTCAGAAGACGGCCGCGCCGCCAGCTGGGAAGGATTCAAGGTCAAGCCCGAGTGGGTCGATGCCAACGAATTCCCCGGCTACAAAGACCTGCAGCTGCGCTTCCAAATGGTCGAAGCGCTCGGCCTCCAGAACCCGTACTTCGACCTCCACGAAGGCACCGCACGCGACACGTCGCTCATCGCCGGTCGTGAGTGCATCAACTTCTCGTCCTACAACTACCTCGGGCTCTCCGGCGACCAACGCGTCATCGACGACGTCAGCGCCGCCATGGCCCAGTACGGCACCAGCGTCTCGGCCTCCCGCATCGCCTCCGGCGAGCGCCCGTTCCACCGCGACCTCGAAGCCCTGCTCGCCTCGAGCCTGGGCGTCGAAGACGCGGTCGCCATGCCGTCCGGCCACGCCACCAACGTCACCGTCATCGGCCACCTGTTCGGCCCCAACGACCTGATCCTGCACGACGAGCTCATCCACGACTCGTGCCTGCAAGGCATCAAGCTCAGCGGCGCCAAACGACGCAGCTTCCGCCACGAAGACATCGCCCACGCCGAAGAGCAGCTCAAGGCCCTGCGCCCCAACTTCGAGAAGGTGCTGCTCCTCACCGAGGGCGTCTACTCCATGGACGGCGACATCTCGAACACCCCCGAGTTCGTCCGCCTCAAGCAGACCTACGGCTGCATGCTCATGGTCGACGAGGCCCACTCCTTCGGTACCGTCGGCGAGCGCGGCCTCGGCGTCCGCGACTACTACGGCCTCGAAGGCCCGGAAGTCGACCTGTGGATGGGCACCATGTCCAAGTCCCTCGCCTCCTCCGGCGGCTGGATCGCAGGCACCAAAGCGCTCATCACCAACCTGCGTTACACCACGCCCGGCTTCGTCTTCGCCGCCGGCATGCCGCCCATGCTCGGCCAAGCCGCGCTCTCGTCGCTGCGCCTCATCCACGAGGAGCCGTGGCGCGTGCACAAGCTCCAGTCCAACGCCAAGTTTTTCGCCAACGCGCTCAAGTCGCGCGGCCTCGACATCGGCGTCGCAGAGGGCCTGTCGCCCGTCGTCCCCGTGGTGACCGGCAGCTCCATGAACGCGCTCAAGCTCGCTCAAGCGCTGCTCGACAAGGGCATCAACGCCAAGCCGATCATCTTCCCCGCCGTGCCGGACGACGCAGCCCGACTGCGCTTCTTCCTGTCCACGTGCCACACGGAAGAGCAGCTCGACCACACCGCGGAGACCTGCCGCATCGAGCTCGATCGCATCAACGCGGAGTGAGGTCGGAGACGCCAGAGCGCCAAGTGGTCGTCCGTATCGTCCCACCACAACTTCATCCCGAGCTTGTCGAGCGCCAAGTGGTCGTCCGTGTCGTCCCACCACAACTTCATCCCGAGCTTGTCGAGGGACAGGCTTCAACCCACCCAGAGAGTCGACGCTCTGCCGCGCCACGCTCCGCCGCGCCACGCAAGTCCGAGGCGGGGCAGGGCGCTAGGCCCCAGGTCCGCCTCCGTTGGCTCCAGGCCGCGCCCGACCCCGCGTGGGTCGCCGTCCTCGATGCCGACGAGCGCGCCCGCTACGACGCGATGACCCACCCGGCCACCGCCGAGGGTTTCCTGGCCGCCCGCTGGCTGCTGCGCAACCTGCTCAGCGACGTCGTCCCCAGCGTCGCGCCCACAGCCTGGCGATTCACGTTGGGCGCCAACGGCAAACCTCTCTGCGACGTCGCCGCCTCCGGCGTACCGGCCGACGGACCGGCCGCGCTGCATATCAACGTCACCCACACCGACGGCCTCGCCGCCGCCGCCGTCAGCCCCGACGTCGCCGTCGGCGTCGACGCCGAGAACACCACCCGCGTCGCCAACGTCGACCGCCTCATCGCCCGCTACTTCGCCCCCGAAGAACAAGCCTGGCTCGGCGACCTCGACGAAGCCGACCGCCGCCGCCGCTTCTTCGACGTCTGGACCCTCAAAGAAGCCGCTATCAAAATGGACGGCGGCACGCTCGGCAGCGACATCGCAAACGTTGTCGTCACCCCGGGCGTCGGACCCGTCAACCTGCGCCCATCCAACTCCGAAACCACCACCTACCGCCGCTGGAAAGTCGACAACGTCGTCCTCGTCCTCGCCGTCAACGCCCCCGGCGCCGACGTCGTCAGCCGCCCCGTCAAACCATAGCTCCCGCACCGCCACCGCCCTCGATACCCACCAACCCATCCTGAGCGGCCTTCCGTGAGGCTTGCCGAAGGGAGCCAGCCGTGAGCCCGTCGAACGGAAGGACAGGTTCCAACCCACCCACAATCCCATCCTGAGCGCAGTCGAAGGACAACCCCATGCCGCACCCAGAGACCCAGTCCCACTTCGACGC
>CBDUJZ010000234.1:0-5709 GCA_965367675.1 uncultured Myxococcales bacterium | reverse complement strand
CGGTGTCGATGCCCAGCTTCGTGAGGGCCGCGCGCTGTTGGTCCAGCACCTCTTGCGTGAGCTCGACGAGGTCGCTGCGCTCTCGGCGCGGCTCGTCGCTGCGGGCCATGGAGAGGTAGCGCTCGGTGAGGTCTGTGAGCCGGGCCACCTCGCGTTCTATGGCGCCGAGCATGATGCGCGCCTCCTCGGATTCCTCGGTGTCGGGCAGGCTTTGCAGCTCGTCGCCGAGCATTTCGACGTTGAGGCCGATCGACGAGAGGGGGTTTCGTAGCTCGTGGGTGACGCGGGCGGCGATCTCACCGACGGCCGCGAGCCGTTCGGCCTGGACCTGGGCGCGCTGGGCGACGACGAGCGCTTCGTAGGCCTGTTCGAGCTCGGTCTTTTGCTGCCGCAGGATGCCATCACGTTGCTGAATCGCTTCTGCCATGCCGGAGAATTCGCGGGCGAGCGTGCCGATTTCGTCGTTTCCGGCGTCGATGGGGTCGTGGTTGTAGTCGCCGAGTTTGAAGCGCGAGGCGAGGGCGGTCAGCGCGCGGATGGGCGCGAGCGAGCGGCCGATGACGAGCACGATGAACAGGGCGAACAGGGTGGCGCAGGCGGAGACGGCGACCACGCGCATCAGCATGGCGCGCTCCTCTTCGCGCACCGAGATCAGCGCCGCGTCGGTGCGTCCGTCGACAATGCGTGCGAGGCCGTCGACGCGTCGCTCGAACGCGATGACGCGGGTGCCCAGCTCACCGTAAAAGGACTCCGCTCCGGGCGGTGCTTCGTCCAATTGGCGCAAGAGGTCGGCAGTGAGGCGCGCCAGCTCGATGTTCTCAGCGGACAGCTCGTCGGCCACCAACCGGACGTTGGACGCGAAGGCCCGTTCGGAGTCGGAGAGCTCCTCGGCGAGCATGGTGTCGAGGTGTGTGCGCAGGGCGTCGAGTGAGGTCTCGACGCGGTCGGCGAACGGGAACAGGGTCATGGAGGCGCGAATGGACTGCCGGAGCGCCGCGGGGTCGGTGTTGCTCAGGATGCGGCCGAACGATCGGACCTCTTCCTCGAGCCCGTCGAGTTGGCGGGCGATGGGCACGAAGCTCTGATTGACGCGCGCCATCTGGGCGATGAGGCGTCGCTGCTCGGAGGTGTTGTAGGCCAGGGCCAGGCTGAACGCGGTGATGACGGTCAGAACGGCGACGAGCACGCGTGTGATGATCGAGCGCATGCGGGAGCGCTACTCTAGTGCGCGCGCTGGATCCAATGTGGGGTGAAAACGGAGCGTTGCGGGGTTGGAGGGCACTTTGCGCGCTGGACGACGCCCCCGACCTTGACGGCGGGGCCCGCGCGGGGCACATCGCAGGCCAGAACCCGACCCGGAGTTGAGGAGCATGTTCGACAAGGTGCTGATCGCCAATCGAGGCGAAATCGCGGTGCGCGTCATGCGCACCTTACGCGAGATGGGCATTGGTTCCGTCGCTGTTTACAGCGAAGCGGACGCCCGCGCGCTGCACGTACGGTACGCTGATGAGGCGTACTGCATCGGGCCGGCGGCGAGCGCGGAGAGTTATCTCCGTACCGACAAGATTCTGGAGGTCGCGCGCAAGACGGGCGCCCAGGCGATTCACCCGGGGTACGGATTCCTGAGTGAAAACGCTCAGTTCGCGAAGGACTTGGCCGCCGAGGGCATCGCCTTCATCGGTCCCCCGGCGGACGCGATCGTGTCGATGGGCGAGAAGACCCAAGCGCGCAAGATCATGATCGCCGCTGGCGTTCCTGTTGTCCCGGGTACGGAGGACGCGGTCCCCGACGCGGAGACGGCGTTTGAGTACGCCAAGGAGATCGGCTTCCCGGTGCTCGTGAAAGCAGCGGCGGGCGGCGGCGGTAAGGGCATGCGTCGGGTCGACGACCCGGCCGAGTTTGTGTCCGCGTTCGCTGGCGCTCAGCGCGAGGCGCAGGCGGCGTTTGGCGACGGTCGCTGCTACGTCGAGAAGTGGATCCTCAAGCCCAAGCACGTGGAGATTCAGATCTTGGCGGACGGCCACGGGAACGTGGTGCACTTGTTCGAGCGCGAGTGCTCGGTACAGCGCCGTCACCAGAAGGTGATCGAAGAGTCGCCGTGCCCCATCATCCGCGACGACGTTCGTTTGGCGATGGGCGCTGTGGCCGTGAAGGCCGCGCAGACGGTCGGCTACGTGGGCGCCGGAACGGTCGAGTTCCTGCTCGACGTGAACCAGGATTTCTACTTCCTGGAGATGAACACGCGCCTTCAGGTGGAGCACCCGATCACCGAGGCCGTGACCGGCGTCGACTTGGTCGCGCAGCAGATTCGTATCGCGGACGGCGCCAAGCTGCCGTTCACGCAAGAGGATCTGGTGCAGTCGGGCCACGCCATCGAGGTCCGCGTGTATGCGGAGGACCCGAGCAACAACTTCTTGCCGTCGCCGGGCAAGATCACTGAGCTGCGCGTGCCGCAAGGGCATGGCGTACGCGACGACAACGGCTTCTACGCCGGCGCCGAAGTGAGCTTGCACTACGACCCCATGATCTCGAAGTTCATCGTGCACGCGCCGGATCGCGAGACCGCTCGCGCCCGCATGCTGCGCGCCCTCGACGAGTACGTGGTCGCCGGCGTGGAGACGAACATCAGCTTCCTCAAGGACTGCCTGCGCCACCCCGAGTTCATCGGCGGCGCGTACGACACCGGCGTCGTGGGGCGGATCCTGGACGACTTGGCGACCAAGCCTCTGTCGGAGGAGGAGGCGCGTGCGGCGCTGATCGCGGCGGCGCTCCAGCGGCACTTTGCATCCAACGTGCAGACCGACGCGGCGCCTGTGGCGGCCGACAACGGCAGCACGTGGCAACGGTACGGACGCTTCCGCAGCGTCGGCCGCTTCTAAACCTTACTCCTGCTTCAGAGGTCAGCATGACCAAGCTCGTTCTCCTCACGGGAGACAAGGACAACCCCACCACCGACGTCTCGGTCACGCCCATCGAGGGCGACCGATACACCGTCACGATCGGCGACGAGAGTTTCGACGTGGAAGGGTTCCCGACCGAACGCGGTGTGTCGTTCCGTCTCAACGGTGCGTCGTACGACCTGCCCATCGATCGCCGCGGCGACATGGCCCACGTGGCCACGCGGAACAACCGCTACAGCTATGAGCTCGTCGATGAGCGCGTGCACAAGATGCGGACGGCGCTCGGCGCTGGCGCTGGCGCGCTGAAGCCGGAGCTCGTGAGCCCGATGACCGGAAAGGTGGTCGTGGTCTCGTGCGCCGTCGGTGAGTCCGTCGAAGCGGGCCAGACGCTCGTCATCATCGAGGCGATGAAGATGGAGAACGAGATCAAAGCGCCTGGAAATGCGACGGTGACGGCGGTCAAGGTGGGCGCCGGTGACCTCGTGAATCCCGGCGACGTGCTCGTGAAGTTCGAGTTCGACGCCGAGGCGTAAGGCGCGCCGCGTACCGTGGGCCAAGATTGGCGCGCGGTTAGCGAAGCGGCTGCTCTCGGAGCCAGGCTGCGAACGCTCGGAACGCGGGCGCGAGCGGAGCGTCGGCACGGTAGATAAGCCTGAACGTGTCGCTCAGCAGCGCGACGTGGGGCAGCAGCGGCACAAGCGTGCCGTCGGCCAGATCGGCCTCGATCGCGTAGGTGGGCAGCACCGCGACGCCAACTCCGGCGGCGGCGAGTTGATGTACCGCCGCATGGGTTCCGCACGACCGCGCCGACGCGAACGCCATCGCGGGCGCGGAGCTCAGCAGGTAGCGGGCCAGCGGGAGCGTGGCGTCGACATCGAGCAGCGTGTGCGTGCTGGCGTCGGTGGTGCTGCGGAACGGCGCGTCGGCGAGCAGGGCTGGTGCGGCGACGAAGGTGTACGTCTCCGGATGCAGCAGCTCGGTGGCCCACTTGGCGCGGGCGATGGGCGCGCTGGTGACCACCGCGTCCAGCACGCCCGCCTCCAGCTGTGCGATGATCTCAGCGCTGGAACCGAAGTAGGACTCCACGCGCCAGGTGCTACGCTCCTGCTCGAGCGCCACGATCGACGGTACCATCCACGAGAGGCCGAGCTCGTAGCGCGTGCCGACGGTGAAGTGCACCGGCGGCTCGGTGTCGAGGTGCACCGCCTCCGCGCACGCGTGCAGCTGCCGCAGCGTCTCGCGGGCGACGGGGAGGAGGGCGCGTCCGCGGGGGGTGAGCGCGACCGAGCGCGTGGTGCGCTCAAACAGCTCGGCTTGCAGGGTCTCCTCCAGTTGCCGAATCCGCTGCCCGAACGCCGACGGCGTGAGCGCGATCTGCCGGGCGGCGCGCGCAAAGTTCAGATGCTCGGCCGCCGCGACAAAGCACGCTAGGTTGATGGCGCTGGGGACGTCGGTCAACGGACGACGAAGTCGAGGCTGGCGCGGCCTTGTCGGCGCCCATCGTCGACCTCGACCGTGAGCGTATGGGGGCCGGGCTCGGCGAGCCACATGCGCATCTCGTTGCCGAGCCCGCCGTCGCTGAGCAGCTCGCCGTCGAGGAAGTAGCGGCTGGGCAGCAGCTCGGTCTCGTAGCCTCGGACTTGGTAAGAGAACCGCGCCTCTTGGCCCGCGAACAGGGCGTCGGGAGCGGTCAGGTCGACCTCGAGCATGGAGCTCATCGGCGGGTTTCCGAGCGTCGCGCCCGGGCACGTGAACGCGGTGACTCCGAACATGCTCTGCACGAGCAGGCTGCGGTCGTCGCGGGTGAACGTCATGCGCGCGATGGCGTCCGTGTATCCCCACTCGGGCGTTGCTTGATCGTCGGGCACGCGAAACTCGGTACGCATTTGGCCGGTCGCGGTGTCATAGAGCGCGATGCGGTTGTCGCCCGTCACGGCTGCGAACAGCTGGCTGTCGTGGGTGAACGCGACGGGGGACGCGGCCAAGTGGGGCGCGTAGGTGTTCTCGTTGAGCATGTCGTAGGGCGCATCGACGGTGTACACGACGTTGCCGGTGCGCGCGTCGAGCATGCGGAGCAGGTTGTCGGTGGCTGTCGCGGCCACGTATCGGCCGTCGGGCGAGGCGACGACGCTCGCGACGTCGCGGCCCCAGTACCGTCGCTCCTCCTCGGGGATGGGGCTGATGGCGAACAGCTCCGTGTGGGCGCCGGTCGCCACGTTCCAGCGTTCGAGCGCGGCGGCGGTGGAGCCGGCGAAGAACACGTTGTCGCCGACCACGGCGAGCTTGGGGCGGGACTGGTAGTCGTTGCAGTACCAGTACAGGTCGTCGGTTGGATTGGGCACTACGAGTTGCCCGCGCTGGCGCACGTCTGGGGTCAGGTCCCAGACTTCGAGGGTCATCGCGCCCTCATCGCAGTGCGCGAAGGCCACCTGGGTGTCGTCGTTGGCGAACACGGCGGAGCGGACCATGGTTGAGTCCGGCGACAAGCGGACGAGGACATCGTTGGTGAGGATATCGGCGACCACGAGGCCGTCCTCCCGGTTGAAGGTGATACGGCGCTCCCAGGCGTCGTCGGTGTCCAGGGCCGGGCGCGTGTTGGAGACCGCGAGCAGCTCGCCGGAGGTCATGCGCAGGACGGACGATTGCCAATCCTCGTGGTGCGCGCCCCAGAGCAGGCCATCGTTGGGCGAGGTCTCGAACACGGTGGGTTCGAGCCACTGGACGCGGGAGTCGGTGAACCAGGCGACCTCGACGTCGCAGGTGGCGAGCGGGCTGACAGCGGTGGCTGTCGCGTCGGGTGTGCTGGTCG
>CBDUJZ010000233.1:0-5746 GCA_965367675.1 uncultured Myxococcales bacterium | reverse complement strand
TGTGTTGCCATCGCTCGCACCTGTCGCTGTGCGTACTCCAGCGACGGAATCCGGCTCGCGGTCTGCGCGTCACGGCGTTGCTGGTCTCCTCCGGGCTGCGCCCTCCTCCGCCCAGCAACACGCGCTCGCTGCAGCCCACGAGGCCGGCTTCACCTCCGTGAATGGTCGAAACTCGGCGCAAACAACACCTGCTGCCAAGCTGGCGACGGGCAAGTGCTGGACGCGAGAGACCCGTCGGAGATCAAATCGGGACTTCGCTGCGCTACGCCCGATTTACCTCACCAACTAGCCTTCCAGGCCTTCCGAGCGAAGCGAAGAGATCGAAGATTCGAGCTGCGGCGGAGCGACCGTGACGTCGAGAGCTTCGACCAAGATCCACTCCCCACAAACACCAAACCACCAAGCTCTGACCTGTCGCCAGAATACGAGTGGGCACCGCTACCCACCGAACCAGTGGGCACGGCGCAGGAGCCCCCAAGATTTGTCGCGAAAGCGCGCGAAAACGACGCCAATCGCTCGCTGCGAAAGCGAACACCGCGAACAATTCAACAATGATGTCAGACACTTGCAAACAACCGCCCCTCGTCAGCTCGTAGCCGATGGAAGCGGAAGCGCGGGGCCGGAAGCGACTAGTGGTTGACGCACGACAAGCCACAACAATGCGTTCGTACGGACGCCGCTGGCGGACTTCCGTTTCGCACCCTACGGGCGCTACACTGCACCCCACCAGCGGTGCCCTCCGCGCCTACGGCGCTCCGGCGCCGTACAACTTCCAAACGTTGGCTGGACCAAACACCTCGCCCGAACAGACCGCAGCAATGGACGACCGCGCTCGGCACGCAACACACACCATCCTCCGCGGAGGACTAAAGGCTCTGCTCATCGTGTTCGGCGGCGCGACCATCGGCGTCCTTGCGAGCGTCGCCGGCTGGGAAGCACAAAGAATTTGAATGGCGAGTCTTAGCGAGTGGCGCGGCGATACCGCTGATGTCCTGGCCTACGTTCGCCTTCCCGCTCATAGTCATCGCCTGGCACGATGAACTGCCATTCCGCGGATTTCGGATGTTCGGCCGCCCGAGGCCTGCTCGTCCAAGCAATCGCCAACTCGTTCTATTCTTGGCGGCTGCGGTGACGGGCATCTCTACGAGCTTTCTGTTGTTCAGCGTCTGGTACATCAGCGGCATCCCCAGGTGACCAGCCCCAGCGAGCATCGCCAGAACGCTCAGCGTGTCGACTCGTGCCCCTGTGCCATCTTCGGTCGACGCATGCAGATCGCCTACACCGAACACCCGAAAAAATCGCGGCACTTTGGCGTACAAGACTCTCAGACAATCTCGGGCTAGAAGTAGCAGCTAAAACCTGCCGAGCGTGCGCGTGCCACAGTCATCGCTAGTCTCGACAACACCGTCCCACCGCGAGTCAAACCACACTTCGACGTCGGTTGGATTACGGTGTAGCTCATTGGATACAAAAGTCGATGCCACGCCACGAACTACCCCTCCACTCTCTGACAGAGCACGAGCGAAACATCGTTCAGTTCGTGCTGAACCAAGTCGTTAAGGGAGAACTCATTCTCCACGACTGGGAGTTCGAGATCGTGATGGGCTGCTCTCCCCTGGAAATCGCCGAAGTCGCCGCACGATGGCCGGAACCGCAGTCGGAGGATGCCCACAAGGTGATCAGCGCTTTCAACAACACGCTCGGCTACCCCCACGTCGGTCAGGAAAGCTGGGACTCCGTGATTCCATACTCACGCGAGGCCCTCCTACTCGTGATGGCCAAGTTGCGCGGGCAGTAGAGTCACGCGCCAGCCAACAATGCGTTCGTACGGACGCCGCTGGCGGACTTCCGTTTCGCACCCTGCGGGCGCTACACTGCACCCCACCAGCGGTTCCCTCCGCGCCTACGGCGCTCCGGCGCCGTACAACTTCCAAACGTTGGGGCGACCAAGGCAGCAGCGCGAAACGACGGCGCGGCTGAGCCGAGCGCGCCGAAGAGGTGGCGCAGGTCAATTCGACGTGGGGGGTATTGAGAAATGGAAACAAAGGAAATGAGAATGAAACATGCCCAGACCGGAGTCAGTATCGCGGCTCTTGTGCTCCTGTTACTCGTAGGCTGCGGCGCCGAAGAAGAGCCGGAACCGGATACATCTGCGGATGTGAGCGTTGGCGACACGACGCCAGGTGATGATGCAAGCGACGACGTCGAAATGGAGGACGACGTCGAAGAGCCCGACGTAGCGCTACACGACGGCGACGCAACGCTGCGCGATGTCGGGCCGACGGCCTGCGAAGAAGACCGGTATCCGGAGACCCGGGAATGTGATTGTCATGGTCGTGAATTCATCGTCATGCACAAAGGATGCGAGTTCGTATGCACCTGTCCGCAAGGACGGCAAACATTCTGGGCTTGTATGACCACCGACGGTGTCTCCTGTGAGCATGGTGAGCCGCCGAGCGATACTTCGGAGTAGGAGGAAACCGATGATGGCTAGGAAGTTCCACAGAGGCCAAAAACACCCAGCTCGGGGTCCTTTCGCTGCTCATGAGCGTCAACATGTTGGCCTGCGGTGAACCAGTCGCAGTCGTACCCGTCGCGCTCCACCGGAGCTTTCGGATTCCCCCGGTGCCTGGCATCACCGCTCCCGCGGTCGGATTCATGGCGCGGTACCACTCCAAATCGCTGAGTTCGTCGCTTGAGAGGAAACTGGCAGCCTGCCGCGAGAACGGTTCGACTTTGACCAGAGAGGTTGCGCGCGTCATGTGTTCCTACGTCATTGACGCATTCCGCGTACGTGCCCGGAGCAGCATGTCACGAAGAGATACGCCTGGAGCCTGGCCCAACTGCGCCCCAACAATGCGTTCGTACGGACGCCGCTGGCGGACTTCCGTTTCGCACCCTACGGGCGCTACACTGCACCCCACCAGCGGTACCCTCCGCGCCTGCGGCGCTCCGGCGCCGTACAACTTCCAAACGTTGGGCAGACTAAAACGCTGGCGTATGGGCTCCAGCTCACGGCATGAGGAGCGCTCCAGATCGCTGCCGCCGTAACTGTCCCATCCCAGCATGCCACTGACCGAGCTACACTTTCGTAGCACCGAGTACGCCACTTCGTGTAAACGTGCCCCTTCCGCACAGCACGAGCGTGGCACCGTTTCCCCGCCGTGCCACAACAGACTTTCAGGGGGTATACAGTTCCGATGGACGCACTCACACCTTACGCTGGCCCAATACTCTTCTTGGTTGTCTTCATCGGCGCGGTCGCGTTCGCCGTAAAGAAGATGGGCCTCGCTAAGTTCGAGACCGAAGCCCAAGGGCCAGCCGGGACAAAGCTGACGTTTCGGGGCGAACGAGAAGCGAAGCCTGCCCCCCTCAATGCCGAGCAAGCTCTCGAGGCGCCATTGGACAATGCAGGCGACTGGCTGAGGGGTTTACCCGCCCTGACCGACGAAGAGTTGCGGGAGGCCCTCAAGTTCCGGACCTACGATGCTGGTCGCCCTCCATCAGTCAAGGTGTGGTTCGGCCGGAAGGACGAACTCCGACTACTCTCTGAGTTCGGATCTGGAGTAGCCGCCGTAACCGGCGTCGGCGGACAAGGAAAATCGTCCTTCGCCGCCCGGGTGCAACAGGAGTTCACCCGAGGCGAACCAAACGCTTTCTGGGATTGGCGCGACGCCCGCGAAGCTGGAGAGCGCTTCGAGACGCAACTGGTGTCGCTCGTCACACGCATCACCAGCGGCCGGATTAGCGGCGCGGAACTCGCGAGCGCAGAAACAGCGGACATAATCCGCCTGTTCTTCCGACTGCTCCGTGGCGCGCGTGCGTTATTCGTGTTCGACAATGTAGACCACTACGTCGATGTCGACAGCGGCCAGTTCATTGGGAGCTTTGGCAAATTCGTGGCCGAGGCGCTTCGCGAGGACCGCAATGTTCTGATCATCGCAACCTGTCGCCCGTCCATCAACTATCCATCGATGCGATTCCGAGAAGTCCCGTTGAAGGGCCTCAGTCTCGAAGAATCTCAGAGTCTCTTCCGCGCGAGGTCAGTCAAAGCTGAGTTGGTCAACGGTGACTTCACTGTCCGTCTGCATGACCTCACGCGGGGGCATCCTTTCTGGTTGAACATGCTCGCATTGCAGGTGAGTCGAACGACCGAGGACCCGTGGACAATCGAAGCCAATTTGAGGAAGTTCGAGGACAGAGAACTCGAACGACCGCTCGCAATACTGCAGCCTACTTGGGACACACTCGGGGAAGGACACCGCACGATCGTCCGAGCGTTGGGGGAGTTCACTCGCCCGGTTTCTGAAGATCGACTTCAGAAGACCGTTAGTTCGAAACTCGGCTCAGATGGACAGTTTCGACGCAAGTTCCGCGCGCTGGTGTCAGCCGGCCTGCTCATCGAGAAGCCTGCGGCGGAGAGCGTAGCCGAATATGAGCTACATCCTATCGTCTTGCAGTTCATCCGTCGCATGTTTGCTGGGACGGAACGACGACCCATCACAGTACTAGTAATTGACTCGTGCAAAGAGTCCGTAACAGTCGCCGTGACACGGGTCGGAAAGGTAGCGCCGGAAATATTAGAAGACTGCGCAATGGCCGTCGATTTGGCGCTCGATGTAGGGGAGACACGGCGAGCTGCTTCGATGTGTAAGGATCTGAGGGATTCCTTCACAGCGGGCGGGCTGCTGACCGAGTACGCGCGGCTCGCGAATGACGTCATCGAACAACTTGACTGGACGCAGGTCGGACCCGAGGACGAGGACCTACAAGACTTCTGCGAAGAAACGATCGCTGCATTCGCACTTCTAGGTCGCGTGGATGATGTTCGGCGTATCGCGGAGATAGCCGAGCGCGTTGTTCCCAAAGGAACCGCTCGATACGTTGGTTGGTGCGGCACGCTATGTCACTCACAATGGACGCTCGGGGAATATCAGGGCGCAATCGACTGGGGTCGACGCGGGAGTCGACTCAAGTCGGAGTCAGATCTCGACACACGAAAGGACACCGAGTACTCGCTGCACCTAGCTGTTCGAGACTCCGGAGACCCGGAGACAGCCCTTTCATACTTCCTCGCGGGCCGAACGGCGGTGGATCTCCTATCTCTGGATCACCACGATGGCACGGTCAACGCGCCTCTCCTGGGCAACGTGGGTCGTTGCCTGCACCTCATGGGCCGGCACGAACTAGCACTCGAATTCTATATCCGATCAGCCGATCTGCTGCTCGGAGATGATGATGCTCAGGCGCACATCAATCGCGGCTGGGCCGGCCTGTGGATTGCCGAAGTCATGGCAGAACTCGAAGATCCAAGCGCGACAACGTTCGCGACCTGGACTAGCCACATCTGGGCCCGACACGCGCCTGTCCACCTAAAGAAACTACCGCCGGGGATTGTCAGTGGTGGCCTGTTGGAACCGGACGAAGAGCCCGAATCAACTGACGCGAGTCTGGCTACCCTAGAAAACCGGTGCCGCGCTGAGCTCGCAGCACGTCTCCCATTTCGCTCTTCCTCGCGGCAATGAGCCAGACCGTGTCTGGGCGCCATGAGCGAAACAAATCGCAGCAAGAAAACGTCCCCATTCCTGAGCCGTTGTTGACCATCCCCGGAGTCTGAACCATGAGCACAATACCCCCAACCCTCGGACGCTCAGAGTTCAACTGTGTGTCCTGTCGCGTATACGCCGAACAGCGATGGTTCTACCTGAAAGCGGGCGAGGACAGTCGCGGATTCGGAGCGCAGTTC
>CBDUJZ010000232.1:0-5784 GCA_965367675.1 uncultured Myxococcales bacterium | reverse complement strand
TCGACCCCACCACCGGCACGTTCTCGCCTTTCTACTTCACCAAGGCGGCGGTCACGGACGCGGCGCAAAAGGTCACCATCTCGCCCGACGCGAGCCGCCTCGCTTGGCTCACCGATACGGGCGTACTCGTGGGCGAGCCAGCGCTGCTCAACGGCGCGCCAGCGATCAACACCTTGCTTGAGGTCCCCAACGCCGACCTGGGAGAGTTCTCCCCCGAATGGCTGCGATGGAGCAGCGACGGCGAACGCCTGCTCTTCAGCAGCGGCGCGATCGATCCGGCTACCGGCGCGGTCTATCTCTGCGACTTGATCAACGGAGGCCGGCCCGTCGAAGAGGTGCAACCGGTGCCAGGCACCCACGCGTTCGTTTGCGGTGGCGGCGGCCAGCTGCTGAGCGACGGCGTCGAGATCACGGCGGAAGTGAGCGGCGGGATGACCGCCGACGGACAATTCGCCGGCGGGACGCACGTGCCGACGGGCGCGTTTCGGCGGAGCGGAGGTACGAGCACGCCCCTGACAGAAGACACGCGCTACATCCTCACCGGCGAACGCGCGCGCTTCCCAGGGTTCGGAGACGGCGTCATGCTCGAGGTGATCCCGGCGGGGATTTCGTTCATCTACCGACGCGAGCCGTTCAACGATCCGCCGACGGACGGGTCAGTGATCGATCCGAGCGCTGAGTTTATGGCGCTCGAGCAGGCCCCGACTCCGTGGCGATTGATGGAGGCCCTGCGCGGAAAGCTCCCCGACGGTGACGGGCGCGCTGGCGTCTTTCGCGGCGTGAGCGCCGACGGAGAGCGCGTGTACTACGCGGTCAACTCGTGGACCATCGAGCAGGGCTCTGGGCTGGACGCACGCCCCTATCAGGCGCCCCTGCACTCGGCCCTCGTCGAGGTGGCGCGGGACGGCACGTCGCGCGCGTTCGACTCTACCGAGCTCGAATTCGCGCTCGCTGGCGGCGTGACCGACGACGAACGCCACACCGGCCCGCTCGGGGCTGTAGTTTCCCTCGACGGCGACGACCTGATCATCCCCCAGCCCAGCTTGGGGCCCTCCGACGCCTCGTGGGTCGGCTGGCTCGACGGTGCGCCGTGGGTCGGCGACGCGCTCGGTGCCCTGTCTCCCGACGGACGTTGGTTCATCCGGACGCGCATGGCCGAAGTCGACGTGCCCTCCGCCGTATGCATCCGCGAGTCGACGCGCTCCGCGACAAGCCGGTGCGTACCCCGAGAGAACTACACGACGTACGCGCTCGGCTGGGTGGGCTACGGCGTGCACCCTGCGTACGCCAGCGATCCGCCGAAGGTCATGCGCCTGTCGCAATCCGCGGCGTACGACGGCGCGGAGGTGTCCGTGTTCGGCGTGCGTTTCGGCAACAGCGGGACGTTGACCATGGGCGACACGCCGGTCCCCTCGGCCGCAATTCTGAGCTGGGACGACCGGCGAATCGTGTTCCGAATGGACGCAGACCTGCCCGATCGCGGCGAGATCGTCGTGACGGCGGCGACCGGCTCGAGCGCGGGCGGGCGGCAGCACTGGCTCCACCACACCACGCGCGCGGAGACGCCGTTCGATAGCGTCCCACTGGGCGAAATCACGCTCGGCCAGGGCCTTAACGTTGTGGACATTGGAGACGTCGACGTGACCGTCGCGCGACCGAACAACGAGGATATTCAGATGTCGCCTGAGGCACGCTTGGACGACGGCCGGTACGCGATCTACTCCGCAGGAGGACCGCAGCCGGCCGATGAGCGCCGGTCCGTCGAGGTCGTGGTCGGCGACTACGGCCGCGCGCTGAGTTACCGCGTCGAGGACCGTCTCGCCGACCCGAATGAGTGGCAGCTCGTCAGACGGCTCAGCCCGTTTAGCGCCAGCTTCGGCTCGGCCTTCGGCCATATCGTCGGCGCGCTGCACTACAACGGCGATCACCCCGCCGCCACCGACGGCAACCGGGTGGTGCTCGCGCACCCGGCGTCTGCGATTCCGAACACGATCTCGCACAACTGGGGAATCCCTCCGTTCTGGCGAGAGCGGCCCGACGGCGAGAGCGCGTGGGTCACAATCCAAAGGGACAACGCCTCGGCCGTGCTCATGCTGCAGGTCGACTGGGAAGACACTTGGGGGATCCCGATCTACGCGGACAGCCCACCGTCGACGCTCATGGCGTACGCCACCGGGGTTGACCAAGCAGGTGATGTCGTCGTCGCCACAGGCTTCGACCCAATGGGTACGGCGGGCGCAGCGTTCGCCATCAGCAGCGACGGTGGCGCGAGCTTCGCTCCGCACGTCACGCTGGGCGAGACGCTCGGCACGATGCGCACCACGCTCGTGGAACCCATTCGCGTAGACACCGTACCGGACCCGTTTTTCCTGACGTTCGAGGTCCCAGATGACGACGGTGGCCTGATCGGCGTGCACGCGATCGAGCTCGACGGGACGTTCCACCCGTCCGTGGCGCAACTGCCAGCTGGCCGGCTGCCCCGTCCGAACGCTCCGAACCTCCTCCGCCTCCAACATGCGGTTAACGGCGGGAAGGTGCTTGTCTACTTCCCGCTCACCAGCACGGTCGTCTACGCCGACTTCGACGCCAGTGAACCTGTCGAGGGCTACGCGTGGCAGACCATCCCGGACGACGACGCTGCGGGCCAGGTCGTCTCGTTCTACTCGGAGCCGGGCACCAGCGACGTCGCCGTGGTCCTCGCAGACGGCACGGTGTTCGGCGCACAAGGCGATTGGGCTGCGTGGTCACCTATCACTTTCGACATCGCGCTGGCCCTGCCCACGATCGTTCAACCGGAGGCGGTTTCACGTTTGCCGGACGGGCGCTGGCTCCTGGCCGCCAAGCTCTTCGATGGTAGCCCGGACGCGATTGAAGGTGCGGCGAGCCCGATCGCTCCGCGCGGATTGCTGGTTTCACCGCAGCCATAGCTTACGCCGCGCCGCGGTGAGGCGTCGCGGTGTGGCGTCGCGGTGTGGTGTCGCGGTGACATGACGGAGGGGACCGGCGGTTCGCGCCGCGAAGGTCGGTTTGCAGACGGCGCCACACGGTTTTGCGGGCTTGGTGCGCTCGGGGTTGACTTCACCCGCCTACACCCGTTTACTAGAACACGTTCTAGCAGCGTATTCATCCATGTGAGCCACCGCACAACAACCGCGGTTTGGTTCCCAGCCCCCGAGCCAACATGCCCGCAATCAAAGTAGAAACCGTCGCCGAGTACTTCGCCACCATGAACGACCGCTTCGAGCCGGAAGGCGCCGAAGGAGTCGACGCCGTGTTCCAGTTCGAGCTCTCGGGCGACCAGGGCGGCACGTGGCACGCGGCCGTCAAAGACGGCGCCGTGACGACCAAGAACGAGGCCCACCCCGACCCGACGACCACCATCAAGATGGAAGGCGGCAACTTCGTGAAGATGTCCAACGGCACCCTGTCCGGCCAGATGGCCTACATGACGGGCAAGATGAAGATCGCCGGCAGCATCCCGATGGCGATGAAGATGAAGAACATCTTCCCGCAGGGCGAGTAATGTTCCAGGTCGGCCTGTATATCGACGGGAAGCAGCAGCCTGCAGCCGCGGGCGAAACCTTCGTCTCCATCAACCCCGCGACCGAGCAGCCTTGGGCAACCATCGCCGCCGGCCGCGCAGCCGACGTGGACCGCGCGGTCGCTTCGGCCCGTAAGGCGCACGTCTCTGGCGTGTGGCGCGACAAGACCCCCGCCGAACGCGCAGCCGTGCTGCGTCGCATGGCCGACCTGTTCATCGAACACCAAGAAACCATCGTCGAGACCGAGATCAGCGACGGTGGCGGCACGTTCCGCAAGGCCAACACCGCCGACATTCCAGCGGCGATGCAGACCTTCCAGTACTACGCCGACCTGATCTCCGAGATGACCTTCGAGCGTGAAGACGCCGAGGAGATCCCGGTGCCGAGTCGGAACATCGTCCGCAAGGAGCCCATCGGGGTGGTCGGCGCGATCGTGCCGTTCAACTTCCCGTTCGCGGCGGCCGCGTGGAAGGTGGCTCCGGCCCTCGCCGCGGGCTGCACCATCGTGCTCAAGCCCTCCCCCTTTACGCCGTGCACCGCCGTTAAACTCGCCGAGATCGCCACCGAAGCCGGCGTCCCCGACGGCGTGTTCAACGTGGTCACCGGCCCCGACGCCGACATCGGCATCCGATTGGTCGAGCACCCCGACGTCGACAAAGTCGCCTTCACCGGCTCCACCGCAGTAGGCCGCCAAGTGATGGTCTCCGCAGCCGAGCGCATCAAGAACGTGACGCTCGAGCTCGGTGGCAAGGCGGCTAACATCGTGTGCGCCGACGCCAACCTGCCCGGCGCCGCGCGTGGCGCCCTGTTCGGCACCTTCTTCCACAGCGGCCAGATCTGCCAGTCGGGCACCCGCGTCATGGTGCACCGCTCCGTGATGGACGAGTTCGTGGCCCTCATGCTCGCCGACGTCGCCAAGATCAAAGTCGGCGACCCGATGGACATGATGACCACCTTCGGGCCGCTCATCAATCAGAGCCAGCTCGACAAGAGCTTCGAATACGTGCGCTTGGCCCAAGAAGAAGGCGCCAAGCTCGTATTCGGCGGCAAGCGCCCCGAAGGCCTCGACGTGGGCTACTTCATCGAGCCCACCATCTTTGTCGACGCCAAGAACGACATGCGCGTGGCGCGCGAGGAGATCTTCGGGCCCGTCGTGGTCGTCATCCCGTTCGACACCGACGAAGAGGCGCTCGCGATGGCGAACGACTCCGAGTACGGCCTCAGCGGCGCCGTCTGGACCTCCGACGAGGCCCGCGGCCTGTGGTTCGCCGAGCGCATCGAGGCCGGCACCGTGTGGATCAACGACTTCCACCTGCTGAACCCGAAGTACCCATTCGGCGGGTACAAGCGCTCCGGCATCGGCCGCGAGCTTGGACCCGAAGGACTCGCGAACTTCCTCGAGACCAAGCACGTGCACGTCGGCAAGTCCGAGGGCACCGACGAGAAGTACTACTTCGGCATGTTGATCGACGACTTCTAGGCGCCTCGCGGCCGCCCCCTGTTCATCCGGGGAGCGCGCCGCGTCCGCTCGTTCGCTGTTCCCGCACTCTCGCCCCGACCTCGCCGTGCTGACCGCCCCCTACGTCCTTGAGTACGCTTACAAGCGCTCGCTCGGCACCGTCCTCTCGGCCTTCGTCACGGGCCTGCGCGACAAACAAATCCTCGGCATTCGAACCGCCGACGGACGCGTCATCGTGCCGCCCCAAGAGTACGACCCCGCCACCGCCGAGGCCCTCTCCGAGATGGTCCCCGTCGCGGACACCGGCGTGCTGACCACGTGGGCCTGGGTCACCGAGCCGCGCGAAGAACACCCGCTCGACGCGCCGTTCGCCTTCGCCATGATTCAGCTCGAGGGCGCCGACTCTGCCATGCTGCACTGCGTCCGCGCCGACAGCATCAAGGGCATCAAAACGGGCATGCGCGTGCGGGCCGTGTGGCGCGATGAAGACGAGCGCGGAAACGGAATTCGAGACATCGTCTGCTTCGAGGCCGCATGAGCGACAAACCGATCACACGCCTCAAGATGCCGGTGCGTTTTGAGTACGAAATCCAAGCCGGCGTCGAGCAAGGGCGCTTCCTGCAGGAGGTCGCCAACAAGCGCATCCTCGGAACACATTTCCCTGGCGCGGGAAGGACTTACGTGCCGACGCGGAGCATGTGCCCGACCAACGGCGAGACCGGCGGCACGCAAGTCGAGGTCGCCGACGTGGGCGTACTGACCACGTTCTGCGTCATCAACATC
>CBDUJZ010000231.1:0-5836 GCA_965367675.1 uncultured Myxococcales bacterium | reverse complement strand
CCCTCACGTTGACGTTCGACTAGGCCCGAGCGCTCCGACCGCAGTTCCGTTCGTGAGCCACCGCGTCAGACTCGATCGTCAGTGCGCGTCTTCGGAACTGGCGCGCTTGCTGGCTCTGTTCTTCTCTGCTGCGCGAAGGTCGGCGAGGTAGAGACGCTCGACCTTCGCCCGCGCCCACGGCGTTCGTCGCAGGAACTTCAGGCTGGACTGAATGCTCGGGTCGTTGGTGAAACAACCGATGTTCACATGCTCGGCGAGCCCCGCCCAGCCATGCCGGAAGACGAGCGTCTCGAGCAATGCCTTGAGCGTGACTCCGTGCAGGGGATCGTTCGAGGGTTTCGGTGGGGCGTCGGACAAGGTGGATTCTCAAGAGTGCGAGGCGATGACGTCGGTAGATAGTCCGTCGGCGGAGTGTCGACCAGATCCGGGATCCGTGTCCAGTCGCTATTACTGGTGCGGAAGTCGCTGGCTTCCCGACGGTGGGAGCTTCGGTGGTTCCCTGAGCGATCGCTTCCCGGGGCCCAGCACGATGGTGTGCCGAAGTCGACCGTCAAGCATCGGGCTGGCCGGTTGTTCAACGTCTAAGGGAGCAAAGCGAACCCGTTGTCGCCTCCAGCATTCACCGCCGCGCCAACTCCTGATACGCTGCCGTGCTCAACTCTGGATTTGGGTAGAAATGATTATTTGGCAGGGGTTCGGTTTCGTCGTCTTGGTGATCGTCTTCGCCGGCTTGTTCGCCGGCTCCTATATCGGCGTCACCGCCGGGATTGAGAGCCTGTACCAGCTGGGTGCGATCGCGTTTGCGGTTTCAGCCTTGCCGTGTTGGCCGCTCGGTCGGTGGATGAACAATCGGCCGGGGTCTCGAGGGCACAGCTTCTTCTTCATCCCCGTCCAATACTGGACGTTCATCTTCGCCGCCGTCGCGGTGGGACTCGTGGTGTACGAGCGGACGCTCTAGCGGCGGCGCACCGACCTATGTGTCAGACCCCAGGGCCAGGTGGTGCTCGATGCCCGCCACTTTGTCCTCAGGGTGATGGTTGACGTAGATGACCGAGGTCTCCGAACCCGCGCAGATCTTCTCGATCAACGCCAACACCAGCTGGCGGTTCATGTCATCGAGGCCCAGGCACGGCTCATCCAGAATCAACAAGGGGGGATGCTTGACCATGGAGCGTGCGATCAGAAGCAGGCGCTGATCACCGTACGAGAGCTTGTTGAACGGCTCATCCGCACGCGCGCTCATCCCCAGCACAGCGAGCCATTCGTTGGCGATATCACGCTGTCGATCGGTGCACTTACTGTACAGACCGATGCTGTCGTAGAAGCCCGAAATGATCACATTGCGCAGGCTGGTACCGACTCGGTACTCCCACTGCAGTGCGGTCGAGACATAGCCAATGTGCTGCTTGATCTGCCAGATGCTCTCGCCGCTGCCACGCTGAAAGCCGAAGACGAAGATGTCGTTCACGTAGCACTGGGGATGATCTCCGGTGATCAGCGCCAATAGGCTGGTCTTGCCGCTACCGTTCGGGCCGGTCAGCTGCCAATGCTGGTTGCGCTCGATCGTCCAGGACAGATTCTCGAGAATCGTGTCATCGCCGTAGCGAATCGCGACATTGTTCAGGCGTACCAGGGGCTGCTCCGGATCCAGCGCCGGCGCACGCGACACCGGATCTGCCTTGGGCATCTCAAGCGCGCTGGTCTTCAAGTGCAGCAGCTGTTCCAGCGCGCTGTAGGCCTGCGCATCGTTACGCCGGACCTTATGCAACAACCGCCCCTTGTCCATGTAGGCGATGTCGGTAACGAAGTCTGGCCACTCATCGAAACGATTGAGCACCAGAATCATGGGGACCTTCCCGACCAGTGTCTGCAGGTGATCCGCCAGCCGCCGATGGGTGGCAGCATCCAGGCCATCGAACGGTTCGTCGAGAATCAGCAGATCCGGCTGACTGCTCAACGCCCTGACCAGCAGCACCTTGCGGCTCTCGCCCGTGGACAGCTTGCGAAACGAGCGCTCCAGTACACCTGCCAGGCCAAACTGCGCCACCAGCTGTGCGGCCAGCGGCTGATCCACGCAGCCCTCGTACAGGAGCTCGTGAACCGGCGTGCCCTCGGAAATCACATCCGAGATATCAGCGTCACCCTTGCGCCGCTCCGCCTCAATCAAAGCAGCCTGGACCTCATACGAGACCAGCGCTGCCTTGGCGGGCAGGCCGTCGATTCGGCCTGCGATCACATCACCGGCACCGGCCAGTACGGCCGCCAGTGCCGACTTTCCGGAGCCATTGGTGCCGGTGATTACCCAGTGCTGACCGGGCTCGATCTGCCAGTCGATATCCAGGAGCTGGAAACGCTCCTCGAAATCGACGGTCAAGGACGTCAACCGAATGGCAGGCTGATCGGTCATCCTGGCCTTATCGGTACGGGCTCAGACGATTCGCTTCATGTCCGCCATGTAACCGCGCAGCTCAGCCCCGATGATCTCGACCGGGTGGCTACGCAGGCTGTGGTTGACCTCGATGAGACGTGCATTGTCGACGCCCATGTCGTTCAGGTTGAGCCCACGACCGATGACATCGCTCTTGATGCCCTTCATGAAATCACCCAGCAACGGAACACAGGCGTGGTTGTACAGGTAGCAACCGTACTCCGCCGTGTCGGAAATGGTGGCGTTCATTTCGAACAGCTTCTTGCGCGCGATGGTGTTGGCAATCAGCGGGGTCTCGTGCAGCGATTCGTAGTAGGCGGATTCGGCAATGATGCCGGCTGACGTCATGGTTTCGAAAGCCAGCTCCACGCCCGCCTTGACCATGGCAACCATCAGAATGCCGTTGTCGAAGTACTCCTGCTCACTGATCTCGACGTCACCCGCCGGCGTCTTTTCGAAGGCCGTCTCACCGGTCTCCGCACGCCACCCCAGCAGGTTCGCATCGTCGTTGGCCCAATCCGCCATCATGGTGGCCGAGAAGTGCCCGCTCATGATGTCATCTTGGTGCTTCTGATACAGAGGCCGCATGATGTCCTTCATCTCCTCTGCCAGATCGAACGCCTTGATCTTGGCGGGGTTGGACAGGCGGTCCATCATGTTGGTGACACCACCGTACTTCAGCGCCTCGGTGATCGTCTCCCAACCGTACTGAATCAGCTTGGACGCGTACCCTGCATCCACGCCCTCTTCGATCATCTTGTCGAAGCACAGCAGCGAGCCCGTCTGCAGCATGCCGCACAGAATGGTCTGCTCGCCCATCAGGTCCGATTTGACCTCGGCCACAAACGAGGACATCAGCACGCCAGCTTTGTGGCCACCGGTGCCCACGGCGTAGGCCTTTGCCAGCGCCAGACCTTCACCCTTCGGGTCGTTGTCTTCATGCACGGCGATCAGCGTCGGCACACCAAATCCGCGCACATACTCGGCACGTACTTCAGAGCCCGGGCACTTGGGCGCGACCATGATAACCGTCAGGTCGTCACGGACTTTCATGCCTTCTTCAACGATGTTGAAGCCATGTGAGTAGGACAGGCAGGCGCCCTGCTTCATGAGCGGCATGATGGCGTTGACGACGGCCGAGTGCTGCTTGTCAGGCGTCAGGTTCAGGACGACATCGGCGGTCGGGATCAGCTCTTCGTAGGTGCCGACCTTGAAGCCGTTCTCGGTCGCGTTCTTCCACGACTGGCGCTTCTCTGCGATGGCCGCCGCGCGCAGGGTGTAGGAAACGTCCAGGCCGCTGTCACGCAGGTTCAGCCCCTGGTTCAGGCCCTGGGCGCCACATCCGATCACAACAATCTTCTTGCCCTTGAGCGCGTTCACACCGTCCGTGAATTCACTCAGGTGCATGAAACGGCATTGCCCGAGCTGAGCCAGCTGCTCGCGCAAAGGTAAGGTGTTGAAATAGTTCGACATTGTAGTGGTTCCGTCAGAATCTGGACAATTGATTTGCGGCGCAGTGTATCGGCTCAAGCGCGTTTCGTACATGCCGGTGTGGCCTGGCGAGCGAGGCGGGCCGGGAGTCAGCGCACCAGAATCGCGGCTTCGCCGTTGCGTAGGTCGATGGTGGAGCTGGCGGGTGCAAAGCTCCCGTCGTCTAGGAGCAGGCGCATGGCCGATGGCAGTTCGAGCGTCGCGGCGGTGTCGTCGCCGTAGCCGACGCAATCCCATCGGTCTCGAGGGCGCACCAGGACGAGCGTGTCGCCGTCGTCGTAGGACCGGGACAACACGCCGTAGATTGCCTCGCTCGCCTCGCCCTCGCAGACCGCCCCCGACGGCCCCCTCGCGAAGGGCCCAGCGTCGCGGGGTCCGTCGGGGTCGCCAAGGTCGAACTCGTACGCGAGCAGCCATTCGTCGATGAAGTCCAGCGCGCGTTCGGGTTCGAGGAAGTTCGTGCAGAGGTTGGGGTCAAAGAAGACCCTCCCCGTGCCCGGCTCGCCCTCGGGCATCTCCCGCATCATGTAGTAGCTGGCCAGTCGCCACATCTGCCAGCGCGCGAAGGGCGACGAATAGAGGCCGGCTGACGTGTAGTCGAACGCCACGAGGTCCCGGCAGGGAGCGTCGTAAAGGTCGATCAGTGCCCCAGCCTGGACGAGCCGGTCGACGTTCGCGAGTGCGGCGCCGTAGTCGCTGACCCCGTCGAAAGCGTCGACCCGGTGTTGGAACTCCATGACGACCCCTTTCGCAGCGGCGACTTGATCGATGACCAGCGGGTGGCGCAGGCTCCAGTTTGCCCCGTTGATGGCGATGAACTTGTCGCGCGCGGCGAACACACGTTGGTACTCCGAAAGCGCCTCGACGAGATCGGCGTTGAAGTCTGCGGCCGCGTCCTGGCGCGTACGGCCACCATACTCCAGGATGCCGCCTCCGCTCAGTACGATGTCGGTCGTGGCGAGCCCGGGGCCGTGTTCGTCCAGGAAGGCGCCGTCGTAGAGCTCGGCGTTCGCCAGCAGACGTTCAGCCATCCAGGTGCGGAAGCCAGCGTCGCCTGGGTAGTAGACCCATCGCACGTCGCGCCAGACCGCCACCTGCACTCGGCAATCGGGTCCGATGTCGTCGACGCATCCCGGCACCAGAACATCGCGGGTCGTGCCGTCGACGAACGAGAGCCGGAGTTCGGTGTCTTCGGAGAAGTGAAGGTAGTAGCTCTCCGCCGCCCCCGGCGGGTCGTCGAGGGGCGGAGCGTCCGGGCTCCCACAGCGCTCGTGCTTGCACGCCGTCAAGTCGAGATCGTAGCCGAACACGCGAATATCCGGGTTTCTCGCGCGGAGGGCTGCGGCGGCCTCGGGCGAGGCGACCTCGGTGACGTCGACGTGCGCCGCGAAGAAATCGACGGCGGTTTCTCGGTCCGCAAAGTCGCCGATGTAGTCTCGTCCACGCCCGAAGTCCCAGATCCAGATGTGCCTAAAGTTCCGACCCAAGACGTCGGCGTCCTCGGTGTCGCCCGCGTCCGTATCGCGAGCGTTCGTGTCGCCGTCCGCGGTCGGGATGAATCCGGCGCCGGAATCACCGCAGGCAGCCAGCGTTGCGATCGTCAGCAGCCCCGCGATGGTTGTGGCCGTTTTTGCGTGAGTACGCATGTTAACGTTTCTTCAATGCGCAGAAGTTGCCGGGTCGGCAAGTAATGGACCAGCGTTCGGGCGCGGCGGGCGTTGGCTTCTTCGCGAGCGCGGCGCTTCTTCGCGAGCGCGGCGGGCGCGAGCGCGACCTTATCTGACGCGTGTTCGTTTCAGCGCCTCGGGGCGCGCGTTACGTCGCTGGGACCCTATCCGATCAATCCCGCGCGTCCCACACCGCAACGAACGGAGACATCCGCCGTCGGAGCCGAGCGATACGCAGAGGCAGCATTTG
>CBDUJZ010000230.1:0-5887 GCA_965367675.1 uncultured Myxococcales bacterium | reverse complement strand
AGGACAGCCCGGTACCCGCGCCCCACACTCCTCAAAGCCCGCAGCGACTCACACTCCTCAAAGCCCCCTTCCTGAGCGAAGTCGAAGGACAGCCCGGTACCCGCGCCCCACACTCCGCAAAGCCCCCTTCCTGAGCGAAGTCGAAGGACAGCCCGGGTACCCGCGACCACGCTCAAAACACACGCACCGCCCGAGCCACTACGCTCGCCGACGCTCCACGTTGAACCCCACCCACTCCGGCTCGCCCGGCACGCCCGTCGCGTACTTGCGCACCCGCAGCCGCACCGCCATCACAGGAAGCGTCCGCAGCACCTCCCCGCAAATCCGCTCCGCCAGCGTCTCGATCAAGTGCACGCTCGGACCCTCGATCACCCGCACCACGATCTCCGCGATCTGACGGTAGTCCAGCGTCTCGCCGAGCGCGTCACCGCCGCCCATCGAACCCGCCGGCACGTCGACCTCCACGTCGAACGCGAAGCGACGGCCATCCGCGCGCTCTTCGTCGTACACGCCATGGCGGCCAATCAGTTCAAGGTTGTGGACGAGAATGGTGTCGACGAGGGTGCTCATGGGCGAGCGCATAGCGTGGCGCGCCCCCGCCGTCGAGCGGCTTTGTGTTCGCCCTCAGACGCCCCATTTTCTGCGCCGCCCACGTTCGCGCCCACCGAAACAACATGCTACGCTCCCCGCCCAACGAGACATCTAAAAGCCTGTGGGGCACCCGCGTATCGCGGGCGACGGCTGCGGGAATTCAGCGACGGACATGACAATGAAGCACCAACATCAGCGCACCCATCTCTTCCCGCGGCTCGTGGCCTCGTGCGCCGTTGTCGCCGGACTCGCTGCCTGCGGTGACGACGCCACACCACTGTTCCCCGCAGCAGACGTCGGAGCGGCCGACACCACGGACGGCGACGCCACCGGCACGGACGCCACCGGCACGGATGCGACAGGCTCCGACACCACAGGCACGGACGTTACCGACGGCGACGCCACCGGCTCCGACGCCACCGGCTCCGACGCCACCGGCTCCGACGCCACCGGCTCCGACGCCGGCGATGCATCGGACGACACCAGCCCCACCGACGCCACCACCGACGCCACCATCAGCCGTTACGCGGTCGCCGGTACACTCCCCGCACCCGACCAAAACCTCTGGATCGAGCTGCGCGACGCCGACCGAGCACGCATCGAGGAGCTCCACGTCGACGCCTCCGGCGCCTTCGCCTTCGCCGCCGACCTCGAAGACGGCGCCGAATACAGCGTCGCCGTCACCGGCCACCCGCTGGGCCGGTTCTGCACCGTCGCGCCCACCGAAGGCACCGTCTCCGGGGCCCCCGTCGACCTCTCCATCACCTGCGAAGCCGGCGCCGCCTTCCAGACCGAGTACACCAGCTACTACCGCGGGTTCTCCTACCTCGACTCGCTCAGCACCGAGGGCGACAACACCCGGATTCTGTCGTTCGGAACGAGCTTCTACGGCGCCGACGGCGAGCCCTGGACCGACGACGACGACGTCTACGGCGAGGACCAACTGCTCACGCCCGACGGCGACCAACTCGAGCAAGTAATCTTCGACAGCGCCGGCCCGGACAACGCACCGTTCACCGCCGACGACACCATCAGCCAGTACACCCGCTTCGAGCACAATGAGCGCGGAGATGAACTCACGCGCATCGTCATGACCGGCCCCGGCCCCGACGGCGACTGGTTCACCGATGACGACGTCGCCTCGAACGAGAAACGCCGCTCCACCTGGGTCTACGACGACCAAGGCCGAGTCGTGTGCACCGCGACCCGAGAGGCGGGCAGCGACGGCGAGTTCAACACCGACGACGACGATACCTACGGCAAAGAGACCACCTACGAAGTCGCGCCCCAGCTCGGCGATGACGTCTTCACCTGGGCCGACACCTCCATCAACGGCTTCGGCGCCGACGAGCTCCCCTGCACCGACGACGACTCCTGGAGCTCGCCGAACCGCGTCCGCGCGTCGAACGCCGACGGCAGCGTGACCTTCTTCGATGGCTTGTCCGCTAACTACCAAGAGACGCGCCGCAACGCCGACGGACAACCCATTCTGACCATCCAGTGGCAGCGCGTCGGAACGGGCATGAGCGGCCCGGACGTCGACGTCGTGTCCTCGTACGTCGAGACGCTCTTCGACCTGCCCGACGCTAGCGAAGGGCGCGAGGTCAGCGCCTACAACGCCGGCGACGATGGTGTGTGGTTCACCGAAGACGACCTCCGCGGACGCTCCGACGACGTGATCCTCGTCGATGAAGACGGCAACATCATCGTGTCGGCCACCTACCAAAATGGCCTCAACGAGCTCCGCGGACCCGACCTCATCTGGGGCACCAACGACGACGTCGCCTTCCGCTTCAGCTCTCGTTGGGAAGGCCCCACCGGCGACAGCTGTCTCGTCAACCGCTCTGATTCCGGCCCCGACGGCCTCTGGGACGAACTCACCGGGTGCGAAGACCCGGTCCAGGACGACACCGTTCGCCAGATCCGCGCCGAGCTGGTCGACGAGTTCGGCCGCATGATTCAGTGGTGCCGCAGCCTGGCCGCCGGTGCCGATGGACTCTGGACGACCGCCGACGACCGCATCGACGAAAACCGCGGGACCTGCGGACTGCGCGAGTGGATCACCGACCAGCACTTCGTCTCCTCCTTCATCGAAGGGCCCGGCCGAGATGGCGTCCTGTTCACCGAAGACGACGCGTACCATGGGTTCGAGATCGAGCAGCAAGACGACAACGGCTTCCAAATCATGGTCGCCGAACCCTCCGGCCCCGGCGTCGACGGCGTGTGGAGCACCGGCGACGACGAACTCGCCCACTACACCACGTTCCTCCGCGACCGCGCAGGCAACCTCCTCGGCGAAACCAGATACATCGACGCGGGCACGGACGGCCTCTGGTACACCGACGACGACGAAGTCGGGGAGTTCTCCACCAGCAAGTGGGGGCCAGAGTCGCGCTTGGGCCTCGTTCGATAGCGGCCGCGGCGGTCTCAGATCACAGCCGCTACCCGTCTTAGATCACACTCACCCCTTGTCGTCGTCCTTCGCGTGCGTTACTGGCGCGGTCCCGTTAGAGGGAGCGCGCGTCCGCGCCGCACCCCACCGAAGTCTTGGAGAACAGCATGGCCGGAAAGAAGCCCGTTTGGGTTGACGAAGAAGCGCACATCATCCTGAAGCAGTTCGCCAAGGTGACGAAGAACTCCATGGTGGACGTCGCTTCGCGCCTCGTGCTCGACAAGCTCTCCCACCTGGAGCCCGGCGCCGGACTCACCACCGAAGTGGAGCCCGGTGAGGCCGCAGCAGCGCCTGCCGCACGTCCGTCGATGGCGAAGCCCGTCACGGTCAACGCGCCGCAGACCACCCGCAAGCGCCGACCGCTGCGCACCATGCCCGACCCCAATGACGCCGATGTCCGCTACGTTGGCGGCCTCTGGCTCGTCTGATCCACCGGAGATAGGAACATGAGTAACGACGGAAAGAAACCGGTTTGGGTCAGCACCGAAGCCCACGATTTTCTCAAAGAATACTGCGACCGCACCGGCCGCACCCAAGTCGATGTGGTCAGCGAACTGCTGTACCGCTTCGTCAAGCCCCAGCTCGACGCCAAGCTCGCCGAGAACGCCGAATAGGCGTGCCTGGTACCTGTGCACAACGACTGCCGTTGCCCCCAAAGGGTAGCGGTCGTCTCGTTTTTGTCCCAAACATTGCGACCCCCAAGGCATCGTGAACCCACGCATCAACAAGGGTAAATTCTCCAGAGCACTCGTCCTCGAGAGCCCCGACCCCACGCTGGACAAGCACCTCCGAGCCATCGGCATCGAGCCCGTACGCCCAGAGAACATGCCCAACGAGGACGAGCTCGTGAAGATGCTCGAAGCGGAGCCCTTCGACCTGCTCTACAAGCGCTCGCGTGTCGGAATCACCGCTCGAGTGCTCGACGCCGCGCCCAACCTCTCCGCCGTCATGCTCTGCTGCATCGGCGACGACTCCGTTGATAAGGTCGCCTGCGCCGAGCGCGGCATCCTCGTCACCAACGACCCCATCTCCAACGGACGCTCCGTCGTCGAACTC
The DNA here is from genome assembly GCA_965367675.1 of uncultured Myxococcales bacterium. GTDB lineage: Bacteria > Myxococcota_A > Bradymonadia > REDH01 > REDH01 > CBDUJZ01. The sequence goes on along the minus strand of CBDUJZ010000230.1, from coordinate 1,788 downwards.
TTCGTCGGCGAGATGATCTGCCTCAGCCGCCGCGTTTTCGCCGCCGCCCGCGAGACAGACAACAACGAGTTCGTCAAATCGCAGGACCGACGCTTCGAGATCCGAGGAAAAACTCTCGGCATCTTCGGCCTCGGCAACATCGGCAAGCAGGTCGGACAGATCGCCGAACAGCTCGGCATGAAGGTCGCCTTCTACGACAACCGCGCCGTCGCACGCGAAGTCGGCGAAACCATGGGCTGGAACTCCACCAGCTGCCTCGCCGACCTCTTCCGAATCTCCGACGTCGTCACCGCACACGTGTCCGCCGACGACTACCGTGGCAACGACAACGACCGCGTCATCACGTACGACGACTTCATGGCGATGGGGGACAAGGACTACGAGAGCCCCCGCGTCTTTATCAACCTCGCCCGCGGTAACATCTTCAACCCCGAAGACCTCATCCGCGCAGCAGACGACGGCGCCATCGGCCAAGCCATGGTCGACGTCTATCCCGACGAGCCCCGCGGCAAGACCGACCCGTGGATCAACCCGTATGCCAAAACCAACGGCATCTACGGAACGCCCCACATCGGCGCCGCGACCGTCGAAGCGCAACCGCGCATCGCATCGCACGTCGCCGGCACCACCCGCCTGCTCAGCGAAACCGGCCGCCTCCGCAACTGCGTGTTCGGTGGCAAAGAAGAGGTCGGAATCGACTGCGTCGACGCCGTGGGCTCCTACCTCACCGTCGTGCACTCCACCGACCGAGGCACCAAGAAGGCCGTCGACGACGCCATCTACAACGCTGGGGTCGACAACCTCATGAGCGCGCACCGCGACTTCGAACGGTACGGCATCGCCTACGAGGTCGTCGGAACCGACAAGACGCTCTCCCGTGACGCCCTCCAGGGACTCATCGACGAGGCGATCAAGCTGACCGGAAACCCGACCGCCATCCGCGCGATCCGGCAAATCTCTCGTACGACCAAGTGCCAGTAGCGCTCCCGACCGTACGCTCGGCCGCGGCCACCAGCGCCCATGTCTAGCGTAGAACACATCGAAGCTGAGTCGCGCTTCCAGGACCAGACCTTCCGAGGACTGGACCTGGGCGCGACGACGCTCGAAGTGAAAGACTTTGAGGACAGCACTTTCGTCAGCTGCCGGTTCTCCGAGTCCAAGATCATCCGCTGCGAGTTCACCGACTGCGTGTTCGAGCGGTGCGACTTCACAACCGCACGCTTCGACCGCTGCGCGTTCGCCCGAGTGAAGTTCATCGAGTGCAAGCTCATGGGCATCGACTGGGCAGACGCCGGCCTCGCCTTCGACGCCGAGTTCGTCGACAGCAACCTCGACTACGCCTCGTTCGCCGAGATGTCGCTGCCTGGCCGCAAGTTCAAAGGCTGCTCTCTAGAAGAAGCGAACTTCAGCCGTACCAACCTGCGCCGCACCGTGTTTGATGACTGCCGGCTCCGCAAAGCCAGCTTCACCAACGCCCAGCTCGACGGCGCAGACTTCTCCACCTCCGCCGGCGTCTTCCTCGACCCCGACGTCATGCGGGTGCGGAAGACCAAGATCAGCGTGGAGTCCGCCGTGGCATACGCCACCAAGCGCGGCTTCCTCGTCCCCGACTTCGACTAGCCACCGCTCGTCCTCCACGCGCACCTCTCTATGGGGGCGCGTAGAAGGACGTGCCGCATAGACGCCTCCGCCCGCGGAGAGCCCCTGCGTACCTTAGAGGCGAGCCCGGGTAGTAGAGGCGAGCCCGGGTAGTAGAGGCGAGCCCGGGTAGTAGAGGCGAGCCCGGGT
>CBDUJZ010000229.1:0-5889 GCA_965367675.1 uncultured Myxococcales bacterium | reverse complement strand
AAAACGACGAAAACCCCGGCCAATCGCCGAGGTCCCGTCGTTACCTGTCGCCCGGAGGCGAGCCGCTTACAGCGGTGTATTACAGCTCAGTGCTCACGAGCGCCGCGGCGCCCATTCCGCCGCCGATGCACATCGACACGATGCCGTACTTGCCGCCGCGGCGCTTGAGCTCGCGGAGGATCGTGGCGGTCATGCGGGTGCCGGACACGCCGAGCGGGTGACCGAGGGCGATGGCGCCGCCGTTCGGGTTGAGCTTCTCCGGCGGGATGCCGAGCTCCTTGCCGCAGTACGTTGCTTGCGCGGCGAACGCCTCGTTGACCTCGAACACGTCGATGTCGTCGATGGTCAGGCCGTTGTGGGCGAGCAGCTTGCGGATGGCCGGTACGGGGCCGATTCCCATCAGCTCGGGCGGCACGCCGGCGACCTGGATGTCGTGGAAGTAGCCGAGGGGCGTGATGCCGAGCTCGGCCGCCTTCTCTTGGCTCATGACCACCGCGGCGGCGGCGCCGTCGGTGAGGGGCGACGCGTTGCCCGCGGTCACGGTCCCGCCTTGGCGGAACACCGGACGAAGCTTCGCCAGGCTCTGCGCCGTGGTGCCGCGACGGTTGATGGTGTCCTTCTTGAGGGTCACCGTCTGCGGGTCGCCGTTGGCGTCAAACACGGTCGTCGTGATCTCAAAGATCTCGTCGTCCAGCTTGCCGTTGTCCTGCGCCGCCTCGGCCTTCTGCTGCGAGTCGGCCGCGAACGCGTCCTGCACTTCGCGCGTCACGCCGAACTTCTCGGCGACGTTCTCGGCGGTGGCGCCCATGGTCGCGTAGATTTCGGGGTACTTCGCGAGCAACGAGGGGTTGGTCGCGAACTTGTTGCCGCCCATGGGGATCATGGTCATCGACTCAACGCCACCGGCGACGGCGACATCGTACGTACCGGCCTGAATCGCCTGCGCGGCGAGGCCGATCGACTGCACGCCGGACGAGCAGAAGCGGTTGATGGTCATGGCGGGCACGTCGACCGGGAGACCGGCGACGGCGGCGGCCAGCTTGGCCACGTTGTTGCCCTGCTCGGCTTCCGGCATGGCGCAGCCCAGGATCACGTCCGCGATCTGGGTCTCGTCGAGGCCCGGCACCGCGTCGACGGCGGCCCGGATGGCCCAGCCGGCCATCTCATCAGGGAGGGTGTCCTTCAGCTCACCCTTGTGGGCCCGAGTGAAGGGAGTGCGAAGCGCGCTGGCGATAACGACCGGCTTGCTCATGGGGTGTCCTTGGTTGGTACGTTGAAAAGCGTTTGGAGTGGGATTCGCGCTCTCCGTGTGTCGGCGTTGGATGCCCAACACACGGAGAGGTTGCGTGCGACGTCACCGCCGCGAGTCGCCTAGCGCGACTAGTTGCGGAGCGGCTTGCCGGTCGACAGCATGTGCTGCAGTCGCGCCTGGCTCTTCTCTTCGCCGCACAGGCTCAGGAAGGTCTCAAGCTCCAGCTCGAGCAAGTGCTCTTCGGTCACGGGCACCGTCGGCGAGCAGTTGCCGCCGGTCAGCACGCCGGCCAGCTTGGAGCCGATCAGCTTGTCGTGCTCCGAGACCTGCTTGTTCACGTACATATCGTACAGAAGCATGTCGATCGTCGCGCGGCCGTTCACGCCCGGGAGCAAGAACTTGGTCGGGCGCGGGGGACGGAAGCCGGCTTCGAACATGCCGAGCGCGCGCTGCTTGGCGTCGTACAAGGCGAAATCGCCGTTCATCGAGATGCCGTCGGTCGGGTTCAAGAAACCCGCCTCCATGGCCTGCTCCGCCGAGAACGACATGTTCGCCATGCCGATCGTGAGGAACGCCTTCTTGATGAAGGGGAAGGCGTCGACGTCTTTGTCGAGCGCGAATCGGCCGTACAAGTTACGGAGCAGCTGCAAGTTGCCGCCGCCGCCGGGGATGAGACCGACGCCGACCTCGACCAGGCCGATGTACGTCTCCGCCTTGGCCTGCACCGCGTTGCCGGACATGGTCACCTCGGCGCCGCCACCCAGGGCGAGGCCGCCGGGCGCCGTCACGACGGGCACGGAGCAGTAACGCAGTCGCTGGTTCACCGCTTGGAACCCGCCGACCATGTTCTTGATCATGTCCCATTGGCCGGACATGGCACCCATCAACAGCGCCCCGATGTTCGCGCCAGCCGAGAAGGCCTCTTTGCCATCGTTACCGATGACGATGCCCTTGAAGTTCTTCTCCGCCTCGTCGACGGCCGCGTTCAACATCGCGATGATGTCGTCGTCGATGGCGTTCATCTTGGAGTGGAACTCGACGAGCAGGATGTCGTCGTCCATGTCCCAGAGCGTCGCGCCGAAGCTCTCCTTGATCTTCTTATTCTCACCGCGACGCAGGTGGTCCACGCGCAGGTTACGGTTGCTCATCGGGACGGGCTCGAACGCCTTGTCCTGGATGTTGTAGTACAGGTCGGTCGGGCCGTCCTCGCCGTAGAACGAGGTCTTGCCGTCGGCGACCATGTCCTTGACCCACTGCGCCGGCTCAATGCCGAGCTCAGCCATCATCGCGAGGCCCTTCTCCACGCCGATGATGTCCCAGGTCTCGAACGGACCGACATCCCAGCCGAAGCCCCAGCGCAGACCGCGGTCCACGTTGACGATGTCGTCGGCGATCTCGGGGATGCGACGCGACGTGTAGGCGAGCACCTGCAGCGTCACCTTCTGGGCGAACTTCGCGGCGACGTCGTCCTCGGCCATCATGATCTGGATGCGCTCAGCGACATCCTCAACCTTGCGGACCTTTCCGAGCGAGTCGAAGCGGACCTTCTTCTGCTCGACGTACTCGAGCGTGTTCAGGTCGAGCGTCTCCAGCTTGCGCTTGCCGTCGGCGCCCTTGGACTTCTTGTAGAAGCCCGAGCCAGACTTGTCGCCGAGGATGCCCTTCTCAACCATGGTGTTGAGGAAGTCGGGCGCGTTGAACACCTCGCGCTCTTCGTCGTGCGTGAGCGTGTCGTAGCAGTTCTTGGCCACGTGCAGGAACGTGTCCAGACCGACGAGGTCACCGGTGCGGAAGATGGCCGACTTCGGGCGACCCATGGCCGGTCCGAAGATCTTGTCGACCTCTTCGGAGACGAGGCCGGCGGCCTGCATCTCTTCGATGGTCTTCATCATGCCGTACACGCCGATGCGGTTGGCGATGAAGTTGGTCGTGTCCTTGCCGTACACGATGCCCTTGCCGAGCGTCTCTTCGCCGAACTTGTGCAGCGCCGCGGTCACTTCCGGGTCGGTCTCGTCGCCTTCGACGATCTCGAGCAGGTTCATGTACCGCACGGGGTTGAAGAAGTGCGTCACCATGAAGTGCTTCTTGAAATCGTCCGAGCGGCCTTCCGTCATGCCCGTGATGGACAGACCGGAGGTGTTCGACGTGACGATCGTGCCCGGGCCAGCGGCCTTCTCGACCTTGGCGAAGACCTGCTGCTTGATGTCGAGCCGCTCGATCACGACCTCGACGACCCAGTCGCAGTCCGCGAGCTTGTCCATGTCGTCGTCGAAGTTACCGACTTCGATGATCTCGAGGGCGCGCTTCGACATGATGGGCGTCGGCGGGGAAGGCTTGGCCTTCTTCATCTTGGCGACCGCGCCGCCCGCGAAGCTGTTCCGCCACGCCTTATCGCTCGTGTCCTGACCCTCTTTCGGGTTCGGCGGCACGATGTCGAGAAGGAGAACGGGGATGCCAGCGTTGGCGAGCTGCGCGGCAATGCCGCTGCCCATAACGCCGGCGCCGAGGACGGCAGCTTTGCGAATCTTGATACCCATACGACGCACTCTTTGAAGAGGGATGGAACTAAAACTGAATGGCGATTCAGTGTCTAAGCGGCACGCGGCGAATGATCAAGGGAGTCAGTGAGCCGTCATTCAGTTTTTGATGCCAGAGAGGCCGTTTCCCCCGACGAATGGCCGCGGATTCGAGCCTCGGAACGCCGAGTTCACGACCGATGGCACCACTTTCTGCACTTTTTTCGCCCCCATTACGCAACATCCCCGCAGACCTTTCGAGAACGGATGGGCAACCCAAACCAGGAGCCCTCATGCGACCGACCCTCTGCCTTCTCGCCGCCCTCGTTCTCGCCACCACCGCCTGCCAAGAAGCCGGCGCTCCGCAAGCCAATGTCGAGCAGAACGACAGCGCCGCTGCGCGCGGCAACACCCCCACCACCGACGAAACGCCCACGTGGGACGACGTGCTCCGCGAGAGCGCGACCTTCGCTCAGACGCTTGAGATTTCCGGCGCCGAGGCGCGCTCGGTGGGGGGGTGCAGCGACGGCGTCACCTGCCAGGTCGGCCACCTCACGTTCGAGCCGAGCGGCGCGTATACGTGGGAGTCGAACATCTGGGCCGGCGGTGCCCCGCACCCCTCGTGTGACCGCGGGACCTGGCAAGAGCGCGACGGCGAGGTGACGCTGACGAGCTGCCGAGACGGCGCGACGTACCAGGCCGACTGGGCACTCACGGACCCCGCCAACCGCAACTTGAACGGACTTGAGATCGGCGCGTTCGCCATGGTGCGAGCGGAACTCCCGGACGGCGAGACGTACTGCCCGAACCGCTGCGAGCCGTTCTTCGACCGCGACGGTCAGTCGGAGTAGCGCCGCACGCGCGCCCCCAGTCTGGCGTTGACCGCGGCGTACGTGCGCCGCGGACGGCGTTTTTGGCACACGCGTGGCGTCAGTGGATCAGGCAGTGCGTCAATCGTCGAGATCGAGGCCGACCATCTGCGCCAAGGCCGTAGACCCATAGCCCAGGATGAATCCACCGATGTGCGCCCACACCGCGACGCCGGAAGAGTCGCCGAACATGGCGGACACCAGCTGCAGCAGGAACCACACGCCCACGACAATCCACAACTGCGCGTAGAATGTGCCCATGAACGGCCGGAACACCAGCAACCAGAAGTACCCGAGCTTGAGGTCCAGCGTGGGACTCGTGCGGAGGCAAACGCCGAGGATCGCGGAGACCGCGCCAGACGCGCCGATCGTCGGGAGAACGCTGCCCATCGACGCCGCGTGGTGACAGATCGTCGCGTAGAAGCCGCACACCAAATACACGCCGAGGTACCGAAGGGAGCCCCAGCGGCGCTCAGCGATCGCGCCAGCCAGGAACAAGAACCACAGGTTGCCGATCAGATGCATCGCGTCCGCATGTACGAACATGGACGAGAACGCGGTCGTGATGGACGGGGACGCGGGAATGTAGCCCAGGCGTCGAAATGGGCGGCGGTGGTACCAAATGCCAAGCTCTCCGATCGCTTCCGTGAGCGCGATCTCTGCGTCGCACTGCTGGCCCAACTCATCGAACTCGGCACGCTCCGCGGCCTGTCGGCGCTCCCGGTTGCGTGTCTCTTGCCCAGTGTCCCTTCGACTGGCGGGTCCACGCGCAGGCTCGTCGGCCTCCGCATAACGTTCGCACGATGTGCGCTCACCCGGCGAGGCGGCGTAGGTCTGCAAGTCATCGCGAATCCCGCCCTCTGGCAGTCCTGCGACCGCCGCCGCGGACACGCGAAGTTCACCTTCATCGGGCGACATGTCGAGGCTATCGGTTAGCCCGTAGTACACATCGTAGAACGCTTCGTTGGACCGCTGCATCGGGCCGATCATGGCGACGAACACCACCACGTTGACGATGACCAACCCGAGGGTCACCGGCATACGCCGTAGCTCAATCTCGTCGTGTCCGAGAGGTAAGATCATCCGTTGGCTCCCGCCGAGATTGTCACAGTGGTGGGAGCCATACCGCAAATGGGTGATATGGAGAACCCGGAAGCCCGGTCCGCTCCCGCATACGCCACCCCAGCCGCGGTCCGAGCCATCGTTCTAGCTGGGTGCCGTTACGCGTTCAGAACCGGGGCCGCACCAATGA
>CBDUJZ010000228.1:0-5924 GCA_965367675.1 uncultured Myxococcales bacterium | reverse complement strand
AAGAGATCGGTAGCTCCGCATCTTGACACTCCTTCGCCCGGCCGGCGCCGCTGCTGGAGTTGCACCGCAACCCGTTTGGCGATGAGGGCCGCGGCAAAAACCTGAAACACTTGGCCGAGCAGCTGGTGGATGAGCTGCGAAACCGCGCGCGGGGACGACCGGTGGCGCTGGTGCTTGAGGATATGCACTACGCGGGTGCGGATGCGCTGAGGCTGGTGGCTGCGCTCGCCCACGAGATCGACGCGTCGCGCAGCCTGGACGGTTGGGTGCTGCTGACGTCCAGAACCCACGCGGAGGCGCGTTTGCGGGAGGCGTTTCCTGGCGGGGCCGTGTGCGTGCTGAAGGCGTTGGATGACGCGGCCGTGGGGGCGATGGTGGCGCGGGTGCTGGGGACCGCGGCCGAAGAGATCCCGCCGCTGGCGCTTGAGCGCGTTGTACAGCACGCTCACGGCAGCCCGCTCTTCGCCGTTTCCGCGGTGCGCGCCATGGTCGCGAGTGGGGCGCTGATGCGTGCTCGGCGCGGTTGGTCGAGCGGGCCGGCGCTTGAGGACCTCGACCTGGACGCTGCGATCTCGACGATCCTGGAGAAGCGGGCGGAGGCGGTTGGTCCGGCCGCGCGGGAGTTGCTGGCGGTCGCCGCCCTGTTCGGAAACCCCCTCGATGCGGACCTGTTGCGCGTGGTGACCGGAGTGGACGCCGAGTCGGTGGATCTCGCGATCGACGAGGGTATCCGCGCGGGGGTGCTCAGCGCGGCGCGCAATGGGGACGTGCACTTTGAGCATGCGCTGATCGCGGAGGCGTTTGTGGCGTCGCTGGGCGAGGATGAACGCGCGCGTTTGCACGACGGCGCGGCGGCGGCGTTGCTGGCGCGGGGCGGCACCGGGCCGGATTATGCGTGGCATGCGACCCGCGGAAGCGACCGCGCGCTGGCGGTTGACGCCGCGGAGCGGGCGGCCGAGGTGGCGCTTCGGGTGCACGACTACGCGCTCGCGGCGACGTTCCTCAGCGCGGCCCTAAAGCGCGCCGACCTCGGCGACCCCGGCGAGAGCCCCGCGCAGGTGTCCGAGCTGCGTGAGCGGTTGGCCGACGCGCTGGTCCCGCTGGGCGAAGTCGACAACGCCATCACACGCTACGGCGCGCTCGAGGCGGAGCGTCCGGACGACACCCTTCGGCGGGTCCGCTTGATGCGGAAGCGGGGCCTCGCGATGCTGCGTACAGAGGCCTCTGGGGCAGCGGTCGACCTGCTGCGCGCGGCGCTCCGGTTGGCCGGCGGTGGGATTCCGGGCAGTCGTTGGCTGCAGGTCCTCGCTACCGCTCGGGACTTCGTTTGGGCGCAGGCTCGGCGCCTCTTTCCGCGGCGTCAGGGCTCCCCGCTGGCGATCGAGCGCGCGATCGTGCAGCGCGAGTTGGCGCTGCTCCACCGCTGGATCGATCTGTACCAGTCGGCGGCCTACGTGGCGGGCTTTACGAAGTTGGCGGAGCAGTGTGGGCCGGCCGAGTTTCGGGTCGACGCGTACGGCTTCGATAGCTTCTTTTTCGCCATCTTGGGGAACGCGGGCCTGAGCCGGCACTTTGAGCGAAAGGGCACGGAGCTGGCCCGCCGGGAGTCCGATAAGTTTGGGCTCATGCGGCTGGAGCTGACGCGCGGCGGGACCGACCTTTTGGTGCACGGCGACGTGACGTCGAGCCAAGCACACATGGGCGCCGGTGTGGCGCTGGCGGAGCAGCTTTGCGACGACTTTTCGTTGGCGTTCGCGTGCCTGAGCCGTGGGTGGTCCTACGCGCTGGTCGGCGAGATGTCGGCCGCGGTGGATGCGCTCGACACCGCGGAGCGTCATGGCCGCCGCGCGCGCGCAACGTGGGTGGTCGCCGACACGGTGCTGCTCCGGGCCTATGTGGCGAGTGTGCATGGCGATGTGGCGTACGGCCGAGCGGCTGCGCAGGAGATTCTCAACTCCGACCTCCGGCTCGCGTTCCCGGTGTTCGACGCGCTGGCGAATGAGGTTATCGCCGGCTGTGCGCTGTTGGAGGGGCACCTGCACGAGGCGGTGACGACCTACGAGCGCGCGAAGTCGATCTACCGGACCAGCGGGTTGGACCGCGGTTGGGGCCTGCTCGTTTCGATGAGCCATATCGAGGCGTTGTGCGCGCTGGCCGACGAGGTGGGTGACGACCAGGTGCCCGACTTTGAGGCGCGCCTCAAAGACAGCGTGAGGTGGACCAAGCGCTGGCTTCGCGGCCGCAGGTTGTATGCGGGCTGCTACGAGATGACGCTGGGCGTGTTGGCGTCGCGCCGGGGCGAGGTTGCGCGTGCGCACACGTTGTTCGAACGGGTGCGGCACATCCGCGCGGGGGCGCAACCCACGTACATCGACACGTGGTTGCGCGCGCGCATGGCGCTGGAACGTCGTCGGTGGAGCGCTGCGGTTTCGCCCGATGTGGAGGCGGAGCTCGACGCCGTGGAGCTGGCGTATGAGGAGTGGGGCATGTTCGGGATGCAGCGGTGGCTCGTGCGTCACCGCCAGGTTGTGAATTCGCGTCCGGCGGCTAGCCGCCCATGAACGTGCGGTACGTGGCGAGCAGCTCGGGCCAAAAGTAGTCCTGGCTAAACCGCGCCGTGATCGAGGGGCGGCTCTGCTTGGCCAGCTGCTTGCGCGTCTTGGCCACCAGCAGCTCGCGCATGGCGGTCTCGAGCGCGTCGGCGTCTTTGGCGGGCACCAGCAGGCCGTTTTCGCCCGGGATGATGACCTCGTTGCAGCCGTTGATGTCCGTCGCGATCGACGGCAATCCCATGCTGCCGGCCTCGATGAGGGAGTTCGGCAGGCCCTCGCGGTAGCTGGGCAAAACGAACACATCCGAGATGGCCATGTACTGGCGCACGTCGCTGACGAAGCCCGTTTTGACCACGCCGGGGTGGTTGCGGATGGCCTCGTCGACCGGGGCCGCGACGGGGTCGAGCTCGGGCTCGTAGTCGCCCACGAGCAGCAGCTTCACGCTCTTGGTGTCGTCGGCGATGCGGGTGAAGGCGGTGACCAGCTCTTCGATGCCCTTGTCGCGTACGATGCGGCCGACAAACAGGAACACGCGGTCGCGGGCGCCGATGCCGAGCGTCTTGCGGCGGGCCTTTTTAACGTCCGCCGACTCGTCATCGCGGAACCGCTCGATGTCGACGCCATTGATGGATCCGTTGCCGACGACCGTGACCGGGCGGCGCGTCAGGTGCTCGCCAATCCAGTCGCGTAGCTTGTTCGAGTTGCACGTCAGGTGGGTGGCGTTGGCGTACGTGAGCCGCTCGGTGAACTGCAGCATGGCGGCGCGTTTTCCGGTGGCCTCCATGAGCGGCATGCCGACGACGCCATGGACGCGGATGGGCACGCGGGCGATGCGGGCGGCGATCATGCCGATGAGGCCGGCCTTGGGCGTGTACGTCTGCACAATGTCCGGCCGCGTCTCGCGGAGGAACGCCACCAGCTCGGCGATCGCGCGCAGGTCGCTGGCGGGCGTGATCTGACGCGTGAGTTGAATCTCATGCGGCAGCAGCCCCTCTTGGTCTTCGATCCGGCGCACCAGCTCGGCCGGCCCAGGCCCGCACACCACCGACACCTTGAACGACTTGGCCAGCGCCCGTGGCTGCCCTTCGAGCAGCGTGGCGAGCGACATGGGGACGGTGACGATGAGGCAGATGCGGGGCTTGTTAGCGGTCGGCTTAGTAGCGATCATGGCGGCTCAAGTGGAACGGTCTACGCACAACTGGCGCGACGGTTTGACGCGCAGCTGGCGCGGTGTACGGCTTAGGGCTGCGGCGACCGGAGCGCGCGCAGCAGGTGGTCCTCTACGCGGATGAACTGCTCAAGGTCGACGAACCGGCCGAGCGTTTCGACGCGGGCGGTGGAGACCTTGATCTCGTTGCGGGTCAGCGAGGTGGTGGGCACTTGGAAGCCCTCGCGGCGGATGGCGTCGAGCATGCCGGCGATGGAGGTGCCGCGCCCGGAGGCCACGTTGATGGTCTCCACGTTGGCCGAGTCGCTCTCCGTGCTCGTGCCTTCGAGCAGGGCCACAAACGTGGTGACCACGTCGTCGATGTGGATGAAGTCGCGGATGGCGTTGCCGCCGTTGATGAGCGTGAGCGTGGCGCCGTCGCGGGCGGCGCGGATGACCTTGGAGACGATCGAGAACCGGTCGTCGCCGCCGTACATGTTGAACACGCGGGCGACGGTGAAGGGCACCCCGCGCTGGCGGCACACGTTGCGGACCATGTGCTCGTTGGCCACCTTGAGCGACGCGTGCAGGTCGTTGGGGCGCACGGGGTCGTCTTCGCTGCAGAAGATGTTGTCGCCGTACACGGACGCGCTGCTCGTGTAGACCACGCGGGCCACGTCGAGGTCGCGGAGGCCTTCGAGCACGCGGGCGGTCACGCCGATGGCGCGGTCGATGTAGCCGACGGGGTCGGAGTAGTCGCGCAGCTGCGTGGCGGGCTGAAACGCGTTGATGACCACCCGCACTGGGCCGGCCGGCGTGGGCAGCGGCTCACCCTGCGCGATCGCGGCTGCAGACAGCACGCGGCTGTCCGGCATCGCGGCATGAAGCGCCTGCGACAGGTTGCTGCGTCTGCCGATAATCCAAGTTTCCATGCGCCTCCTGAGCGGGTCGCCTATGCCACGTCCCGGCGGCGAACGCCATATCGAATCCGACCGGGCGCGCGGGGCAAACTCGCGACCGACACGGCCAGCAGCCCGGCCACGGGCGGCGCTCGGGCCGCGTGACGCGCCGGGTCGGGAACCGGGCAGAGCCTTGCCCGCGGGCGCACCGCAATCTAGGTCAGGAGCACCGCTGCGCACCGCTCCGGAGCGCGCGTCGACGAGGCACACATGGGCAAGAGTTTTCGAGGAAAGACGGTCGTGGTCACGGGCGCGGCGAGCGGCATCGGCCGCGCCACAGCGCTGGCGTTTGCCAAGCGCGGGTGCCACCTCGCGATCTCCGACGTCAACGCGGACGGTCTCGCCGACACCGCCGCGCAGCTCGAGTCCATGGGCGCACGCGTGCACTCGGCCAGCCTCGACGTGTCCGATCAAGCCGCGGTGTTCGCCTACGCCGACACCGTCGCCGCCGAGTTCGGCGAGGTGAACGTGGTGGTCAACAACGCGGGCGTCACGTGCGTGGGCCGCATCAAAGACCTGTCGGTCGAAGACATCCGCTGGACGATGGACATCGACTTTTGGGGCGTGGTGTACGGCACCAAAGCGTTCTTGCCGGTGCTCGAGAAGGCCGAGTGGGGGCACGTGGTGAACGTGTCGAGCATCTTCGGGATGATCGGCGTGCCGACGCAGGGCGCATACAACGCGGCCAAGTTCGCGGTCCGCGGGTTCACGGAGTGTTTGCGCCAAGAACTCGAGATGGACCGGTCGACGGTGAGCGCCACGTGTGTGCACCCGGGCGGCATCAAAACAAACATCGCCCGCAACGCCCGGTTCGACGAAAACGCCGGCCTAGGGAGCCACGAGAAGTTCTCGAAGCGTTTCGACAAACGGCTCGCAAAGACAACGGCCGAAGACGCCGGCGAGGCGATCGTGCGCGCCGTCGAAAACAACACCGGGCGACTGCTTATTGGCAATGACGCCAAGGCCATCGACCTGGGCCACCGCTGGCTGCCAAACCACTACCAGCGGATCGCGAAGGCGATGACTAAGCGCAAGAAGAAGCGCTGAGTCCGGAGTCACGCCCCGCGCCCGCGGCGTTGTTTGGGGGGCGGAGCTTTCGGAGTGGCGTTGTTTAGGGGAGTGGCAGGGGTTCTTCCGCAGGGAACCCATCCTGAGCGAGTCCTTCGACTACGCTCAGGATGGGTTTGGAGGGCGTAGATTGCCGTGTGCGAGCTCGCGATGAACTTGCCGCAGGGAACCCATCCTGAGCTTGTCGAAGGACAGCGC
>CBDUJZ010000227.1:0-5959 GCA_965367675.1 uncultured Myxococcales bacterium | reverse complement strand
AGCGCCGCGAACTCTTCCATCGTCACTCCTGTTTCTTGGCTGGCCACAGGGCGCGCAGGCTCCAGCGCCGTCGACGCCAGCTCTGCCGACGCGTGCGCTGCTGGCGCCGGCTCTGGCGACGCAGGCGCAGCGCCGTCGCCGAACGGGTCCCACAGCTCGTCGCGCTCCCAGGCCACATCTGGCGCGGTCCGCACAGCGAACGGGATCGGCGCATGGATCGACCGGTACTTCCGCCGCCCGGTCACCAGCGTATTCTCTTGCAGCAGCACCACATCCTCCGGCACGCCGCCCGACGCCGCCGACGCGATGACGCCCTCGTTCACCACGCTCAACAGCGGACCGTCGTGCGCGATATGTGCCCGCGGCCACTCGGCATTCGGCACGGTCGGGATCGCGAACATGGCGCCGGCACCACTGAGCGCGGGGTCAATCGCTCCGCCCGTTCGCGCACTCGCCCACGCCCACACCTCGGGCCAGTCTTCCGCCGCGACGGGCTCCGCCAGCGGGAGCACGAGGCGAAACTTGTGGTGCTCCGGCCGAAACGACCACGTCGAGTGGGCCACATGCAGCCAGCGCGACCACTGCTCCGACGCCGCCTCGATCCGCGTACCAGCGTCGTAGTCGAGCACCAAACACGAGAGGTGCAGCACGTGGTCGGACCCGCGCCGGGCGCCCGGCCGGTACAACGTGGGCGACCACAACCGAAGGTCGCGTTTAACCGAGCGCTTGGCCTCGTCTTGCAGCTTGGCGAGCACCGCCCTGCCCGCCGCTTCCACGTCGGCTCCGGCCGATTCCGAACCCGCCGCAGTGCGCTCGGCGTCCTGCAACGCCTCCCGAATCCGAGCTCCGATGGGACCCGCCCCGGACTGCCCATTCTGCACGCGGTCGAACGAGCGCTGCACCCGCGCGACCTCCCGCTCCATCCGCTGCAGCACCTGCGGTTTCACCTCGAACCGCGACAGGAACTGCAGCAACGCCTCGAGCGTCATCAGCTCCTGCTTCGGCTCCGTGTCGAACACACGGTCGAACGAGCACGCTGCGAATCTCAAGCTGGAAGGGGCGTACGCCATGCCCCGCACAGTCGCGCGGACGTGGCGTGGGCGCAACAATCCGGGGAAGGCGGCCTCGCGACCACCCGCGCAAACCGCGACGGCCGACGCGCGCACACGCCCCCACACAGCCCAGCGAACACAGCGCCGCAACATAGCGACAATCTGTGGTATTTTCGCGATGCGCGCTATGATCACGCCCTACCTCCTCCTATCGTTACGAGATGTCACACTCCGTTCTGCTGCCCACGGCATCTGCAATTCGCCGCGCCGCGCTGCTCTTCGCCGCGTTCGGCTGCGTCTCGCTGGCGACTCCCGCCACCGCGCACGCGGAGGGCACGGCACAGATCGGCGACGCGCAAGTCCTGCTCGCGGACACGGAGATCCTGGTCGACATCATCGACGACGGCATCGAGCAGATCGTGTGGACCGGCGTCGGCCGCGTGCAGGTGGTGGCGCCCGACGGCATGCAGCTCGGTAGCTACGCGTCCGGCGAAGCCATCGACCCGACCTCCGGGCCGGGCACGTACATGCTGCGCCCTGTGAGCGACCAACAGGCCGGTCGACCGTGGGACGTGGGCGTTGCGGGCGCCGGCGCGGGCGGCCGCGTCTCCAGCCGAGAGTGGTTCTTTGACGCCGGCGGGTTCGGCCTGTCGAGCGCGACCTCGGCCAGCTTCTACGTGCTCATCGGCTCCCCCGAAGACGGCACCGCAGTCGTCGAGCTGCGATTCCACGGCCTCGCCGGATTCGAGTACGCGCTCGTCGCGAACTCCCGCGGCGTCGACGGCCCCCTCGCCGGCCGCTCGGTGCTCGCGGACGACAACAGCGTCACCCCCGAGTATCGCCTCTACCTGCTCCCGCCCGACATCGCGGACTACGAGGCGACCGCGCCAGAGGTCACCGCCGAGTCGTTCCGAGGCGGCCCCATCGACTGCGAAGTGTTCGCGCCGGGGCTGACCGTGGGAACGCTGTCGTTCAACTCGTCGGCGCCCGGCACCTACCAGCTGATCTGCGACACCAACGGCGACACCACGTACGACCTCATCGGCGGCACGGATTACGTGCAGCTCGGAGAGATGCGCGTCGGCCTCAACGAGATCATTTGGGACGGCACCGCGCCCGACGGCGAGTTCATCGCACCCGGCGACTACGAGTGCATCGTGCGCGCGACCGTCGGCGAAGTGCACTGGCTCGGCGACGACATTGAGACCTGCTTCCAAGGCGTGCGGATGTTCGCCATCGACGCCGCCGGGACCGCGTCGCCGCTGCCGCTGTTCTGGGATGACTCGCTCATCTCGGCCGCCCCCGAAGCCATGTTCGACGACGCGCTCTCGCCGAACCGCTCCCCGGAGGCCGGACTCAGCTCCGGCGACCCCGACGCCGCCGCCGACGCGTACGACCTGCTCACGGGCGGAAACGCGCGCGGTTGGGGCGTCTTCGAGAGCGGCAGCAAGGGCAACAACGCCCTCATGGACACCTTCACCTGGCTCTTCGAGACCACCAGCGCCACCATCCCCGTCGGCGCGATCAGCGCCACCCTCGACACCGACTCCGACGGCGCTGTCGACGTCATCGAGCTGTGCCAGCTCGGCACCGACCCCGAGTCCGAAGACAGCGACGGCGGTGGACGATCAGACGGCTCCGAGATCAACGAAGACAACACCAACCCGCTCGATCCCACCGACGACATCGGCAACGACTACGACAACGATGGGCTCACCAACGAGCGCGAAGCCGTGCTCGGCACGAACCCCGCCGACCCCGACACCGACGGCGATGGACGAAACGACGGCGACGAGGTCGACGGCACGCCGCCCACCGACCCCTTCCGCGGCGACTCCGACGACGGTGGACGCTCCGACGGAGAGGAGATCGGCGACGGTACCGACCCCACCAACCCCACCGACGACCTCGGAAACGACTTTGACCGCGATGGCCTGAGCAACGAGCGCGAAGCCGTGCTCGGCACAGACCCCGGCAACCCCGACACCGACGGCGACGGGCGGACCGACGGCGAAGAAGTCGACGGTGACCCGACCACCGACCCGTTCATCGCAGACTCCGACGACGGCGGAAGGAACGACGGCGACGAGCTCGACCAAGGGACCGACCCCAACGACCCCACCGACGACCTCGGCTTCGACTTCGACAACGACGGGCTCACCAACGACGCAGAGGCCGTGCTCGGCACAGACCCCACCAACGCCGACACCGACAACGACGGCGTCAGCGACGGCGACGAGGTCAACGGCACGCCCCCCACCGACCCGTTCGAGGCAGACTCGGACAACGGCGGCGCCGAAGACGGAGAGGAACTCAACGTGGGCACCAACCCCACAGACCCGTCCGACGACCACGGCTTCGACTTCGACCTCGACGGCCGCACCAACGAGATCGAGCTGAGCGCCGGTACCGACCCCAACAACCCGGACACCGACGGCGATGGCTTGTGCGATGGCGGCCTCGACGTCGGCGGCGTCTGCGTGACCGGCGAGGACAAGAACAACAACGGCGTGGTCGATTCCAACGAGACCGACCCGCTCGACCCCGACACCGACAAGGACGGCGTCAGCGATGGAGACGAGGTCGCCATGGGACTCAACCCGCTCGACCCCGACTCCGACGACGACGGACAATGCGACGGCCCGGTGGAGCTCGACGTGTGCGGGCGCACCCCGTTCCAGGTGTCCGGCGGCTCCGGCTTCGGCTGCGCGGCGGCCCCTAACGGCCCCAGCCCCGCCGGCCCCCTCGGCGTGCTGCTCGCGGTCGCGCTGCTCCGACGCCGGCGGTAAACGCGCCGCTGGCGTCCACCAGACGCCGCCTTAGCGAGGCGTACCGAGCCGCTGCCCTACTCGGCCGCCGCGGTACGCGCCCGACGTCCTAGTCGGCGCCGAACGTGCGAACCAAGCGGAACCCGGTGGCCCAGTTGCGGGTGGTCGGCCTGACAAAGGCGCGCGCGGCGGCGCGGCATTGCGTCGCCGACGTGTTGAACGCCCCGCCGCGATTCACCCGGTTTGCCCCCGCGGTGACGTCCGTCGGTGTGCCGAACGCCAGCGGGTCCAGGGTCGGCGTCACCAGATCACCGCGGTAAGCCTCCTGTACGTCCATCACCCACTCGTGCACGTTCCCGTGGACGTCATACAGCCCAAACGCGTTGGGGTTGAGCATGGCGACGGGGTGCGTCTCGTCCTCTCCCGGCGAGTCTCTAAACCAACCAACAGTCTCGAGTACGGCCGGGTACGGACCGGTCTCGCCCGCACGCGTGAAATACTCCCACTCGAACTCGGCCGGCAGCCGATAGCCTTCGCAGTCCAGCCCGCGGAACGTCGCCCGATCGCAGGCATACAAGGCCTCGCAGCCTTGCTCCTCGTCCGCACAGCCCGTTCCGTACTCCAGCGGCGGGCACTCGCCGAGCGTGTAACAAAGCTCCAGCCCCTCGGAACGCGACATCTCATTCGCGAACCGCAGGGCATCGAACCAACTCACCATCTCGACAGGGCACGTCGGACATTCGGCGTGGAAGCTCGGATTACCCGAGGCCGCGGATCGCGCCACCCACATGTCCTGGGTCACCTCGGTCTGCATCACGAGCAGCCGCCGCGTCACCTCGACCGCCTGCTGTACCTCGTTCGACGGCACGGCGGCGAGTTCGCCTTCGGGGGTCCCCATCAAGAACGAGCCGGGCTCCACCACCGACCAGCCAGGGCACGGCGTGGTGCTATCGCTCGGCGCGGCGTCGTCGCAGTCCAGGTCGTTGTCCGCCATGCCCTCGGGCACGCCGCACGCGACAGCGATGGGCACGAATCCATCGCCCCAGTCGTCGCCGTCCACGTCGGGCCACACGGGTGTGCAGGCCGCGTCTCCGCAAGGCACGAACACACTCAGCGAGCCCGTCTGGTCGCAGGCCATGATCCCACCCTCGACGCAGCGCGTGCTGCCGGGCTCACACTCGTCCGTGCGATTGCAGCCGCCGTCGGTACACGCAAAGCCCTCGGGGCACATATCGTCGGGGGTCGGCACGCCGCCGTTACAATCCACCGTCGACGTCGCATCTTCCGAGCACCCGAACGCGGTCGCGCACTCGGGAAGGCACGCGCCGTCGTCACAACCGAACGTGCAGCTGGTGGCCACCGGAGACGGCGCGCACGAGACGAGCAGGTTCGACACCTCGTCGCACCACGCTCCGCCAACGCAGGGGTCGCGCGGTCCGTCCACGACGTCGGGGATGACGTCGTCCGGCGTGGTATCGTCGAGCAAGGTGTCGTCCTCCACGTCGCTGATTGCGTCCGCGTCTCCCGCGGTGTCGTCAGGCACATCGTTGGCCACGTCTGACGCGACATCTGCGGCGGTGATCTCGGAGGTATCGGTGGTCCAAATACAACCGCCGGCCAGCGATACGCAGACGGCAAAGGCGGTCACCTGGCGGAGAGACTGGGTCATGGGTGCACCCGCCCGAACGTGAACGCGACGCCGTTCGCTGTGGGCGCCACGCGGACGCGCGCCGAGTCGCGGTCACGCCGAGGATACACCTGCAGGAGCGCCCCGACGGTGGTCACGACAGCGCCGCTGATCAGCAGTCCGGAGACCCACCGTTTGCTGCGGTGCAACGTGGCGCGTTCGGACTCCGCGGTGCCACAATCCACGCCCAGCTCTTCGCACGACGTGCGGGCTTCCAGGTAATCATCACGACCGGCCCACCGCGCGAAGTTCACGCCGGCAGCGCTGATCAGCAGCGTGCTGCCCACGCCAATCGTCACGACCGCCGGGATGTCGACCGGACGCGCTGGTGAAATTTGGATGGGCACATGCGGCGGCAACGTGTTCGCGGTTCCGGTGCCAGGGTCGGTCTCGCCGCCGGTCCCCGGGCCTGTCTCGCCGCCGGTGCCAGGGTCTGTCTCACCGCCGGTCCC
>CBDUJZ010000226.1:0-5992 GCA_965367675.1 uncultured Myxococcales bacterium | reverse complement strand
CCCCCCCCCCCCCCCGACTCGCTGTGGCGCAAACACACGGCACCCAAACAAACACCTCAGAAACACGCGTCGCAGCCCCCGGCGGGCAAGCCGCCGGAGCCTCCGGCGCTGCCACCACAGTCCGCCTCCTCGACGCCGACGTCACCGCCAACACACTCGGCGAGACGCTCGACCAAACCCCGGCCACCGTGCTCCGACGCACCGGTGGCTTCGGCGCGCCCGCCTACCTCTCCATCCGCGGCGCAGACCCCAGCCACGTCCGCGTCGTCCTCGACGGCATCCCCCTGCACGGCGCACAGACCAGCGCCTTCGACCTCTCGAGCATCCCGCCCGAGCTGCTCGGCGCCGCCACCGTCTACCGCAGCAACGTGCCCGTGCAGCTCGGCGCGCCCCTGCCCGGCGGCGTGCTCCACCTGCAGACGCGGTTCGAGGCGCCCAACCAGCAACGCTACCAGCTCAGTGCCGGCAGCTTCGCCACCCGCCGCGTCGGCGCAGCCGTGCAAACGCGACTCGGCACCAACGAACGCCCCCGCGGCGAACTCATGGTCGCCGCACACTACGGCGGAAGCGCCAACGATTTCAGCTACTTCGACGACAACGGCACGCCGTTCAACGACGGCGACGACAGCACCCAGACCCGCCGAAACGCCGGCGTAGACGCCGGAAACCTGCTCGTCCGACATCGCATCCGACTCGGTCAGTGGCGACTCACGACCATGGCGCTCGGCGGGGCCGACCACCACGGCCTGCCCGGCCTCGCGACCGCACCCGCGTTCGAGACCTCGCTCACCCAAGGCCGCGCGTTCGCCGCCGTGCGCGCCGAGCGCGCCCGGTGGCTCGGCGACAACACCGACCTGGCGCTCATCGCCGGCACCTCGCTCGAATTTCAGCACTATCGCGACCCCGCAGACGAGCTCGGCCTCGGCGCCCAGAACCAGCGCGATCGCGCTTGGCTCCTCATGCTCGGAGCACGCCCCACCGTCCACGGCGGCACGCACCTGACGGTGCGCGCCGCCGTGGACTACGCCGCCGAAGGATACCGCAGCGCTCCCGCCACGCCCGACGCACCCGCGGCGGACGCCAACCCCACCGCTGGACGCACCAAAGCGTCCGCTGGACGCCACACCGTCGCCGCGGGCCTCGAAACGGCCCTCCGCGCCTGGCAAAACCGCCTCACCGCGGACCTCGCCGCCCGCGTCGACCTCAGCGCCGATTCCAGCGCCGATTCCAGCGCCGATTCCAGCGCCACGCCGGGCCAAGACAACGCGTTCCGCGCCGTCTGGTCCCCCCACGCGGGCGTCGCCTTCGCCCCCTTCGTCAACGCCGACCACCCCTTCCGCCTCCGCGTCTACGCCACCGCCAGCCTCGCCGAACGCCTGCCCACATTCTTCGAGCTGTACGGCGACCGCGGCACCACCGTCGGCAACCCCGAGCTCCGCCCCGAAGCCCGCCGCGGATTCGACACCGGCGCCCAACTCGCCGGCTCGGCCGAAGGCCGCGCCCGCTTCGACGCCAGCATCACCTACGGCTACTTCGACCGACACATCGACGACCTCATCGCCTTCATCGACAACGGGCTCGGCGTCTCCACCCCCATCAACATCGGAAAGGCGTCCATCCGCGGCCACGAACTCGCCGCCGAATTACGAATCGCCGACGGCGAACAAACACAAACAAACATCCCCGTGTCACTCGCCGTCGCCGGCTCCATCGCAAACATCGAAGCCGTCGACCGGACCCCCGGCGCCATCACAAACGGCGAACCGCTCCCCAACCGCCCGCGGCTGCAATTCTCAGCCTCCAGCACCCTCGCCGTCCACTGGATCGCCCTCCGCTACCGCCTCGACGGCAACGGCCCCGCCACGCTCGACCAGCGCGGCCGCCGCCCGATCCCACGCCGCCAAGAACACGACCTCGCGCTCATCGTCAGCCCCCCCATCGGCGGCCGCCCCACCTTCGCCATCGAAGTCCAAAACCTGGCCAACAGCCGCACCGAAAACGCCGCACTCCCCGACGGCGGCAGCACCCGAAACGTGCCCCGCGCCATCGCCGACATCACCGGCTACCCGCTACCGGGCAGGGCCGTGTACGGCACCATCACCTGGACCGTGCCCTAAGCGAATCACCCCTTCCTGACCGAGCCTGCCCTGAGCACCGCCGAAGGGAAGGACAGCTAGACGGACCCACCGAACCACCCTTCCTGAGCGAAGTCGAAGGACCGTACCTGACCGAAGTACCCCACCCAGAGCGAGCCTGCCCTGAGCACAGCCGAAGGGAAGGACCCCTTCCTGACCGAGCCGGCCCTGAGCACAGCCGAAGGGAAGGACCGTACCTCACCCGGTGAACCCCACCCTGAGCGAGCCTGCCCTGAGCACAGCCGAAGGGAAGGACAGCTATAGGACGGAGCCGAAGGACCGCACCCTACCCCAGCCACCCCTTCCTGAGCGAGCCTGCCCTGAGCACAGCCGAAGGGAAGGACCCCACCCAGAGCGAGCCTGCCCTGAGCACCGCCGAAGGGAAGGACCCCTTCCTGACCGAGCCCGCCCTGAGCACAGCCGAAGGGAAGGACAGCTAGACGCGATCCAGCCCAAAACCATCGTCGATGGCAGGCCCAATCGCGTCCGATCGAACAACCGCTCTAGACGTCGCAACCGCCGCCGGAACACCAGTTGGTTTGGCAGTCCTCATGGACGTTACAGGAGTCACCGATTTCGCACTTGTTGGCGCACGAGCGACCGCAGTCCACCTCCGGCTCGTCGCCGTTCCGGATGCCGTCCGAGCACGTTGGGGCCGCGCACACATTGTCGGTGCAAACATAGCTGATGCAGTCGAATGAGCGGGCGCAGATCTGGGTGGCCTCACAGGTGGATCCGCACGAGTTGCCGCAATCGACATCCGTCTCGTCGCCGTTGAGCGCGCCGTCATCGCAGGACGCCAGGCAGATCCCTGTCGTGTCGTCGCAGTCCCGACTCGCACAGTCAGACGCCTCGACGCAGGCCAAGCCAGTCGCGCACGGATCACAGCTATCGCCACCGCAATCCACGTCCGACTCGTCGCCGTTCATGGACCCGTCGCTGCACGAGGCCGCGACGCACGTGCCATCCTCCGTATCACAATGGGTGCTGCCGCAATCGTCGCGCTCCACGCAGTCGGCGCCAGCGCCACACGGGCCACAGATGTCGCCACCGCAATCGATGTCCGTCTCGTCCTGATTCTTGATCCCATCTTCACAGCTCTGCGCCACGCATACGTCCTCTGAGCAGTTCCCGCTGTCGCAGTCGCCTCCCGAGCCGCAAGCCGCGTCCACGCCGCACCCCACGCAGCTACCGCCGCAGTCCACATCGGACTCGTCGCCGTTCATCACGGCGTCTGCGCAGGTCGCCGGCACGCACGCGCCTTCCGTGCACACGCCGTTCACGCAATCGGCCATCTCCACGCACGCGCCGCCGTCATCGCACGGGTCGCATGCGCCACCGCAATCCACGTCGGACTCGTCGCCGTTCAACTCTTCGTCGTCGCAGGTGGGCTGCACCACGACGTCGGCCTCGGTGCCCCCATCGTCCGCGTCGTCGTCCGCGTCGTCATCCGCCGCGTCATCCGCGTCGTCGTCCGCCGCGTCGGTGCCCGTCCCTCCATCGTCCACCGCATCCGGGTCTACTTCGCCGACGTCGACCGCAGCATCACCCGGCACATCCGATGTCGTATCTCCGCCGCTCTCGCCCGCGTCGACCAACGTGTCCGCGGTGCCACTATCCTCCGCGCCGCCGTCGTCCGATTCGGTGCAGCCCGCCAACAAGAGCGTCGCCAGCAAACCGGCCATGAGGGGGAACGTTGAACACAGGGTGTCTCGTGAATTGACCAGCGGAAGTGTACGTGCCGCGCCGGGCCCCAGCGGCGCCGACCGGCCGCGCTGCCGGGCCCCAGCGGCGCCGACCGGCCGCGCTAGTCCACCATCCGCGAGCGCTCGTCGTCCGTGAGGAACAGGGTGCTGCGAAGGCACGAGTAGTTGCAGCCGTTGGAGCCGTTCGGCCGCCAGCCCACGCACATATTGTCGCCACACGCCGCTCGGCAGCCCGCCTGCGTACATCCGTTCTGCCGCGCTTGAACCACCTCGGCGCCGTCCACTGCGCACGTACACTCGCCGTCCGCGGTCTGTGTCGCTCGAGCATCCGCCCCCGCGCATGTCGCCTCGCATTGCGCGGGCGTGGCAACACGTTCGGCCAACTCGACCTCCTGCACCTGCTCCACGCGCACTTCGTTGGCAGCTTCTGGCACACGACGATCCTGAGCGTTCGCGAAGCTAGAGAAGGCGAAGATGGCGACAAAAACGGCGGCCTGAAACTTGCTCAACATGGGAGTTCTCTCGGAGAGGGGAGTGCAGCGACATGCTGCGAGTCCGACATTAGACCACACGACTGCCGATCCTATTCAGCACGCTGCCAAAACGAGCGACGCCGCGTCACCCGAAGGTGCGCGGCGTCGTCGAACGTTGGCGGTCTCGCTGGCTAACGAGCGCCGAAAACATACGTGATCTGGTTCAGGATCAGCTCGTGCATGTCGACCACGGAGTCCGTGTCCGCGTCCCCACCGAAGTTGTCGTGCAAGAACCCGTTTGCGATCGTCGTTGGGGTGACCGCGAACGTCACAGCCTCTCCCGTCGCGGAGCCGACCGAGATCAGAGGAATGCCTCCGGCGCTGCTCGTGAACGTGTCACCATTGTCGCTCCATTCACTATTCGTCGGCGCCAACGCGGTTGGAATCGACTCGAACATGTCGAACAAGTTCGTCGGGGCGCCGGCCGTTGGGAACAAGGTGGGCGGGGAGCTAAACGTGTTCACGATCGTGAGATTGAAAGCACTTCGGACCGCGGTAAGTGTTGACCCGTCCCAATCCCAGAAGCTGACAATGAGCGGCAGTCCCGCTGCGTGCCGAGCCACGATACGGTCCACGGCAGTGCCCACGGGATAGGTGCTTGAGCTCGCGACGAAGACGAGATCCCAAGTACGGCTGTCATACGCCGTGGTGAACACGGTGCTGTCCTCGGTCGTTGTCACATCGGTGATGCCGAGCCGCGCCAACGCGTCCTGAATCTCCGAGTCAGAGCTCGACGACTCGAACACCAATGCACTGCTGGGGAACGGGCACGCCCCGCACACTCCGCCGCAGTCACTGATCACCTCGTCTCCGTTCTTCACACCGTCGGAGCAGGACGGCGCTTGGCATACGTTTCCAGTGCACACCCCGCTGTCGCAATCGGCAGCGTCGTCGCAAGCCTCGGTGGGCACGCAAGTGGCGCCGCAGGAGTTTCCGCAGTCCACGTCCGTCTCGTCGCCGTTTTGCACGCTGTCGGAGCAGGTCGGGGCTTGGCACACGCCACCGGTGCATACGCCGGTGGTGCAGTCTGTGGACGCGCCGCAGGTCTCGGTGGGCACGCATGTTGCGCCGCAAGAGCCACCGCAGTCGATATCGGACTCATCGCCGTTCGTGATGCCGTCGGAGCACGTCGGGGCTTGGCACACGCCGGCGGTGCACACGCCACTGGTGCAGTCCGCGGAGTCGTCGCAAACCTCGCTGGGTACGCAAGTGGCGCCGCAGGAGTTTCCGCAGTCCACGTCGGTCTCATCGCCGTTCATCACCGCGTCGGAGCAGGTCGGGACCTGGCACACGTCACCGGTGCAAACGCCGCTGGTGCAATCGACCGCGTCGCCACAGGCGCCGCCGTCGTCGCAGGGTCCACAGCTACCGCCGCAGTCCACGTCGGACTCGTCGCCGTTCATCACCGCGTCGGAGCAGGTCGGGACCTGGCATACGTCACCCGTGCAGACGCCGCTGGTGCAGTCGACCGCGTCGCCACAAGCGCCGCCGTCGTCGCAGGGTCCGCAGCTACCGCCGCAATCCACATCCGATTCGTCGCCGTTTTGCACGCTGTCGGAGCAAGTCGGGACCTGGCACACGTCACCGGTGCAAACGCCGCTGGTGCAATCCACCGCGT